>SLAO01000153.1 GCA_007126835.1 Nitriliruptorales bacterium | reverse complement strand
GATTGTGCTTATGCAGCACATTCGTGATCGCCGCCGTCAACGTCGTCTTCCCATGGTCAATATGACCAATCGTGCCAATGTTCAAATGCGGCTTCGTCCGCTCGAACTTCTTCTTGGCCATCGCTTCTGCTCCTCTTCGAATGTGCGTCTTCCGGCTGGGCCGTTACAGCGGTCATTCGCCTCTCACCTTGGCGACGATCTCCTCGGCGATGCTGTCGGGGACCTGCTCGTAGCCGGCGAACTGCATCGTGTACGTGGCTCGCCCCTGCGTCTTCGAGCGCAGGTCGGTCGCGTACCCGAACATCTCGGACAGCGGGACACGCGCGGTGATGACCTGCGAGTTGCCCCGCGCGCCCATCTGACCGACCCTCCCCCGGCGGCCTGAGAGGTCGCCGATCACGTCACCCATGTAGTCCTCGGGGGTGACGACCTCGACGTCCATGATCGGCTCGAGCAGGACGACACCGGCCTTCCTCGCGGCCTCCTTGAGCGCCATCGACCCGGCGATCTTGAACGACATCTCGCTCGAGTCCACCTCGTGGTAGGACCCGTCGGTGAGGACCGCCCGGATGTCCACCAGCGGGTAGCCGGCGAGCACGCCGCCCCCCATCGCCTCGCGGATGCCCGCATCCACCGAGGGGATGAAGTCCTTGGGGATGGCACCGCCGGTCACCTTGTTGACGAACTCGTAGCCGCCGGTCTCCCCGGTGGGGGTGCCCTCCTCGTCGAGGACCTCGCGGGGCTCGTCCGCGAGCTCGCCGGTGGGCTCGAGGGTGATCTCGACCTCCGCGAACTGTCCGGAGCCGCCCGTCTGGCGCTTGAAGCGCAGCAGGTGGTCGACGACCGGCCGCTTGATCGTCTCGCGGTAGGCGACCTGCGGCCTGCCGACGTTGGCGTCCACCTTGAACTCGCGGAGCAGGCGGTCGACGAGCACCTCGAGGTGCAGCTCGCCCATCCCACCGATGATCGTCTGCCCGGTCTCGTCGTCGGTGTGGACCGTGAAGGTCGGGTCCTCCTCGGACAGCTTCTGCAGCGACTCCCCGAGCTTCTGCTGGTCAGCCTTGGTCTTCGGTTCGATCGCGATGTGGATGACCGGCGCGGGGAAGTCCATCGTCTCGAGCAGCACCGGGCTGCCGGGATCGCACAGGGTGTCGCCGGTGGACGTGTGCTTGAGCCCGACCGCCGCCAGGATGTCACCGCAGAAGGCCGTCTCGACGTCCTCGCGGTGGTTGGCGTGCATGCGCAGCAGCCTGCCGAAGCGCTCCTTCTTGTCCTTGGTGGGGTTGATGATCTGCTGGCCCTGATCCACCGTGCCCGAGTACACGCGGAAGTACGTCAGCCTGCCGACATAGGGGTCGGTCTGGATCTTGAAGGCGAGGGCGCTGAACGGCTCGTCCTCGTTCGCCTTGCGCTCCATCGGCTCGCCGGTCTTGATGTCGACACCCTGCACCGGGGGGACGTCCTCGGGGCTGGGCAAAAACGCGACCACCGCGTCGAGCAGCAGCTGGACGCCCTTGTTCTTGAAGGCGCTGCCGCACAGCACGGGGGTGAAGTCGCCCTTGAGCGTGCCGGTGCGGATCGCGGCCACGAGGTCCTCGCGGGAGAGCTCCTCGTCACCGAGGTACTTCTCGAGCAGGGTCTCGTCGGTCTCGGCCACGCGCTCGAGGAGCTGGAGGCGCTGCTGCTCGGCCTCCTCGGCGATCTCGTCCGGCACGTCGATGTCGGACCACTTGGTGCCCAGCTCGTCGACATCGACGTCCCAGACGCGGGCCTTCATGTCGATCAGGTCGACGACCCCGCGGAAGTCCCTCTCCGAGCCGACGGGGATCTGCAGGGGCAGCGGCGTGGCGCCGAGGCGTTCCTCGATGGAGGCGACCGCGGCGTGGTAGTCGGCGCCGACCCGGTCCATCTTGTTGATGAAGCACAGGCGCGGCACTCCGTACTTGTCGGCCTGGCGCCACACCGTCTCGGACTGCGGCTCGACCCCCGAGACCGCGTCGAAGACCGCGACCGCACCATCGAGCACGCGCAGTGAGCGCTCCACCTCGACCGTGAAGTCCACGTGGCCGGGAGTGTCGATGATGTTGATGTTGTGGCCGTCCCACACCGCGTAGGTGGCCGCCGACGTGATCGTGATCCCGCGCTCTTGCTCCTGGACCATCCAGTCCATCACGGCGGCGCCGTCGTGGACCTCCCCGATCTTGTAGGACCGGCCGGTGTAGTACAGGATCCGCTCGGTCGTCGTGGTCTTGCCCGCGTCGATATGCGCCATGATCCCGATGTTGCGGATCAGGTGCAGCGGGATGTCTCGCTTCGCCATCGCTTCAGCTCAGTCCTTGGAACCTGGGCGGCAGGGCCCTGCGGGCACTACCAGCGGTAGTGCGCGAAGGCCTTGTTGGCCTCGGCCATCTTGTGGGTGTCTTCCCGGCGCTTGACTGCCGCGCCGGTGTTGTTGGACGCGTCCAGGATCTCGTTCGCCAGCCGGTCGGCCATGGTCGGCTCCCGCCGCTGGCGTGAGAACATCACCATCCACCGCAGCGCGAGGGTGGTGCCCCGGCCCTGGCGGACCTCGATCGGCACCTGGTAGGTGGCCCCGCCGACGCGGCGGGACTTCACCTCGAGCGCGGGCTTCACGTTGTCCAGCGCCTTCTTGAAGGTCTGCACCGGGTCGGTGCCGGTCTTGCCCGCCACCTGGTCGAAGGCGTCATAGACGATGCGCTCTGCCTGCGCGCGCTTGCCGTCCAGCATCACCTTGTTGATGAGCTGGGTGACGAGCTGGTTGTCATGCCGGGGATCAGGCGACAGCTTGCGCTTCGGCGCGGGACCCTTGCGCGTCATCTCTAGCGTCCTCCCGCTTCGTGACCGGCGGTCATCGGTTCCTAGCCTTCCTTCTTGGCGCCGTACTTCGAACGCGCCTGCTGGCGGCCGGCGACGCCTGAGGCGTCGAGCGCGGCGCGTATCACCTTGTAGCGCACACCGGGGAGGTCCTTCACACGCCCACCCCGGACGAGCACGATCGAGTGCTCCTGCAGGTTGTGGCCCTCGCCCGGGATGTAGGCGGTGACCTCGATGCCCGACGTGAGGCGCACGCGGCAGACCTTGCGCAGCGCCGAGTTCGGCTTCTTGGGGGTCGTGGTGTAGACGCGGGTGCAGACGCCCCGACGCTGGG
>SLAO01000145.1 GCA_007126835.1 Nitriliruptorales bacterium | reverse complement strand
TGAAGGTGGACATCCCGCTGCAGGCCTACTTCCGCATCAACCAGCAGAACATGGGCCAGTTCGAGCGCACGCTGATCATCGCCGAGCCCGGCAGCTACGTGCACTACGTCGAGGGCTGCACCGCGCCGATCTACTCCAGCGACTCGTTGCACTCGGCGGTCGTGGAGCTGATCGCCAAGCCCGGCGCCCGGCTGCGCTACACCACCATCCAGAACTGGTCGAACAACGTCTACAACCTCGTGACCAAGCGGGCGGCGGCCTACGAGGACGCCACCGTCGAGTGGATCGACGCCAACATCGGCTCGAAGGTCACGATGAAGTACCCGAGCGTGTACCTCATGGGCCGCGGTGCGCGTGGGGAGGTGCTGTCGGTGGCGTTCTCCGGCGACGGCCAGCACCAGGACGCCGGCGCAAAGATGCACCACCACGCCTCCGACACGAGCTCGAACATCGTGGCCAAGTCGGTGGCCCAGGGCACCGGACGCACCAGCTACCGGGGTCAGGTGGAGATCGCCGAGGGCGCCAACCGGGTCAAGTCCAGTGTGGTCTGCGACGCGCTGCTGCTCGACGAGCACGCCCGCAGCGACACGTACCCGTACATGAACATCTCCGAGGAGGACGCCCAGATCGGCCACGAGGCCAGCGTCTCGAAGGTCGGCGAGGAGCAGCTGTTCTACCTCCAAAGCCGCGGCATCGACGAGGCCGAGGCGCTTGCGATGATCGTCCGCGGTTTCGTCGAGCCGATCTCCAAGGAGCTGCCGATGGAGTACTCGGTGGAGATGAACCGCCTGATCAGCCTGTCGATGGAGGGCGCAGTGGGCTGACCCGCCCCTCCGATCGGGGGTCCGTTCCTGCGCCGCGCCGCAGGGGCGGGCCCCCGACCTGCGTGGGACGCGGCCGCGCCCCGTACGCAAACGTGTGACAGACCGAGCCGGAACCGAGGAGCTGACCCAGTGGCAACGCTTGCCGACCTGACCGAATCCGACGTCGTCGCCATCAGCGAGGCCGCCGGCGACCCGGACTGGCTGCGCGACCGCCGCCAGAGCGCGTTCAAGGCGCTGTCCGATCTTGCCTGGCCCACTCCCAAGGTCGAGGAGTGGCGCCACACCGACCCGCGGCGCGTGGACCTGAGCCGGCAGCTCCGCAGCTCCGGCGGCAGTGAGGTCGCGGCCCGCCCAAGTGGCATCGTCGGCGTGCTCGACAAGCGAGCCGTCACCGTCCGGATCATCGACGGCGAGGTTGTCGAGGCGTCCGTGGCGCCCGACGCGGCCGCGCAGGGTGTGGTGGCCAGCGACCTGGCCACGGCGGCGGCCGAGCACCCCGACCTGGTGCGTGACGAGCTTGGCGGGGTCGTCGGCGCCGAGGACGCGTTCACCGCCGCGAACCTCGCAGCGTTCACCGGCGGGGCGTTCGTGCACGTGCCCGCCGACGTGACCCTCGACGCGCCCATCACCGTCACGGTGCAAGTCTCCCAGACGGGCACGCACCTGCCGCGCCTGCTGCTGCACGTCGGCGCCCACGCCCGCGCGCAGCTCTACCTCGACCACTCCGGCGGCGCGGACGCCACGGTCGTGGAGGTCGTCGAGATGGTCGCCGAGCAGGGCGCACAGCTGCGCGTGGCATCCACACAGGACTGGGGTGAGGGCATCGCCCACGTCGCGTGGCACGGGGCCAGTGCCCGGCGTGACGCTGATGTTCGCAGCCTGGAGGCGACCTTCGGCGGGGACACCGTGTACGTGCGACCGGAGATGGGGCTCGACGGCGCGGGCGCGAACGGGGAGCTGTACGGGGTGTACTACACCTCGGCGGAGCAGCGGGTGGAGCATCGGTGCCTGACGCACCACAACGCCAGCCACACCTCCAGCGACCAGATCTACAAGGGCGCCTTGCAGGGCTCTTCGAGAGCAGTGTGGTTCGGCAACATCCGCATCGAGCCCCACGCCAAGGCGACCACCTCCGACGAGACCAACCGCAACCTCATCCTGACCGAGGGCGCAAAGGCCGACTCGATCCCGTTCCTGGAGATCCTCACGTCGGACGTCATCGCCTGCGGCCACCACTCCTCGGTTGGCCAGGTCGACGAGATGCAGCTGTTCTACCTGGAATCGCGCGGCATCCCCCGGCCAGAGGCGGCGCGGCTGCTCGTCTTCGGCTTCTTCAAGGAGGTGCTCGACCGCGTGGACCTCCAGGGGGTCACCGACACCGTGCTCTCCGAGATCGAAGGCGAGTTGCGCAACGCGCCGACCGCGTTGATGGACCAGCGACGCAACCGCCAGCAGACCGGCGCCGACCCGGTCACGGCCGGGGCTTAGGAGGCCAGCATGGCGCTTGTCCGCGTGGCTGCCCTCGATGCGGTGCCGGTCGGCACGCCGACCCACGTCGACGTGGAGGGCCGGCCGGTGTGCCTCGTCCGTTTCGACGATACGACGGTGAAAGCCATCCACGACGTGTGCAGCCACCAGCAGTACCCGCTCCACGAGGGCTACGTCGACGACAACGAGATCGAGTGCGCGCTGCACGGCTCGACGTTCGACCTCGACTCCGGCGACCCGCAGGGCCTGCCGGCCGTGCGCCCCGTGCCGGTGTACACCGCGACGGTCGCCGACGACAGCGTCTACGTCGACGTCGAAGAGCAACTCAACGACGCGCCGGTGCCGCGCCACTAGAGGGGCCGGCCGGCAGCCAGACCTCGAACATCCGCACAGACAGACAGCTCGACCACGAAGGGAACTGACACATCATGGCAGTCGACCTCCAGATCCAGGGCCTCACCGTCGAGGTGGAGGGCACCGAGATCCTCCACGGCGTCGACCTCGAGGTCATCGAGGGCCAGACCCACGCGCTGATGGGACCCAACGGCTCGGGAAAGTCCACGCTGGCCTACGCGATCATGGGCCACCCCACCTACGACATCACCGGCGGGCGGATCCTCATGGATGGCGAGGACGTCACCGAGATGACCCCCGACGAGCGGGCGCAGGTCGGCCTGTTCCTCGCGATGCAGTACCCCACCGAGATCCCTGGGGTCAGCCTCACCAACTTCCTGCGCACCTCGATCGGTCAGGTGCGCGGTGAGGACATCCCCGTGCGCCAGTTCATGACCGAGCTGCGCGAGGAGTTCGCCGCGCTGGGCATGGACGAGAAGTTCCTCCAGCGCAACGTCAACGAGGGCTTCTCCGGCGGCGA
>SLAO01000123.1 GCA_007126835.1 Nitriliruptorales bacterium | reverse complement strand
TGTCTCGGCGCTGGTTGTCACCGGCGGGGGCGGGCGCGGCGGCGTCGAGTGCGGCCAGCAGGGACGCGGCGTCCAACGCCGCCAGCTCGCCGTACACCCGGGCGCCGCCGTCGAGGTCGGGTTGCACCGACAAGAAGCTGCGCGCCAACCGGCGCTGCTCGGACTTGACCCGCTGCCGTGCTGCGCGCAGCTGCTCCGCGCACGCCTCGACCGCCCACACCAGCTGATCGGGATCATCCGATCCCCGCGGCGCCGCCAGCCACGCCGCCACCCGCCGGTCGATGACCGCTCGATCCGCCTTCGACCGGCGGCGCGCCGCCCGCGTGATCGCTCGCACCTGCCCCCACGTCAACGCGCCTTGCTGCCATGCCGCGGCCACGAGAGGCAGGTCCTCCAGCACCGCCACCGCCGACAGCAACACCGACCGATCGGTGCCCACAAGACCCGCCTCGGCAGCGAGCAACACCTCCACCGAGACCCCCGCCTCGCGCTCGACGATGCCCGAGGCGTCCAACCCCGCCAGCAGCGCCGCTGCCTCGGCATAGCATCGATCCGCCCGCTCGAGCACTTCCACCAGCCGCCCCACCTGCGCCGCGTCAGCACTGCGCTGCGCGCCACCGACCCCGTCAGCCTCGGCCGCCTCGCGTTCGTCATCCATCGGAACCCACCCTCCGATTAGAACACCAGTTCGACTACTCCCGCATACTACACCCCACCACCGACAACCATCCCGACAACCCACGAACAATGGAAGGGACGCAAAAGAGTCGCTCGCGTCAGGCGGGAGGGTCCACCGGGATCGCGACGGGTGTCAGCACGCCGACGATGCGGCGCAGGTCAGGCAGGTCAGGCCAGGTCAGGCCTCAGCGAACCGACCGACGACCCCATCGGGGTCCAAGCCGGTGAGGTGCTGCTGGAACAGCCGGTAGTACGCCAGTTCCTCGCGCGTGCGCAGGGGAGGATCGATCACGTAGCGCTCGGCCTCGAACTCCTCCTCGGTGACCGTCTCCTCGAAGTGCTTGGGAAGGATGTCACGCGCGCCGGAGCCCTCGCCGAACTGCTCCTTGGGCCGCCACAGGAGATCCTCGGGCAGCCATCCCGTGAACGCCTTGCGAAGCAGCCATTTCTCAGGGCGCTCCCCGTCACTGAGCTTCCAGCGCGCCGGCAGCCCGAGCCCGAGCTCGACCACGTCGAAGTCGAGGAACGGGATCCGCGGCTCGATTCCGTTGGCGCCGGCGACACGGTCAACACGCTGAAGACCGAGGTTGTGCAACCCCTCGATGGTCGCCAACAGCTCGTCGTGCAGCTCTTGGTCGCTGGAGATCGCTCCATAGTGGGAGTAGCCGGCGAACAGCTCGTCGGCGCCCTCGCCGATCAGCACCACCTTCACGTGGCGGGCGGCCAGCTTGGACACCAGCAGGTTCGGCACGGAGCTGTGGACGAGCATGGGGTCGAAGGATTCGATGACCCCGATGACCTCGGGGACCCAGTCGATGAGCTCGTCAGGCGTGTACACGCGCTCGTAGTGCTGCGTGCCAACGGCGTCGGCGACACGCCGGGCGGCCGCGAGATCCGCGCTGCCGGCCAGCCCCACCGAGAAGGTCTGCAGCTTGTCGCCGTTGCGCTCCGCCACGCGCGCAGCGATCGCCGTCACGAGGCTGGAGTCGAGACCGCCCGACAGCAGGGCGCCCACTGGGACGTCGGCGCGCATGCTGCGCTCGACCGCGGCGGTCAGCTGATCGCGGATGGCCTCGTACACGGCTTCGGGCGGCTCGTCGCCAGGTTCGCCTTCGCCCAGCAGCGCCGTGATCTCCGGGCTGCGCCGCTCCGGCAGTTCCCCGAACGCTTGGAGCCCGTCGCCTGGCGTCCACCAGTGGCCCGGTGGGAAGGGCTCGACGTCGTTACGCCGGTCAGGGTCGAACGCCTTGAGCTCGCTGGCGAAGATGACCGTATCGCCGTCGCGCACCCAGTACAGGGGTGCCACGCCGAACGTGTCGCGGCCGGCAATGAAGCGCCCGTCGGCCCCCGCGAGAGCGAAGGCGAACATGCCCCAAAGTCGCGAGAGGCCCTCAGGGCCCTCCTCGTCGAGGACATGGATGACCGTTTCGTGGTCTGACCCCGTGCGGAAGGTGCGACCCTTGGCCTCGAGCTGCTCGCGCAGGCGCCGGTGGTTGTAGACCTCGCCGTCCCCGACGAGCCACAGCCGCCGGTCGGGCTCGACGAGAGGCTGACCGCCCCCCTGGACGTCCACGATGGCCAGACGGCGGTGGCCCAGCCACGCGTTGGCCACCGTGTGCGTGCCCGATCCGTCCGGACCGCGGTGGGTCAGGCGGTCGAGCATCCTGTGCCCCTCGGCGGGATCAAAGGGGCCGTACACCGCGACGATGCCGGAAATTGCGGATCACCTCGGGCGCGTAGTCGGGAGCAGCACCGCCGTCCAGCGTACACCGCGAAGGGCGCTCAGCCTCCCGCCGAGACGGTCAAGACGCTGGCGGTGAAGCCGTGCAGGGCCGGGCGCCCCCCGACCGGTCCGAGCTCGCCGGCCGCGAAGAACCCAGCCAGCGGCGCGCCTTCGAGCGCCTCGTGCACCAAGCCCGCGTCGTGGTCTGGCTCACCGAACAGCCGGCTGCCGCGCCCGTTGCACGTGAACAGCAGCGCCGCATCGACTCGCGCGCTGGGTGGACGTGCGGCGAGCAGCCTGCGCAGGTCCTCGTCGGCGCTCTGGGCATCCCGGACCTGGAACCGCACGGTCTGGCCGACCTGGACGAGCTCGCCGACGGCGACGGCTCCCCGCTCGGAGTCCGCCCCCAGCAGGTTGCGCACGAGGAAATCACCGGTGTCGTGATCGTGGGCGTACTCGTCGACCACGATCCCGATGTGCAAGCCAGCCTCCATGCGCTCGCGGTCAGCTTGCGGAGCTTCGGTGTAGATCTCCTGGAGCCGTTGGGTGGCCGGTCTGCCGCCGAGCTCGGCGATGACGTTGCGCTCGGCGGCGGTGATCACGTAGCTCGGTCCCACCGGCCGGCATCCCTGGGACACGAGCGGTTCGACGTCGACGCCGCTGAGCGCCACGCCGACCGCCCCGTCGGAGTGGACCTCGTCGTCGAGCAGCAGGCGGTTGCCCCCCGGCTGCATCGATCCGCTTGCCAAGCCCCCGCTCACCGGAAGCCCCGGTGCGACGTGGCGTGCCCAGGACACGAAGGCGTCGGTGGGAAACGTGAACGGGTCGGCGAAGGTGAGCAGCGCCTCGGTGCCTGGTGGCGGCTCGGGCCAGCCCGCAGCGGGCTCGTCTCGGTCGGCCGGTGAGCCGTATCGCAGGGGAACGCACGTGGCGCCGGGCAGCGCTGCGGCCCAGATGCTGACGCTCGCCCCGGACTCGATCTCTGCCCCTCCGACGACCACACCCTGAGCGGTCACCCCCACCAACACGTCGGGGTGGATGCGCTGCGCGACCGCCGCACGCACGTCGCCGGCCCGTGGAGCGTACTCGCCGCCGAGGAACACCACCGCGAGCGTGACCGGCTGACCACCGAGGCCGGCAGCCACCTCGTCCAAGGCCGCCTCCGCAGCCGCGATCGCGTCGGGACCCGCCCCGCCTGCTGCTGCCGCCTTCGCCTCTCGTGGGTCGCGCATGCCGCCAGGTTCGCACATGCTCGGGCCTGGCGGCAGCGGCTGACGGCCGCATCGATGCGTTGCCAGGCTCCCGAGCTCAGGACCGGTGATCTGCCGGCGGGGACAGCGGCGGGGCCTGCAACGCGCAGTGATGGTGCGAGGCCGGTGCTGCCGAGGGGGCCGGGACATCGGCGCCGGCCCGGATGAGCGTCCAGCCGAGTAGGGCGCCGGCGGTGGCCAACGCGGCGCTGATGACCATCGCGTTGGAGAACCCCGCGCTGAAGGCCGCCGCGTCTTGCAGCGCGCCCCCGCGGATGCCGGCCAGTGGGGGGAGCGCAGCGACCGCGAGCAGTCCTCCGATCCTCGCGATGGCGTTGTTGACGCCCGACGCGGTGCCGACGTGGCGGGGGGCGACGGCGGACAGCGCCGTCGCCGTCAGCGGCGCCACGGTCAGGGCCAGCCCGAGCCCCAGGACCGTCACCGCCGGGAGCACCGCGGTGACGTACCCAGCGCCGGCATCGACCCGGGTGAGCAGGAGCAGCCCGACAGCAAGGAGTAAGGGCCCGGCCGTCATCGGCAACCGCGGACCGACCCGCTCGGTCAGGGCGCCGGCGCGGGCCGATAACACGAGCAGCAAGCCGGTGATCGGCATGACCGCCGCACCCGCCTGCATGGCGGAGTACCCGAGCACCTCTTGTAGCTGCAGGAACAGGAGGAAGAAGACGGCACCGAGGACGGCGTACACCAGCAACGTGACGAGGTTGGCGCCGACGAACTGGCGCGACGTGAACAGCTCGAGCGGCAGCATCGGGTGCGCCCTGCGCCGCTGCGCGACGACGAACGCGGTGATCGCCAGCAAACCTGCGGCACCCGCGGTCCAGGCGGCCACGGACGGCGCCCCTTCTCCCAATTCGATCAGCGCCCACGTGGTGAGACCCAAACCCAGCGCGCCAAGGCCGGCCCCGACCACGTCCAACCGGCCCTGCTCGTGCGGGCCCCCGCCGTCGGGCACATGGCGCGCCGCCACGATGACAACCACCAGCGCGACCGGCAGGTTCGTCAGGAAGATCAACCGCCAGGTCCAGACGTCGACGAGCCAGCCGCCCAGCAGCGGCCCGCCGGCCGCGGCGATGCCCGACAGCCCCGACCAGGCGCCGACCGCCCGCGCTCGATGCTCGGGCACGAACGAGGCCTGCACGATCGCGAGGCTTCCCGGGGTCAGCAACGCTCCGCCGATGCCCTGCAGAGCGCGAGCGACGATCAGCAGCTCCGTGGTGGGAGCCAGGCCGCACAGCACAGAGGCGACCGCGAACCACGCTGTGCCCAGGATGAACACGCGGCGCCGGCCGAACCGGTCGCTCAACGAACCGCCCAGGAGGATGAGACTGGCCAACGCGAGCGTGTAGGCGTTGATCGTCCACTGCAGCCCGGTGACCCCGGCGCCGAGCTCGGCGTCGATCGCGGGCAGGGCCACGTTGCTGCTCGTGCCGTCCAGGAACACGAGCCCAGAGCCCAGGACGGTGGCGACCAGCACCCATCGTCCCGCGGAGGTGCCCCAGCGCACGCCGGCGGGGGACCCCGGTCGTGCGGTCACCGTCCCAGCCCGGAAGGGGCGGTCGGATCGACGACCTGGGTCGCCCGGCGGTGGACCACCGCGCCGGCGTGAGGGACGGCAGCCGCCAGGTACAGCGCCGCCAGGGCCACGCCGAGGGCCGGGTACCCCCCGGAGGCCAGCGCGAGCCCGCCCACGGCCGAGCCCATCAGGTAGCCGCCTTGGACCGCTGCGGTTCGCACGCTCATGGCCTGGAGGCGGCAGCGTGGCGCCAGGGCCAGCCCGAGGCTGCTGCCGGCGATCGTCCGCGCGCCGGCGATGACCGCGAGCGCCGCGAGCAGCGCCAGTGACCAACCAGGGCCTGCGTCGACCGCGCCGAAGGCGGCGACACCTCCTGCGGAGGCCACCGCGCCGCCCAGCAGCATGACCCGCGCCTGGCGGTCGACGAACCGGCGGGCGAGGAAGTTGCCGGGGAGGTAGGCGATCGCCGCAGCCGCGAGGATCAAGCCGACCACGGTGGACGTGGTTGCGTAGGACTCCACGAAGAGGGCGCCGGCGAACACCAGCGTGCCGGCCCAGCCGCCGTAGGCCAGCAGCTCGCCGATGGCCCACCCCCGCGTCCCGGGCTCCTGCCAGACCGACGGCTCATCGGCAGGGGTCTGGGGCACGGCGTCGGGGCCTCGCAGGGCCAGCAACCCCAGGGCGACGACGCTCGCTGCGAACGGCAGGGCGAGCCAGGCGTACCGCCACCCTTGCTCGGCGACGGCGCCGACCAGGGGCATCCCGACGATCCACGCCGCGGGCTGACCCACCAGCGCCCACGACAGCGTCCGGGCGGCGTCGTCCGGAGCCCATTGCCCGGCGGCTGCCAGTCCTCCCGACAGCACGATCGCCAGCCCGAATCCGAGAATGACCTGGGCGACCGCGAGCGTGACGAAGTTCGGCGCCGCGGCGCTGGCCGCGGTGCTGACGACCAGGAGCGTGGTGCCGGCCAAGAGCATCTGGCGCAACGCCCGTGGCCGCGACCACATCCCCAGCCACAGCGCCGCCATGCCGGCGACCGCGCCGGACAGGGTCCGCAGCTGAGCGGCCAAAGCGGTGGACACGCCCAGGTCGGCGGCGACGTCAGGCAGGATCGGGGACAGTACGAGCAAGGAGCCCTGGGCGGCGAACATGCAAGCGAACAGCACCACCGCCGGCGACGACATCACCACCGCCAGCGGGGCCCCGGCTGCGCGACGGCGGTCCACCGAACGGCCTCCTTTTAGGTGCGCCTAGGTGCGCCGCACCCCGACTTCGCCCTCGAGGAAGTACAGCTGCTGCGGGCCGAAGCCCTTGATGTCGAACTCGCCGCGCTCGGTGAACACAAAATCGTCGCGCAGCAGGGCGTAGCTGGAGGGGCTGACGGTGATGCGCATCGGCTCGGAGACTGCCTCCATGCGCGCGGCCATGTTCACCCCGGGCCCGAACAGGTCGTAGACGTACTTCTGGATGCCCACCAGCGAGCCGATCACCGGTCCGGTGCTCAGCCCGAACCTGGCGTGCCAGGCCTGGGCGTGCGCGGTGTTGCGACGCTCGAGGTAGCGGCGCATGCGCAGGGCGACCCGCGCCAGGGCGTGCGCGTGCTCGGGGGCGGGCTCGGGGACACCCGAGATCGCGATGTACGCGTCGCCGATGGTCTTCAAGCGCTCGCAGTTGAGCATCTCGACGATGCGGTCGAAGGCGCTGAAGATGTCGTTGAGCTCGGTGATGACCGTCCCTGGGTCATGCGAGATCGCCATGCTCGTGAAGCCGACGAAGTCGAGCATGAGGATCGACGCCTCGTCGAAGCGTTGCGGCGTGGTGGTGCCGTAGTCCTTGAGCTCCTCGAGCACCGAGCGCGGCATGAGGTTGAGCAGCAGCCGCTCGACCCGTTCCTTCTCCTTTTCCAGATCTCGGGCGTGACGCTCGGCGAGGGTGGAGTAGGAGTCCAGCATGTACTGGATCTCCTGCTCCTTGGATGTGTCCTGGCCCTCGACGACGATCACATCGATGGTGTCGTTGCGCGCCGCGCGAAACGTCAGCCGGACCGGCACCTGCCGTGTGCCGGCGCCGACCGCGGTCGTTTCCAGCGCGTAGGTCCGGCCGCGTTCCAAACGATCGGTCACGCGCTCGGCGGGAAGGTCGGCGATGCGGGTGGACAGTAGGTCGGTGCCCTCCCCCACCGGCGGGAACAGCTGGAAGAACCGGCCGTTTTCGAACAGGATCTCCCACTGCTTGGCGCTGACCACCGCGACGGGGGCCTCGAGGCCCTGCAGCACGCTGGTGACGTCCACGTCGCCCGTCACGGCGCGTCGCCTGGGCTCAGCGCCACGGTCGGCTTCTGGACGATCGCCGGCCGGTACGCCGCGATCTTGCTGTGCATCGTGGCGATGTCGGTCTCGTCGAAGTCGAAGTCGATGAACGTCTCGCGCAGCAACGCGAGCAGTTCGTCGAACGAGGCGTCGTCGATGCCCAGGCGCTCGTGCACGCGGGCGAGGTGCTCGCTGGAGTAGCTGGCGGGGCCGCCCATCAGGAACGCGATGAACTTGGTCTGGTGGTCCATGAGCCGGCGCATGTCCACGCCGTCGAAGTACGGTTCGAGCTGCGGGGAGTCGAGCACGCGGGAGTAGAACGAGGCGACGACGCGGCTTGCCTTGGCAAAGCCGCCGTAGCGCTCGAAGATCGTCTCAGCCATCGGTCGTTGCGCCTACCCCTCCTTGTCGTCGGGCGCGGGAGTTCCGAACGAGCCGTGCGCCCGCGAGAAACGCGGCAGCGTCACGGTCATCGCGGTCCGACCCGGTTGCGATTCCACGTCGATCCAGCCGCCGTGTCGTTGGGTGACGACGGTCTGGGCGGTGGCCAGACCCAGCCCAGTGCCTGCACCCACCGGTTTGGTCGTGAAGAACGGGTCGAACAGCCGCTCGCACATCTGGGGCGGGATGCCCGGGCCGTCGTCGATGATGGCCACGACGACCTGGTCGTCGTCGTGCGAGGTCGTGACCTCGATCGTCCCGTGCTCGCCTGCGGCGTCGATTGCGTTGTCCAGCAGGTTGGTCCAGACGCCGTTCAGGTCGCCGGGGTGACCCTCCACGGTCGGGAGGTCCGGGGCGTAGCGGCGCACGACCTGCATGCCCGCGGGGATCTTGTGCCGCAGGAGCGTCAGCGCGGCTTCGAGCCCGTCGTGGATCACCACGTCCTGCGCCGCGGCCTCGCCCTGGTGCGAGTAGGCCTTGACCGCCCCGACGACGTCGGCGATGCGGGCCGCCCCGGTGGCGGCCTCGTCGAGAAGGCGTTGCACGGTCGTCCGGGCGGCGAGCCATCCGAGGGCGGTGCCGGCCACCTCCCCCTCGACCCCGTCGAGCAGTGAGTCAACGTCCTGCACGTCGAGCCCGGCCTCGACCAGGAGGCCCGCGTGGTCCCACGGTCGGGGGACGCTGCGTTGCGCCAGGTGCGCTCGCAGGCGGTCCTCGGCATCGGCTCGTGCGAGTGGTCCTGCGTCGCTGCCGCCACCCCTGCTGCGCGTCGCGACCGCCTCCGCGAGGCGGGTCTGCAGCGTTGGCGATGCGGCGGTGGCCAGCACCGCGGAGGCGTCGTCCATCGTCGTGAGCGCAGTGCCGAGGTGGTCGACGGCCCGACGCAGCGCCGCGGCGGGGTTGTTCAGCTCGTGCAGGAGGCCGGCGGTCAGGGTCCCGAGGGCGACCATCCTGCCGTGCTGGCGCAGCAGGACCTCCTGGTTGCTCAACCGCTTGGTGGCGGTGGCGAGCACCACGCGGGCGACGCCGGGATGGGCGAGGACGTCGTCGAAGGCCTCGGCGCGGATCGCCAGCAGCCGGGCCGGCCCTCGCGCCCGCAGCTGCGCCGTCCTCCCGCTACCGTGCACCAGCGCGAGCTCACCGACCAGCTCGCCGGGGCCGAGCGTACCGAGCGACACCTGGGCCCCGCTCTCAGCGTGCTTGCGGGCCTCCAACGTCCCTTCGAGCACCACGTACATGGCCGTGGCGGGACTGCCCTCGTCCATCAGGATCTCGTCGTCGACCAGCTCGACCGGTTCGCTGTCCGCAACGAGGGCCTCCAGCAGCGCATCCGGTAGCCCTTCAAGCAGCGGGGACTCGCGCAGCGCTTCGATGCTCGTCGGGCGGGTCACAGCGTCGCCAGGTGCTCATGGACGCACCGCACCGCCATCGCGCCCTCACCGACCGCGCTGGCAACTCGCTTCATCGAGCCGGCGTGGATGTCGCCGGCGACGAACACGCCCGGGACGTTCGTCTCGAGCTGCAGCGGGGGCCGGGGGGCGTTCCAACCTTGTGGACGGACCCCGACTTCCGTACCCGTGAGGACGAAGCCCGCGGTGTCACGAGCGACGAGGTCGTCGATCCAGTCGGTCCGGGGGGCCATGCCGATGAACACGAACAGCCCGTCGGCGGGGACGGTCTCGACCGTGCCGTCGGCCGTCGAGATCGTCAGCGCTTCGAGGTGGTCGGTGCCCTTGCACTCGGTGACCGACGTCGCGTAGCGCAAGGTGACGTTGTCGGTGTGCTCGAGCTGGTCGATGAGGTACCGGGACATGGTCGCGTCGAGCCCGGCATCGCGGACCAGCAACGTCACCTGCTTCGCGAAGGCGCTCAGGTACATCGCTGCCTGCCCCGCCGAGTTGCCACCCCCGACGACGTAGACCTGCCCGCCCTCGTGGTCGAGCGCTTCGGCCCTGCCCGCGGCGTAGTAGATCCCCGCGCTGGTCAGCTCCGCGGCCCCGGGCACGTCCAGGGTGCGGTAGTCGACCCCCGCGGCGATGACCACCGCGGAGGCGGTGACCTCGCTGCCGTCAGCGAACCCGACGATGCGGTAGGGATCGGCGCGAGTCAGCGACACCGCCTGTTGGGGCACGAGGATCTCCGCACCGAACCGGCTGGCCTGCTGCCTGGCGCGCATCGTCAAGTCCGCCCCTGACAGCCCGGCGGGGAAGCCGAGGTAGTTCTCGATGCGTGAGCTCGTTCCCGCTTGGCCGCCGGCGGCGGTCTGGTCCACCACCAGGGTGGACAGGCCCTCAGAGGCGCCGTAGACGCCTGCGGCCAACCCCGCCGGACCCGCGCCCACCACCACGAGGTCGTAGGTGGCGCGCTGCGCGTGGACCCGGAGGCCGACCGCTTCGGCGAGCGCGACGAGGTCGGGTTGCACCAGAGCGGTGCCGTCCCCGAGCACCGCCACGGGCAGCTCGCTGGCATCGACCCCGGCGAGTGCGAGCAGCTCGGCGCCGTCGGTGCCTCGCTCGATGTCGACCCAACGGTACGGGACGAGGTTGCGGGCCAGGAACTGGCGCGCCGCTCGCGAACCGGCGGACCAGCGATGACCGATGAGCCGCAGATCGGCGACCATCGGCGGGGGGCGCCAGGTCTCCAGCAAGTCGTCGAGGACGGGGTACAGCCGCTCCTCGGGCGGGTGCCAGGGCTTGAGGAGATAGTGGTCGGCGCCCGCCTCGTTGATCGCCGCGATCGCCGCCTCAGTGTCCGCGTACGCCGTCAGCAGCGCACGCTTGGACTCGGGGTGCAGCGCCGCGGCCTCACGCAGCAGTTGCACACCAGTCATCCCTGGCATCCGCTGGTCGGCGAGGACCAACGCCACTGGGTCGTCCCGCAGCCGTAGCTCGCGCAGGACCTCGAGGCCCTCCTCGCCCGAGCCTGCAGCGACGATGCGGTACCGCTCGGCGTAGCGCTCGCGCAGGTCGGCTTGCACCGCCGCGAGGACGGTCCGGTCGTCATCGACGGTCAGGATCGTCGGCAGCGTCACGCTTCACCTCCTAGCGCGGGCAAGACCGGCGACGAAGCGTCGGACGCGATCCCCTCGAGCAGGAACTGGGGCGACCGTGGGTACGCGAAGGTCATCCCTGGCAAGGCAGAGCAGGTCTGGCTTGTGCCCCTCGCCGGCGCGGCGCCGTTCACCGCACGCTCCCTCCTGCTTTGATGCCGAGTCGGGGCTCCGCTCGGGCCCTCGGCGTCGGCTGTTCGCTCCTCCCCCGGAGCGTTGAGCTGACCATACGCCGACGGCCGTCCGGTGGGAAGGGTCAATAGGACGGGCCCGGAGAGTTGGTGGCAGTCCATCGAGCACACCCGTTCCTTAGGGCAGCACGTGCCGTACGATCGGACGCCACATGGGGTCGTGGGATGGGAAGCCTGGCGACATCGGCGACCCCCACGAGGCGACCCCGCATGGCACATGTTCCCGGAGCAGGGCTCGAAGGCCACGGCTGGCGGCCGCTGTGCGCGTTGCCGGCGCATGTGCGCGAGGCGATCAACGACCAGTCGAGCCACCCCAAGCGGCAGCCAGGGCCGGACGGAGCGATTACCGCGCCAGGCGGCCACGAGGATGCGGGCCGTTCGCCCTTCACCTTCGAGGGTTGCCCACGGCAGATTCCTGGTCATCGGCAGACGCCAGGAGGCCCCGCGATGACCCTCGAACACGTGACAGATCGTCCACACGTCGTCGTCGAGAACCCTCGACGCTCCGCCGGCCTGGCTCAGGCCGAGGCGCTCGAAGCCGCCGGCTACGGTGTCACGTACTGCCCGGGCCCCTCTGCCCTGGCTGGTGGCATTTGCCCCGCGGTGGACGGGGTGGGGTGCCCGCTGGTGGCTGGCGCGGACGCCGTGCTGTACGACCTCGACCTCGACGATCCCCACAGCCGCGACGTGCTGATCCGCCTGCGCCACGGCTACCCCGACACCCAGATCGTGGTGGAGGTCCCCGGCGACGTCGTCCGGGAGAACCCCGAACTGCTTCAGGGCTGCCACGTCGTCATGCCCTACGACATGGAGCGCCTAGTCCAAGCCGTCGGTGACGC
>SLAO01000169.1 GCA_007126835.1 Nitriliruptorales bacterium | reverse complement strand
TCGCCGGCCAACCAGGACGAGGTGTTCGACCGGGTGCGCGACATCAATCGCGAGGCGGGCATCTCCATCGTGATGGTGGAGCAGAACGCGCGTCGCTGCCTCGAGATCTGCGACCGCGGCTACGTGCTCGATCAGGGCACGAACGCGTACACCGGAACCGGTCAACAGCTGCTTGGGGACCCCAAGGTCATCGAGCTGTACCTCGGGACGCTGGCGCGCCACGCTCAGTAGCCGGCTCGAGTAGCCGGCTCGAGTAGCCGGCTCGAGTAGCGGGCTCGACTCTCGGGCCCGCGGGTCCAAAGCGGAGGTCGTCCAAGCCCGGTCCGGACACGCGAGGGGCCCGAGCGAGAACGCCCGGGCCCCACGCGTCGCGGTCTGGCTGCTGCTAGTCGAGCTGTGCTTCCACGGTGTCGAGCTGCTCCGGGGAGCCCTCGGAGTCGAACTCGAAGATCTCATAGGTCGCCGTGGTCACGTCGTAGGTCTCGTTCCACTCGATCGGGCCGGAGACGCCCTGGTAGTCGATGTCCTCGCCGTCCTCGAGCAGGTCGCGGCACTCGGCGAAGTCCTCGCACTCGGTGCCGTCCTGGCTGACGCCGAGCAGCTCTGGCTGGAACTCTTCTGGGTCGGTGCTGCCGGCGGCCTCAGCGGCCAGGGCGATCAAGGTGACACAGTCATAGACCTGGCCACCGAAGATCGGGTCGTCGACGCCTTCGATGTCGAGCAGGCGCTCGTTGTACTCGAGCGAGGCGCCCGGAGCCGTGCCGCGCATCCCCTCGATCACCGCGGGGTCGTCGGGGTCGACGGCTTCCCAGAGGCTGGCGCTGCGCATGCCGTCCGCGGTGTACAGCGAGATGTCATCTGGACCGTAGCCAGCCTCGATGAGGTCGGCCACGACCTGCGCCCCCTCGTCGAAGCCGATCACGACGATGGCTTCGGGGTCCTCCGCGATGGCGTCTTCGACATCGGCGGTGAAGCTGGCCGCCTCCGGGTCGTACAAGACCTCGGCCAGGATGGTGCCGCCCTGCTCCTCGATGGCCACGGAGAGCTCCTCGAGGAAGCCCTGACCGTAGTCGTCGGCGCGGGCCATCAGCGACACGTCGAAGTTGCCGTCGGCGATGACGACCTCGGCCAGCGCCGGGGACTGCAGCACGTCGGTGGGTGCGGTCCGGGTGTAGAAGCCGGTCTCGGCTTCGTCGATCACCGGCGCGGTGTTCGACCCGGAGCACTGCACGAGTCCGGCCTCGGTGACCTGCCCGACGATCGCCGTTGACATGCCCGAGGCCGCCGCCCCGATGATGGCGTGGACGCCTTCGCCGATGAGGCGCTCCACTGTCTCGGAGGCCACCGCGGCGTCGTCGGCCTCGTCGCCTCCACTGACGCTGACGTCCTCTCCGAGCACGCCTCCTGCCTCGTTGATGTCCTCGATCGCGAGGTTCACCGACTCGATCTGCGGGGGCCCGAGGAACGCCAACGGCCCGGATTCCGGCAGCACGTAGCCGAACAGCAGTCCGTCGGTGTCAGGTGCCTCGGCTTCCTCTTCTTCGTCGGGCTCCTCCTCGGGCTCCTCCTCGGGCTCTTCCTCTACTTCCTCCTCCTCGGGCTCTTCCTCCTCGACGGGGTCTGCTTCGTCGTCGACCTCGTCATCGGGCTCGCAAGCAGCCACCAAGAGGGCGAGGGCGACGAGTAAGCCGAGCAAGCGCAACGCCTTGTGCCGCAGCATGTACGTCTCCTGTGTTCGTCGTGGTGTGGCGGGGAGGCCTCCAGCACGGCCCGCCGCGCCCGCGGGGTCCTCGGACCGTCCGCACGGCCGGGCACCGGGGGCCCACCTGCAGCCTAGCCTACGAAGGGCCTAGTTGGAAGGACCCTTTCGGGGCGAGGTGCCCGGCGCGGCGAACGTCGTTGTGCTAGGTACCCTGAGCGCTGCCGCCGGAAGGGATCATTGCGCCGTGGACCACGAAACCGATCGTCCCGTGCTTGCGCTGCTCGACGGGCACAGCTTGGCCTATCGTGCGTTCTTCGCGCTACCAGAGGACCTGCAGACGTCCACGGGCCAGCTGACCAACGCCGTCTACGGCTTTACGAGCATGTTGGTCAAGCTCCTGGCCGAGCACCGCTGCGACGGCATCGCCGTGACGTTCGACAAGGGTCGACCGGCAGACCGCCTTGCGCTGCTGCCCGAGTACAAGGGGACACGCGTCGAGACCCCCGACGCCTTCCGCCAGCAGCTGCCCTTGATCGTCGAGGTGCTCGACGCGCTGGCGATCCCCCAGATCGTCATCGACGGCGTCGAGGCCGACGACGTGATCGCCACCTACGCGCGCCTGGCGACCGAGGCCGGCATGGACGTGCTCGTGGTGACCGGTGACCGCGATGTGTTCCAGCTCGTCGACGACCACGTCACGGTGCTGTACACGCGGCGGGGGATCACCGACACGGTGCTGATGGACGCGGCGGCGATCGAGAAGCGCTACGGCGTGGGTCCGGATCGCTACCCCGACCTCGCCGCGCTTCGTGGCGATTCCAGCGACAACATCCCCGGCGTGCCGGGAGTGGGGGACAAGACCGCCGCCAAGCTCCTGCAGCAGTTCGGCGACCTTGACGGCATCTTCGCCCATCTCGACGAGATCGCCGGCAAGAAGGTGCCCGCCGCCCTGGCCGAGCACGAGCGGCAGGTACGCAACGGCCGCGCGGTGACCGAGCTGCACCGGGACGTGGACGTGCCGTTGCGCGTCGAGGAGCTGCGCATGGGCGACGTCGACCTCGACGCCGTGCGTCGCGTCTTCGACACGCTCGAGTTCCGCGCGCTCACCGAGCGGCTCTTCGACGCCCTCGATGTGGCCGGCGAGGCCGGCGGTGCGGTGCTGGACGTCTCGCCGGCGCTGGCCGAACCCGGCGGCGTGGCCGCGTGGGCCGACGCGCTGACCGACGGGCAACCCGTCGTGGTCCTGGCGGCGACCGAGGGTCGTCCCCCGCGGGTGCGCTGGACGGGTGTCGCCCTGGCCGCCGACGGAGCCGACCCGGTCGCCGGCCACCTCGACGACCTCGCCGACGCCGACCGTGCCGCCCTGCAGCAGCTGCTGGCCGACACCGGCCGGCCGGTGTGGACCCACAGCGCCAAGCGGCTCGTCCATGGCGCTGCCTCGCGAGACTGGGACCTGACCCGCCTCGAGGCCGACACGGAGCTCGCCGCCTACGTGGTCGCCCCGGGAAGCCGGACCTACGACCTCGACGGCCTCGCCCGCCAGTATCTCGGAGCCGAACTCAAATCCGCCGAGGAGCCCGCCGACGGCGGGCAGCAGCTGGCGATGGTCGTGGAGGACGACCGCACCGAGCAGGCGCTGTCCGCGGCGGCGTGCCTGGCCCTGGCCGAGCATCTCGACGAGCTGTTGGGCCAGCGGGAGCAGCGGGGCTTGCTGACCGACCTCGAGCTGCCGCTGGTGCCGGTGCTCGCGCGGATGGAGCACGCGGGGTTCAGCGTGGACCTGTCCGTGCTCGACGAGATCGGCGAGACGCTGGCCCACCGTCTCGACGGGCTACGCGAGGAGATCTACGGCTACGCGGGACGCGAGTTCAACCTCGACAGCCCCAAACAGCTCCAAGAGCTGCTGTTCGACGAGCTTGGCCTCACCAAGACCAAGCGCATCAAGACCGGGTACTCGACCGACGCCCAGGCGCTGCGGGGCATCGTCGACGACCATCCGATCGTGGACTTGTTGCTGGACTATCGAGAGGTCTCCAAGCTCAAGAGCACCTACGTCGACGCCCTGCCGCCCCTGGTCGATGCCCGCACGGGGCGCATTCACCCCGAGTTCCTGCAGGCGGTCGCGGTCACCGGTCGCCTGTCGAGCCAGCACCCCAACATCCAGAACATCCCCATCCGGACCGAGACGGGGCGGGTCATCCGGCGAGCGTTCGTGCCGGGAAAGGGGTACAGCCGCCTCCTGGTGGCCGACTACTCGCAGATCGAGCTGCGGGTCATGGCGCACCTGTCCGGCGACGAGGGGCTGCTCGCGGCGTTCACGTCGCATGAGGACATCCACGCCCAGACCGCGGCGATGGTGTGGGACCTGCCGCTCGACGCGGTGGACAACACGCTGCGCAGCCGGATCAAGGGCATGACCTACGGGTTGGCCTACGGCCTGTCGGCTTATGGGCTGTCACAGCAGCTGGGCATCCCCCCTGACGAGGCGCGCGAGCTCATGGAGGCGTACTTCGCCCGATTCCCGAAGGTCAAGGGCTACCTTGACTCGGTCGTCGAGCAGGCCCGACGCGAGGGGTGGACCCAGACGATGTGGGGGCGGCGGCGCTACCTGCCCGACCTGCGCAGCGACAACCGCCAGCGTCGCGACATGGCCGAGCGGATGGCGCTCAACGCCCCGATCCAGGGCACGGCCGCCGACATCATCAAGCAGGCCATGATCGAGGTCGACGCCGCGATGCGTGAGCGCGACATGGCGTCGCAGATGCTCGTTCAGGTCCACGACGAGCTGATCTGCGAGACCGCCCCGGGCGAGGAGGACGCCCTGCGCGACCTGTTAGTCGAGCAGATGAGCGCCGTTGCCGACCTCACGGTGCCCCTCGAGGTCGACACCGCCAGCGGCGTGTCCTGGTACGACGCCGAGAAGCACTGAGGCGGCTCGAGCGGACCCCACCCCTCTACACGCGCCGTGGGCGCTGTCGGCGGGGTGAGCCTGTGGCTGGTGAAGCCAGTCGGGTACCGGAGGGGAAGAACCCGTCACCCTTCGGCACCCTCGCCGCAGAAGGCGTTGTTGCCGGGGTGGTCGGGATGGGGCGGGTTGCGGTTGTCGGAGGCATGCTCCTGGGTTACCAGGGCGAGCTGGCGCCAGCCCGACGAACCCTCCTCGTCGGCCTCGAACGCTCCGTCTGCGACGGCCAACTCCGTCAGCGTGTCGAGCATCCCCGGGGACGGCTGGCGCAGGATCCAGCCAGCCCCGTAGGCGCCCTCGCAGACCAGGAACAGGTTGTAGGGCCCGTAGAAGTTCATCAGCCGGTCGCCGTCTTGCCGGCCCGGGCCGCCGCTGTCGGCCTGGATCGCATCACGGCCGCGGCCGCCGTAGACGAGGTTGTCGTCGTTGGTGCGATCCGGTGCCGGGTCGGCGTCGACGGTCGGGGCAACCCCCCAAGCTCGGTCCCACCAGGCCTCGTCGTGGTAGTTGTGCTGGGTGAAGTCGTCGCTGTCGAACGTCGGTCGCTTGACGTTGACCACGTTGTCGCCGTGGCCGCCGTAGATCCGGTCGTCGCCGGGGCCACCCCAGACGACGTCGTCGCCGTCGCCGGCGAAGATCACGTCGCCGCCGTCACGGTCCTCCGATCCGTCGCCGGGGCTGCCGACGATCACATCGTCGCCGGGGCCGCCGTAGATGACGTCGTTGCCGAACCCGCCGGTGATGGCGTCGTCTCCGCCGCCGGCTTCGTCCTCGTCGAGCAGCTCGACTTCGTAGAAGAACGTCTCGTCCTCGTTGACGACGATGTCGATGAAGCCGTCCTGGCTGACGACGTGCGTCGGCCCGTCGACGTCGCTGACGGCACGGCGACGCACCTCGCCGTGGTCCCCGAGCAGCGCGTTGCGGCCGTCGGAGGCCCCGACGCGGGCGTTGCCGAGGCCGCCCCAGGCGATGTCGTCGCCGTCGCCGACGTCGATCTCGTTGTTGAACGCCCCGCCGGGGTCCCGGTCGGGCTCCCAGGCGTCCAGGCTGTACATGCGGTCCGGACGCTGCGCGACGCCGTCGTTGACGCTGGCATCGTCGGCGTCGCCCAGCTGCGTGCTCACCGTGTCCCCGTCGTGGTACTCCACCCGGCCGTGGTCGCCGAAGACGATGTCGTCTCCGGAGCCTGTGGCGATGTCGTCGTCGCCGTCACCGCCGAAGATCACCAGCCCCAGGCTCGAGGCCGACCCGTCGACGACATCGTCGCCGGGGCCGGTGTTCAGGACGAAGAACCCGTCCTCGTCGGCGTCGAGGTCGAGGGTGATGTCCTCCTGACCCGCGCCGGTGTTCAGCGTCGTCACGGTGCGGAGCCCCTCGTCGCGGTCCTCCCAGTCCAGGGTGGTCGGGTCCCCGTCGCGGCGGGTGCCCGCCACGGTGACCT
The DNA here is from genome assembly GCA_007126835.1 of Nitriliruptorales bacterium. Lineage (GTDB taxonomy): Bacteria > Actinomycetota > Nitriliruptoria > Euzebyales > Egibacteraceae > SLAO01. The sequence continues at coordinate 6,061 of SLAO01000169.1, read as the reverse complement.
CGTCGCCGGCGGCGTCGGCGTCCCCGACGTCATCGCCGCGCGTCCACACCGTCACGCCGCGGATGAACGTCCCATCGGAGTCGGTGTCGTAGCCGATGTCGCCGCCGGCGAAGCCGGACAGTACGTCGGCGTCCAGCGTCGCGCCGGTGATCTCCTCGGTGCCGTCCCGGTCGCTGACCATCAGGAGGTTGTCGCCGGTGCCGGCCTCGACGTCGACGTCGCCTGCGATGTCGACGAGCTCGCCGGAGAGATACGGCGGGGTCGCTGCCGACGGGTCGTCGTCGCGCTCCACCGGCGGGTCGCCGGCCTCGCGCAGCTCCCAGTCCTCGTCGACACCCAGGTCGGCGTCGTCGGAGACGAAGAACCGGTCGTCGGCGCCGAGGCCGTGTAGCACCGTCTGATCCGCCGACGTGCCGCGCACGTTCGTGATGTCCTCCCCATCGGTCAGGGCGATGTCGAGCAGCCCGAGGCCGGAGTGGGCCACCTGACCGGGCATCGACAGGCCGCGGACCTGGCCCTGCGCGACGTCGAGGACGTCGCCGAGCCCGTCGTCGGCCACGTCGCTGCCGCTGGCGTCGAGGAAGACGTCGGTGCTGCCGTCCTCGCCGACGATGTCGAGCTCGTCGACGATCGCCTCCAGCGTGCTGGCGCGGTCGGGGGAGTCCACCCGTTCGGCGGCGTCGTCGGACACCGCGCTGCCGACCCGCACGACGTTGCTGCCCTCGGTCGACTGGATCTCGGTCGGCCCGGCGATGGTGTTGACCACCGCCTCGTCGTTGCCGCCGCCGACATCGAGCAGCGTCTCCGTCTCGATGTGCTCGGTGTCGGGCTCCTGGGTCTCGGGCTCCTCACCGTCGGGTTCCTCGCCGTCCTCGGTGTCGAGCTCGCGGGTGAACGTCGCGGTCGAATGGATCGTGAAGTCGTCGCTGCCGCCACCGAGCAGCACCGCCACCTCGTCCATGCCGCCGTAGATCACGCCGCCGGGCAGGTCGCCCATCTCCTGCTCGTCCGCGGTGCTGGCCGTGTCGGAGCCGGCGCCGCCGTTCTCGTCGCCGTCGTTGTCGCCGCCCTCACCCTCGTCGGGGTCGGTCTCCCGGTCGAACTCGTCCGGGTCGCCGGTGAACGGGTTGTCGTCCCCGTCGGGCGGCACCGGCACGCTGGCCGTCTCGGGCATGCCGAGACCGGCGATCTGAGCGGAGTCGAGGAACCCGACCTCGCCGTCGCCCTGTAGGCGGGCGTCGACGAGCAGGGTGTTCTCCCGGGCGAACTCGGTGTCGAAGTCCGGCTCGGAGGTAGGGGTGTCGTCCTCAGTGGGCAGCACCCACGGGTCGCGCACCGAGACGTCGAACTGCGGCAGCCCCTCGCCGTGGACGACGACCCGCCCGTCGACCGACGAGACGTCGCCGCCGAGGTCCTCGCTGTCGGCGTCGGCGGGATCGCCGGTGCCCTCGAGCAGCCCGAGCTCACCAACGTAGAAGTCGGAGCCGTCCTCGCCACCGAACAGCTTCGTCCGGGTCTCCTCGAGCACCGAGCGGACCCAGAAGACGTTGTCGCCGCCGAGGCCGTGGCCGACGACCATGTCGATGTTGGCGTACTCCACCTCCCAGGCGCAGTCCTCGTCCTCCTCGGGGTAGGGCAGCTCGTCGCGAACGAACGGCTCCGGCGCGTGGATCGAGGCCCACTCGTCGTCGGGGTCGACGCCGCCGGGATGGTCGTCGTCACCGAGGTCGCTGCGCGGGATCCGGCAGATGAACAGCTCGTCGTCGTCGAGGACGAACCCGTCGCCGAGCTCGGTGCCCACCGCGATCATCGTGTTGAAGCCGCCGGTGCCGCCGTCGATGGACATCTCGCCGTTCTGGACGTAGTCCTCGACGTATTCGAAGTAGTCGTCGCCGTCGCCGCCAGTGGCGCCGACGCCGCCCTCGATGATGAACGCGCGCAGCAGGAACGTGTTGTTGCCGCTGACGCCCTCGAGCTGCAGCCCAGCCTCCGGATCCTCGCCCGGTTCGGCCGGTTCGCGCTGCGGCGCGGCGCTGGAGTACACCGTGAACCGGTCGTCACCGTCGCCGCCCTCGATCGTGGTCGGGTGGCTCACGCCCAGCGTCATCGGGCCGCGGCCCTCGACGTTGCGGGTGCGCACCTCGCCGTCGTCGACGACGTTGTCGCCGATCCGGTACTCCGGATCATCGGCGGTGCCGAAGACCTGGCCGACCTGGAAGTCGTTGCCGCCGCCCTCGCCGTCACCGTCGCCGCCGCGGATCTCCGTGTCGGTCGCGACGTCGTCGAGGACGAACTGGTTCTGCCCGGCGTTGCCGTCGACGATCAGCCGCTCGACGTCGAGGTCGTAGTTGACCCGGTCGATCGGGGAGTCGTCGCCGCGCAGCGGGTTGGTGAACGCCACGAACCCGAACTGGGCCGGGTCGATGTCGTCGAGATCCACCTCGGTGACGTCGAGGTCGTCGAGCGACGGGTCGTCGCCGGGCCGGGCGCGCAGCACGATCTCGTTGCGGGCGAACGAGCCCTCGACGGTGACGGTCTCCTCGCCGTCGGGGTTGCCCTCGACGATGATGTTGCGCTCGGTGTTGCCGTCGGCGTCAACGAAGATCTCGTTGTCCTCACCCTCGCCGGCGTTGACGGTGAAGTCCTCCGGCAGGTCGCCGGAGATGTCGAAGACGTCGCCGTCGTTGTCGCTGCCGACCGCCCGGGCCACCGTCGAGCCGTCGAAGACCTCCAGCAGGCCGCCGCCGTTCTGGGCCACCACCTCGATCGTGCCGAAGGCCCAGGTGCCCTCCACCGGGTTGGCCGAGCCGCTGAAGTCGAGGACGGCGTCGTCGCTGCGGTGGGACAGGTCGTTGACGCCCCAGTCGTCGCCCACGAAGTGGTAGGTCGTGCCGGCGCGTCCGTCGATCCAGTTCTCCCCGCCGGCGATCGTCACCTCGCCGCCGGAGGCGGTGCGGATGTCGTTGCGGCCGTCGTGGACCTCGACGACGTCGGCGCTGCGGATCGTCGCGTCGACGTCGGCGTAGATCTCGAAGCGGGACTCCTTAGCGTCGCCCCCGTCGAGGCGCACGGGGATGTCCGACGGGAAGTCCTCGATGATGACCTCGCCGAGGTTCCCGGCGTCGAGCTCGACCTCGAGGCTCTGGACCTGCTCGGGGTCGAACGTCATCTCCTGGAACTGGAGGCCGGTGGGGCCGGCGTCGCCTTCCCAGGTCACGACGATGTCGCCGCCGTCCATGTCGACGACGAACTGCTCGTTGTCGGCGTCGGGGTTCTCGTCGAACCGGTCGCCGGAGAAGTCCGGCCCGGCGTTGAGGATCAGGTCCCCGTCGAGCAGCTGCGCGGGCTGCGGGTTGATCCGGCAGCTCGTGCGGAACTCGAGCGGTGGCCAGTCGCTCTCCCAATCGGTAGACCACACCGTCGCGCCCAGCGCCTTGGCTTTGCCCTCGAACGCTAGCTGGGCGAAGAGCTCCACGCCCGGGCGGAACATGCAGAAGAAGTCGACCAGCGCACCGGAGCCGTCGGGCTCGCCGAGCAGGGTGTGGGCCACCCGCACGCGGTTGATGTCGTCGAGGTGGAACTTGCCGTCGCCGCGACGCTCCGGCGGGATCGCCGGTGAGTCGGTGAACAGCTGGAGCCCGGCGGTTGCCCCGGCGCCTCCGGAGCCGTGGAACTCTGCGCTGGCGACGCTGATCCCGGCGACGTCGATCCCGAACTTGCCGTCGACGTAGGCCGAGAGGCTCGCGCCGACCTCGATGACCTGCTGCTGGCGCCCGGTGTTCGCATCGTGCGGGTCGACGATGTAGAAGCCGTTGATCGGGTGCCCGCTGGTGATCCCGCGGGCGTCGTAGCCGAACCCGAGCCGCATCGTCAGACCGAGCCGTCCGTCGAGGCCGACCTCGAGATGGCCTTCGAGGAAGGCGAAGTCGATGCTGAACAGCTCCTGCTCGAAGCCGATGCCGTAGCCCAGCGTGTACGGGTCGAGGTCGACCTCGAGGAAGGAGACGTCGGCCGAGTCGGTGGAGCCGACGAGCATCCCCAGCGCGGACAGCGGGTCGTCGAGGATGGGCAGCTCGAGCGGACCCATGTCGGGCATCAGCCCGCTCGAGCCCGACCCGGTCATCGGGTGGATCGAGTCCTGGCCGAGGGCCTGGGCCGAGCCGTCCCCGCCGCCGGTGGTGCCCGGCAGCAGGTTCGCGAGGTTGGCGAACGCGTCGAGGACCTCCTGGATGTCGCCGCCATCGTCGCCGGCGCTCTGGAGGACGGGGGTGTCGATCTCCTCGTCGGGCGAGAGCACCGTGACGTGCCCGAAGTTGTACTGGCCGTCGAAGCTGCCCTCGACGATCCTGGTGGCGATCGCGTCGAGGTCGAGCAGGAAGAAGAACAGCGTGCGGGCCTGCTCGATCTCCGGGGTGACTGGGACGCCCTCGAGGATGTCACGGACGCTGGCCTCGAGCAGCTCGATCTCGCGCTCGAGGGCGTCGTTGACCGGGCCGAAGTCAACCGGGTTGTAGTCGTCGACCCGGGCGAGGATCGGGGCGAGCACGCCGTCGATGAGCTCGCTCGCGTCGACGCGCACGGGGTCGCCTTCCTCGCCGATCATCAGCAGCGGGGTGTCGATGGCGAAGTCGTCACCGACGGTCTCGTCGATCTCCCACTCGAAGATGACAGGGGCGATCAGGGTCGGCACCACCCCGGCGCCCTCGGCGATGTGGATCGGCAGGCGCATGTCGGCGTCGAGCATCACCTGCGGCTGGAGGATCCGCTCGGGGTCGCGGTCCCGGTCGGCGAGGCCGCCGAGGCCGATCGGCTCGGCCAGCGTGAGCGCGAAGCCGGCGGCGTCACCGTCAGGGCCGAGACCGTCGCCGTTCGGGCCACCGATGGAGACCGTCCCGTCGACGATGCCGGCGATCTGGATGCCGGCGATGTCGACGCCGGCTTCGACGCCGTTGGTGTCGGCGGAGGCGTACAGCTCGAGGAGCGTGTCGCTGACCTCGCCGTCCTCATCAACCGCGCGAACGAGGAAGCCGTCCTCGATGCTGATGTCGAAGGCGATCCCGGCCCGGTAGCCGGCGGTGTAGTCCAGGCTGCCGTCCATGTTCAGCGCCAGCGCGTCGCCGCCGAGCCCGCCGGCCAGCGACTGCTCGCCGCTGACCTCGTCGGCCAGCACCAGCGCGAGGCGCAGCGCGTGCGCCTGCCCGACCGACACATCGTCGTCGGTGATCGAGTCGCCGGTCTCGTCGAGCAGGTCGATCGTCACCTCGCAGTCCTCAACGCCGAGCTGCTGGCACGTCACCTCGTCGAGGTTGTCGTTGAGCTCGTCGAGGAACGCGTCGCTGTTGCCCTCGGCGTCGTCCCAAAGGTCCTCGACGGCGTCGGCGAAGGCGCGCAGGTCCCCGCCGACGTCGGCGATGCGGTTGAGCTCGTCGCCGATCATCGGCAGGCCCTCGGTCAGCCGGTCGCTGCCCTGCATCGTCCGGCCGACGAACCGGGCGGTCTGGGCGGTGCCCTGCACGAGCGTGCGCAGGTCCAGGGTGATCTCGGTGAAGTTGACGGTGGTGCTGACGTCGACCACGCCGGGGCCGTCCCGGAACAGGGCGTCGAAGGTCGTGGTCTGCACCGTCACGTTGCCCGCGGGGGTCGGGCCGACGTCGAGGTTCGCGTCGAAGTCCCCGCCGATCACCACGGCGTCGAGCGGGTCACTGGGCAACTCGAAGTCGGCGAGGGTCACCTGCCCGCCGCTGCCGCCGAGCGCGTCGAGATCGAGCGCAACCGACGGGTCGGCGCTGGCGTCGCCGTGGACGTTGACGGTCATCGGGCCGATGAAGGCGTCCCCGTCGAGCTCGGCGTCGAAGTCGGCGGACAGCTCCGGCGCGCCCTCGAGGTAGACGCGGTCGGCCACGCTGTCGCCGTCGAACTGCACCCCGATGGTCGGGCTCCACGCCGCCGTGGCCTCAGCGGTCAGCCGCGCGCCGCCGTCGAACGGCGCGATGTCGACCGGGAGTCCGGAGACGCCGGTGCCCTCCAGCCAGTCGCCGAGGTTGATGCTGAGCGGGTAGCG
>SLAO01000166.1 GCA_007126835.1 Nitriliruptorales bacterium | reverse complement strand
CGCCGGCGGGATCCTCGTTGCTGCACAGCGGCAGCAGCGCCGGGAAGTAGCGCACGTTCTCGTCGAACAGCTCGAACACGCCCTCGGTCAACCATCGCTCGCCGAACCAGACGCGGGGCCGCACTCCTTGCCTGGCAAGCTCCTCGGGACGGGTGTCGATGGCCTGCTCGAACAGCGCGATCCGAGTCTCGTGATGCAGTTCGCGGGCGAGGAACAGTGGCGAGTTCGCCGCGCAGGCCACCAACGGAGCCGCCAGCGCCTGCGCCGCGTTCCAGTATCGAGCGAAGTCGTCGGGTCCCACGTCGAGGTGCAGCTGCAGGGACGTGCACGCCGCCTCGTACAGGATCGAGGAGGAGGAGATCTCGAGGGCCTCGACCCCGTCGATCCGGATGGTGATGTCCTCGCCGCGGGCGCCCACGATGGCGTCGTTCAACGCTCGGTACCTCGGGTTGCCCGACAGGTGGTCCTCGGCGGCGTCATCGCTTTGCAGGGTCGGCAGGATCCCGATGGGCAGGACGCGGCCGCCTACCTCCGCGGCGGCGCGGTCGGCTTGCCGCACCGCTGTCTGCAACGCCCGCTCGACCGTGGTCAGCACTCCTCCAGCCAGCGGTTGAGGGGGAAGGTCGATCTCTAGGTTGTACTGGGCGAGCTCGGTCTGGAACGCCTTGGCGGGCAGGCGGTCGAGGACTTCGGCGTTGACGGGCATCGGCCGCCCGTCACCGTCGATGATGTACAGCTCGAGCTCAAGTCCCATCGCAGGCTCGCCGGTGCCCAGCCACCGCTGCTCGACAAGTTGGCGTAGCGCGGCGAGGTCCGCCTTCACCTTGGCGCGATAGCGCGACCGCTCCTGAGCGGTGAACACTGTCGCGTCGATGTCTCGGCCCACCTCGAACCTCCTGCGCCGGGACCTGCGGCAGTGTACGGCCGGTCGCGGCCGGCGGCTCGGCAACGGGCCGGCGCCGGCGCGGGCTCAGCGGAAACGGCGGACCCGGCGAGCGCCGGCGCCTGGCGGGGCTCAGCCCTCCGGAGCGGGTTCGAGCAGGCGCAGCTGCGCCGGCTCTGGCTTGGCGACAGCCGCGTCGTCTTTCTGGGCGGGCGCGACACCGGCCGAAGGCTCGGGCTTGCCGTGGCGTCGCCACGCGTCGCGACGGCAGTTCCGGACGAAGGCGAGGATCTCCTCGCGGTAGCTGGCGGCCGCCTCGGTGCGCAGGTACAGCCGCTCGTAGCGCTCGACGAGCTCGGGGTGAGCCTGCTGCAGCCACGGCATGAACACCTCCCTGACCCCGGGGCGCAGGTGGAGGACGATCGGCGTGATGTGGGCAGCGCCCGCTGCGGCGCACGCGTCCACGAGCGCGGCGATCTGCTCGCGGTCGTCGTTGAGCCCCGGCATGATCGGGGCGAGCATCACCCCGGTCGAGATCCCCGCCCCAGCTAGCCGCCGGACCGCGTGCAGGCGCGCCTGCGGGGAGGGCGTGCCGGGCTCCGCGGAGCGCCACAGGGAGCGGTCGAGCATCCCGATCGTAAACGCCGCCGACACCGGGACGCGGGCCGCAGCGCGCGCCAGGGGCTCGAGGTCGCGCAGGATCAGCGTCCCCTTGGTCAGGATCGAAAAGGGCGTCAGCCCCTCACCGAGCGCGTTGATGATCCGCGGCATGAGCTCGTACCGGCCCTCGCACCGCTGGTAGGGGTCGGTGTTGGTGCCCATCGCCACGGTCTCGCCACGCCAGGTGGGCTTTGCCAGCTCGCGGCGCAGGACCTCGGCGACGTTGACCTTGACGACGACGGTCCGCTCGAAATCTACGGTCGGCGAGAGGTTCAGGTACGTGTGCGTCGGCCGGGCGAAGCAGTAGGTGCACGCGTGCGAGCACCCCCGGTACGGGTTGACGCTCCAGGCAAAGGGCATGCCCTTGACACGGTTCAGCGCGGACTTCGCCTCGACTTCCAGGAAGCGCATACCGGCGAACTCAGGGGTGGGAAACGTCCGGACGCGTTGCACGTCGAGCGGGAGCACGGTGGGCGGCGGGGGCGCAGCCGCGTCCGGGCTGCGCTGCAGATCGGCGAGTCGACGCATCCCGGCCATGGTCGAACATCCGTTCGTATCTGTCAATGCGAACGCGCCACGTCGGCGACGGGGTTGCCGGGATGCTGATTTCACCGACCTGCCCGCGGGGCAGAGTCCCGGGAGACCCGCGACCCGAGACCCCACGGGAGCCCCGATGGCCAACCGGCTCGAGCATGCCAGCAGCCCGTACCTTCGCCAGCACGCCAACAACCCTGTGGACTGGCGCGAGTGGGGAGAGGAGGCCTTCGCCGAGGCCCGCGAGCGAGACGTGCCGATCTTCTTGTCGGTGGGGTACTCCTCGTGCCACTGGTGTCACGTCATGGCCCACGAATCGTTCGAGAACGACGAAATCGCCGAGGTCTTGAACGAGCGCTTCGTCAACATCAAGGTCGACCGGGAAGAGCGCCCCGACGTCGACGCGGTCTACATGAGCGCGCTGCAGGCGATGTCCGGCCATGGCGGCTGGCCGATGAGCGTGTTCCTGACCCACGACGGCACCCCGTTCTTCGCCGGGACCTACTGGCCGGCCGAGGAGCGGGCCGGCATGCCCCCGTTTCCCCGGGTGCTCGAGGCGGTGTGGAACGCCTGGACGACCCAGCGCGACGAGGTCGAAGGGTCAGCGGGCAAGATCCGGGGGCACCTGCAGTCGATGCACGAGCTCGACGACGCCGGCGATGTCGCCGACGCCTCACTGGCTGCGCAGGCGGCCAGCGGCTGCGTGCAGGCATGGGACCAACGCCACGGTGGCTTCGGCGACGCGCCGAAGTTCCCGATGGCCATGGCCATCGACTTCCTCCTCGCCCATCACGTGCGCACCGGCGACGACGCCGTCCTCAGGGCCGCCAGCCACAGCCTCGAAGCCATGGCTAAAGGTGGCATCCACGACCAGATCGGCGGTGGGTTCGCGCGCTACAGCGTCGACGCCGTCTGGCTGGTGCCCCACTTCGAGAAGATGCTCTACGACAACGCGTTGCTGCTGCGCGCCTACACCCATGCCTGGCAGATCACCCAACAACCGCGATACCGGCGGGTGGCGGTTGGCATCGCCGACTACCTGCTGCGTGACATGGCGCATCCCGAGGGGGGCCTGTACGCCGCGACCGACGCAGACAGCGAAGGCGTCGAGGGCAAGTTCTTCGTCTGGTCCGACGAGGAGTTCCGCGAGGTGGTCGCCAGCATCGACGAGGACCCCGACGCGTGGGCGAGTTACTTCGGCGTGACCCCGGAAGGCAACTTCGAGGGCGCGAACATCCTCCACGAGGCCGGCGAGCGCCCCGCGGACGATCCCGCCTTCGAAGAGCGCCTCGCGGCGGTGGCCACCGCGCTGCGCCAGCGCCGCAGCCATCGCGTGCATCCCGGACTCGACGACAAGGTCCTGGCGAGCTGGAACGGGCTGGCCCTGGGCGCCTTGGCAGAGGCAGGGGCGGCGCTCGGCGAGCCCCGGTTCGTGCAGGCGGCCCGCGACGTCGCCGGTTTCGTCCGCGAGCGTCTCGTGGTGGACGGCCGGCTGCGGCACAGCTGGACCGAGCGGGGCGGCGCGTCGTCGCAGACCTTCGCTGAGGACGTCGCGTACGTCGCGCAGGGCCTGCTGGTCCTCGCCGAGGCCGAGCCGGACGCGACGTGGGCACGGTGGGCGGCCGAGCTCGCCCACGATGCCGAGGCTCGGTTCGCCGATCCACACGGGGGCGGCTACTTCGCCACGGCCGACGACGGGGAGGAGCTGTTGACGCGCCCCAAGGACCTGTGGGACAACGCCACCCCGTCGCCGGCGAGCGTCATGGCCGACGTCCACCTGCGCCTGTCCGCTCTCAGCGGCGAAGCCGGACACGAGCAGCGCGCAGAGGCCACGCTGAGGCAGTTCGCCGGTCGCGCAGCGCAGGCCCCGATCGGCCACGGCGAGCTGTTGCGTGCGCTCGAACGGCACCTGGCCACCACCCAGGAGGTGGCGGTCGTCGGTGAGCTCGACGACCCGGCGACGACCACGCTGGTGGGGGCCTACCACGAGGCGTGGCGTCCGGGCAGTGTCCTGGCTGTCGCGCCGCCGGGGCACACGCCCGTGCCGTTGCTGTCGGGCCGTGACACGGTGGACGGTCTCCCCACCGCCTACGTGTGCCAGAACTTCGCCTGCGAGCGGCCGGTGACCGACCCGGATGACCTGCGCGCGCTGCTGATCACCGCGTAGCTGCGCGCGCTGCTGATCACCGCGTAGCGGCCGGGCTGGCGACCACCGCCCGTCGCCGGGCTGAGCACCGCCCACACGCACGACGTTGCGATTTCGACGTACCCAAACGTCGGAATCGCAACGTCGTGCGCTACGGCGGCCCCGATCACCCCTTCGCCCCCAACCTCGCCACGCGTCCAACCCGGTGTCGGCAGCCTGCACTACCCTGCCGTGGATGCCCGATGATCTGCTTGCCCCCTTGAACGCCGCGCAGCGTGATGCGGTCGAAACTGTGCGGGGCCCGGTGTGCATCCTCGCCGGGGCGGGGTCGGGCAAGACCCGCACGATCACCCACCGGATCGCCTACCAGGTGCGCACCGGCGTGGCGCGACCCGGCGAGATCCTCGCGGTGACCTTCACCGATCGGGCCGCTTCCGAGCTGCGCGCCCGCCTGGGGCAGCTCGGGCTCGAGCAGCCGGTGCGCGCGGCGACGTTCCACGCCGCCGCGTGGGCGCAGCTGCGCTACTTCTGGTCCCGCGGGTTTGGCGACCGGCCGCTGCCCGAGGTCCTGCCGTCCAAGCTGACCCTGCTCGTGCCCACCGCTCGGCGCCTGCGCGTCGAGGGCCGTGACCTGGCCGCCGAGATCGAGTGGGCCAAGGCCCGCCGGATCGGCCCCGACGCCTACGTGCGGGAGGGCGCCAGCCGCCAGGCCCCGCTGCCGGTCGATGACATGGCCGAGGTGTACCGCCGCTACGAGGAGGACAAGCGCGCCAGGGGCCTCGTGGACTACGACGACATGCTCTCGCTGACCACCGAGTTGCTGACCGCCGACGCGGACGCCGCCGCCGAGGTGCGCGATCGCTACCGGCACTTCACAGTCGACGAGTTCCAGGACGTCAACCCGGCCCAATGGGCGCTGCTGGAGACCTGGCTGGGCGAGCGCGACGACCTGTGCGTGGTCGGCGACGACGACCAGACCATCTACTCGTTCACCGGCGCGACGTCGACGTACTTGACGGGTTTTTCCCGGCGGTTCCCACACGCCCGCGTCGTGTCGCTCGTCGACAACTACCGCTCGACCGCCGAGGTGCTGGAGCTGGCAAACGAGGTGCTCGCGCCGAACCGAGGAGGACCCGCCAAGCGACTGCGCGCACAGCGACGTGGCGGGCCAGCCCCGGTCCTGCGACCGTGCGACGACGAGGAAGCCGAGCGCGACGCCGTGATCGCCGGCATCCGGGCGTTGCTGGCTGCCGGCACGCCGGCAGGCGAGATCGCGGTGGCGTACCGCATCAACAGCCAGTCCGAACCGTTCGAGGCGGCGCTGACCGACGCGGACATCCCGTTCGCCGTGCGAGGCGACGAAGGGTTCTTCGCCCGGCCCGAGATCGTCCAGGCCCTTGGCCTGCTGCGCGCAGCCGTCGGCCGGCCACCCCCGCCCGGCCCCCCACCACCGAGCGGGGCACAGCCAGCTCATCCGCCCAAGGCCGATCGGGAGGTCGAGCGCGTCTTGCGCCAGGGCCTGTCGTGGCATCCCAAGCGCGAGCCCCCCGGGCAAGCCGCGCGGGACCGGTGGCGCAACGTCGGCGCGTTGCTCGAGGCTGCCCAGCGCATGGTCCGCCACGACCCGGAGGTGACGTTCGAGGGCGTGGTCGCCGACCTCGAGCGGCGCGCCCGCGAGGGCGAGGTGACCCCTGAGCCGGGTGGGGCGGTGGCGCTGCTGACCCTGCACAAGGCCAAGGGGCTCGAGTTCGATGCGGTGTTCGTCGTCGCGTGCGAGGAGGGCTTGCTGCCGATCGTGCACGCCAAGACCGACGACGAGGTGGCCGAGGAGCGCCGCCTGCTGTACGTCGGTGTGACCCGTGCCCGGGAGCACCTGCACGTTTCGTGGGCAGCCAGACGCACCGGGCGCGGAGGCAGGGCCACACGCCGGCGTCGCTCGCGGTTTCTCGACCCGGTCGCGCCGAGCGCTCCCACCCGCCCGGTAGACGAAGGCCTCGCCGGGCAGCTGCGCCAGTGGCGCCGCCAGCGCGCGCGACTCGACGGGGTGCCGGCGTACGTGGTGTTTCCCGATTCGACGCTGGCCGAGCTCAGCCGCCGGCGTCCCACCTCCCACCAGGAGCTGTCCCGCGTACCCGGGCTGGGGCCCACACGGCTGGAGCGCTACGGCCAGGAGCTGCTGTCCGTGCTCGCGCAGTGACGCCTGACGGGACGGCCGCTCACTGGGTGCGGTACGGTCGCAGGGCCGAGAGCCAGCCCCACCAGCCTTCCCCGGGGGTCGACGCGTGTCCGACGCACTGTTCACCGACTTCTACGAGCTGACGATGATGGCCGGCTATCACGCCAGTGGCCGGGCCGAGGAACCGGCGGTCTTCGACTTGTTCTTCCGGCACAACCCGCAAGGGGTTGACTACGTCGTGTGCGCCGGGCTCGACCCGGTCCTTGACCACCTCGAGCGCTTCGCGTTCGACGACGCCGACATCTCCTACCTGCGATCGCTCGACCGCTTCGACGACGCGTTCTTGTCGTGGTTGGCCGACCTTCGCTTCACCGGCGACGTGTGGGCGATCCCGGAGGGCTCGATCGTCTTCGGCGACGAGCCGCTCGTGCGCGTCGAGGCCCCGTTGGGCGAGGGCCAGCTGATCGAGACCGCGTTGATCAACCGGATCGCGTACTCGTCGCTGATCGCGAGCAACTCCCTGCAGGTGTCCACCGCCGCTCGCGGCAAGCCCGTTCTCGAGTTCGGGGCACGTCGGGCGCACGGTCCCGACGGCGCGATCACCGCCACGCGAGCCGCGATGATCGGCGGGTGCGCCGCGACCTCCAACGTCGAGGCTGCGCGGCGCTACGACCTGGCGGTCTCGGGGACTCAGGCGCACTCGTGGATCATGGCCTGGGAGCGCGAGATCGACGCCTTCCGCGCCTACGCCGAGGTCTTCCCCGACGACTGCGTGCTGCTGCTCGACACCTACGACACGCTCAAGGTCGGGCTGCCACATGCGATCGAGGTGGCCCGCGAGCTAGACGAGCGAGGGCACCGCCTCGGCGGTGTGCGCCTGGACTCCGGCGACCTCGAGCACCTGGCCAAGGAGGTCCGCAGCCGCCTCGACGACGCGGGGTTTCCCGACACGCAGATCCTCGCGTCGGGTGACCTGGACGCGCTCAAGGTCGGCGCGCTCGAGGAAGCCAACGCACCGATCGACGGGTACGGCGTGGGCACCGCCCTGGTCACCGCCCGTCAGGACCCCGCCTTCTCGGGCGTGTACAAGCTCTCAGAGGTCTCCGGCACGCCGGTGATGAAGCTCTCGGGGACCCCCGAGAAGGCCACGAACCCTGGACGCAAGCAGGTGTGGCGCCAGGAGAGCGGCGACGTGATCGGCCTCGAGGACGACGACGTGCCCGGGGAGCCGCTCCTGCTGCCGGCCATGGCCGACGGTCGCCGGCTGTTCGACCCCGCCCCCGTGGACGAGCTCGCCGCCAGCTGCCGACGGGACCTGGCGAGGGTCGACGCCCCGCCGCACTGGACCGTCCGGCGCACCGAGCGGCTGGAGTCTCTTCGCCAACAGCTGACGGCGAAGATGCGCGCGTGACCTCGGCGGGGCGCCAGTCACCACAGAGCGTCGGAATCAATCGACCCCCGGCAAGCTGCCGGGGGTCGATGTGACAACGCGATAGAACTCGCGGATGCGTCAGTCTTACGCGTCGTCGTTGTCGTCCTCGAGGTCATCGTCCTCGAGATCGTCGTCCATCTCGTCGTCCTCGAGCTCGTCGTCCTCGAACTCGTCGTCCTCGAGACCGTCGTCCATCTCGCCGTTCTCCGGCTCCTCGACGTCGTTCTCTAGCGGATCATCGACGGCGTCGTCTTCTGGCTCGCACGCGGCGACCGACAGGGCAAGCAAGCCTGCAAGCAGCGCGGCTACAAAGTTCTTACGCATGATTGACACCTCGCGGTTGTCGTCTGGGACTTCTGGTTATCGCGGTGACCCGTACGGCCACCGCTGGGCGCTCCTGGCGCCTCACGAGAAACCATGCCCAGACGCGGCCGTCCTGCTTCGTGGACGACAGGACAGGGGGACCCTGTCCCATCAAACGACCCGAGGTCCGGCAACGGCCGGCCCACCGGCCCAGCTCAGAGGTCCCCGCTGCGGCGCAGGCGCAGCCCTTGTGTGCCGGGCTCGTGGCGCAGGAACCCACTGCGGCGAAGTGCCTCGAGCTCGCTGCGCGCAGTCTCGCGGTCCAGCCCCCGGCCACGGGCGTACGTCGGCACCGTGACAGCCTCCCCCGGGGCCAGTCCCGCGATGCCGTCCAGGGCTTCGGGCGGCGGGCTCGGTGCGCCGAATCCATGCGCCGCGTCGGCGGCTGCCTCGAGTGCGTCGGCCACGGCCTCGCCCGTGCGCTCCAGCCACGGCGTCAAGTCACCGCGGCGGCGGATCGTGGCAGCAACCTCCCGGTGGTAGCCGAGGGCGTCGGCCGCGAGCGCTCGCTCCGGGACGGCGACCCCCCACGGATCCACGCCTCGCCACCGCAGTACCATCCTGGATGCGGCGCGGGCTACGCGGCCGTTGGCCGCGACGAACGGCTGCCATTCGAGCAGGCGGCCGTGCACGATTCCCGCGACGACGAGGGCTGGCTTGTCCGCGCTCGGCCCGCCCAACCAGGTGGTTAACGCCTCGAACAGCTCGGGGAGGCGCGCCGGGTCGGGCGTGCGGTAGAGCACCTGTCCCTGCGCGCCGTCGTGGACGTCGAGGGCCATCGGACGAAGACGTCCGATTGCCTCGGGCTCCACGAGGCCTTCCACCAGGCGGCCATGCAACGCCGCCAGCACCCCCGCGGGGTCGCGCGGCAGGACGGACGCCAGATCCTCCTCGGCGGCGTAGGTTGCCAGCGCGTTGGCGTACTCCAGCTCGGCAACCTCTTCGGTGGCCATCCCGTCGATGCGCAACGCCTGCGCCCAGCTGCCACGCTGGTCGGCGGGCCGCAGCGGCGGACGGCTCGCGGCGCCACCGGCCACGTCGACGCGGTGGGCGGCCTGGTCGGTCAGCGGGCTGCCGTCCAGTCGCGCGGACCACCGGGCCGCGTCCCGCCGAGCCTGCGCTCGCAGCTCAAACCGGCGCTCAGGGACTGCCAGAGCGAGCCGGGCGGCGGCCGCTTCGCTCCGCGCGACCAGCGCCACCAAGTGGTCACGGTAGGCAAACGACGCCGGGTGGGTAGCGGGCTCAGCCACGGGAGAGCAGGCGACGAGGCGGCGGCACGAGTCTGGCCCGGTCGGCCAGCCGGCGCCCGTGGATGCGACCCCCCGCGTACCCGGCGGCGGCCGCAGCGGAGCCCACCGCCCCCGCGGTCGCAAGACGGACGATCTGCTTGGCCTGCCGGTTGAACTCCACCACGGGCCACCCGCGCCGGTGAGCCACCGCCATCATCGGCCGGTCGGGGTTGACCGCCACGGGGTTGCCGACCAGTTGCATCATGGGCAGGTCGCTGGCGGAGTCCGAGTAGGCGTAGCAGCTGGTGAGGTCATAGCCGCGCTCACCGACGACCCAGCGGATGCGCTCGGCCTTGCCCTCCCCGTAGCAGAACGGCCCGTCGAGCCGTCCGGTGTAGGTCCCGTCCACGATCTCAGAGACGGTGCCAAGGCCTCCGGTGAGGTCCAACGCGTTGGCTAGCTCCGCGACGATCTCCACTGGACTCGCCGAGACGATCCACACGTCCCGACCGGCCTCCGAGTGCATGTCGAGCAGCGTTTGCGCTTCGGGGGTGATGCGGGGGAGCAGTTCCTCGATGACCTGTGGCGCAAGGCGCTGGAAGGCCTCGACCTCGTGGCCGGTGACGCTTTCGAGGATACGGTCGCGCAGCGCCTCGGACTTCTCGTCGGAAGCACCGAACAGCTTGAACAGCATCCCACTGGCCCCGTCGGCCAACAGGCGTGGCAAGGGCAGCAAACCCTCGCGGTAGCAGGCCTTTCCGAAGTAGTACGCGCTCGAGCCCTGCATCAGCGTTCGGTCGAGGTCAAAGAACGCGGCTGCCTGAGTCATCCCTGTGCTTCCTTCCCGCGGTACCCCACCATGCCGAGCCCCGGCCTCCTCCGGGCATGCGGCGCCATCCGCCGGCAGCCGGCGTAGCCTGCACGATCACCGCGATTCGTCGCCGTCGTCCAGCCGCTTGGGCTCGTCCCGCTCGACGCGCACCACCTCGACGTCGACGACGTCGCCGTCGCGTGCGCCACCGCGTGAGTCTCGACGTCCGCCCTCCGCCCCACGCGTGCCGCCACCCCCGGCGATCACGGTCACACGCCGGCGCACGAGGCCTCGCAACGCCATGCGGGTCAGTGGGATCACCAGCGCCAGTCCCACCGCATCAGTGAGGAACCCGGGGGTCAGCAGCAAGGCGCCGCCGAGCACCAGCAAGGCGCCGTCGACGACCTCGCCAGCCGGCACGCGACCCTCGCCGACCGCGGTGCGGAACCGGTTCCACGCCTTCCAGCCTTCGCGGCGCACGAGGGCAGCGCCGACCAGCGAGATCCCGAGCAGAGCGACGATCGTGCCCGGCACGCCGATGACACCACCCACCTCGATGAGGATCCACAGCTCCGCCAGCGGGACGACGAGGATCAGGAGGAACAACAAGAGGGGCATGCCGTGCTCCGGGCCGTGGGACATGTCGACGGCATCGGCCGTAGCCGCCAGTCTACGGCGTCGGCTCGCGCCGGCGAGCGTGCCCGTCAGCTCGCTCGTTCCAACGCGGACTCTCGGGCGAGGAGGAGACCCAAGCGCCGATTGACCGCGTCCAGGGTCGCCCGCACGGCCGCCTCCCGGACGTCTCCCCGCACGATCGCCGAACCGACGTGGGCGTTCTCTTCGGTATGCGTGAGCACGGTAACGGCGGCTTGCACGAGCCGTTCGCGGGGCGCACCAATCTCGGTGACCTCGAGCCATTCGAGCTGCGCCCGGACGGTCGGGGGCAGTAGCTTGCGCAACGCCACGAGGGTCGCCTCGGCGGCGGTGCGCGGCGCATGACGAAAGCTCGCCAGCCCGGTGGCCTCGCCGGAGACCTGACGGCCCCGCCACCGCAGCGTCACCGTCACAGCGGAGTCGAGCTCGTGCCGGTCGAGTGAGAGACCCTCGAACACCGGCCGCTCCATCACGCCTTGCGGCTCGGTGGCCTCGTCGAGCACGACCTCGAGGGTGTCGAGGTCGACGTTCCCGACCCGCCGGAGGACGTCGAGCACCTCCCGGGTCACCGCGGGTTCGTCGGCTGCGTCGACGAATGAAACGGTCAGATGCGCCGGACCTTCCGGGTCGGGCCATACGACGCGCGCGTGGGCGACGCCCTCGGTGGCGCGCAACGCGCGCTGTACCTCGGGAAGGTCACTCATCGTCGCACCACCGCCTACCCGCCTCGCCCGCCTGGCCCGCCTCGCCCACCTCGCCCGCCTCGCCCACCTGCAGGGCCACCTCGTCAAGAACTCCGGGGCGCCTGCCGATGCCCCCCCAAGGCCCCGCCCTGTAACTGGATCGTAACCGCTGCAGAGCCGAGATGATACCTCTCAGTAAGTAGATATGACGCAGAGCAATGAAATCTTCCCCCGGTTGGGGGTCCCTAACCGGGGGTCCGGCATCCCCGACCTTCGGGAGGTTAACGTCCCGGAGGGGCCACGTGCGAGTGGCGCATGGGAGACCCGCCGACGCCGTGCAGTCCGCACCGGAGGGTCCGGCATCCGTGTGTATCCCGCGCGCCTGCAGCTGGCGCGGGCTTCCCGGCCTGCGCTGACCCCCTCTGCGGCGCTCGGCCTTGCCACCGACGAGCAGCGCCTGCAGCGTGCCGCCCAAACCGCCGCCGCCACGGTCATCACCCCCGGGGTCAGGCCCCCACAGCAGCCACCATCCCCCGCCCCTGCGCCTCCGGTCCCCGCCACGGTCCCAGATCCGGCTGCGACCCCACCCTCGGCGACCGCCAAGGTCCTCGATCCGGCTGTG
>SLAO01000036.1 GCA_007126835.1 Nitriliruptorales bacterium | reverse complement strand
TCGATCACCTCGTCGGCGCCGGCCATCTCTGCTGGATGCCGCCGGATCACGGTCACGTGGCTGTCGAACGGCGCCAGGAGCCGAAGCAGCGCCTCGGTGATCCCTCCCCCACCGAAGATCGTGACACGCCCCCGGATGAGGCTGATACCCGCGTCGTCCCCCCAGGTCCGGGCTCTCGCCCAGCGCTTCATCTCCCACATCCCGGCCAAGGTCAGCGCCAGCGCATGCTCGGCGACCGGCTCGGCGTAGACCCCCTTGCCCGAGGTCCACAGGTGCGCGTGGTCGAACGTCCCCGCCCGAGCGTACGCCTCCACCCCGGCCCACGGCAGCTGCACCCACCGGATGGTGTCGTACCGGTCAAGGAGCTCGGTCAGGCCCTCCGGGTCGCCGATATCGGCCCAGACCAACGCCTCGGCGTCGGAGGGGTCTGAGAGCTCGCCCCCGCCGTCGCGGACGGCTTGGCGGAGATAGTCGCGTGTGCCGACGGGAGCGACGGCGACGCGGGGCGTGCCCATAGCGGTCTCCTAGGCCTCGAGGTCGATCTGGCGGGCATCGGTCGCTCCGATCGCAGTCGCGATGTCGTCGACGACCGCGGGAGGGATCGCGGTGTCGACGGCCATCGCGATGAGCGCCTCGCCACCCTGGGAGTGGCGACCCACCTGCATCGTGGCGATGTTGACGCCGGCCTCGCCGAGTTTGCCACCGATCAGCCCCACAATGCCCGGGCGGTCGACGTAGCGGAAGAAGACCATGTGGTCGGCGGGCTCCATGTCCACGGCGAAGCCCCACACCTCGACGAGCCGGGGCTTGTCATTCGCGCCGATCAGCGTGCCGGCCACGGCGACCTCGCCGGCCGACACCCGGATCAGCGACACGAAATCGCGGGTCTCCCTGGAGGTCAGCGTGGACACCGACAAGCCACGCTCCTCCGCGAGCAGCGGGGCGTTGACGAAGGTCACCGGCTCGGACGAGATGTCTGCGAGCAACCCGCGAAGAGTCGACAGCGTCAGCGCCTGCGTCTCCTCGTCGGCGAGTCGCCCCCGGTACTCGATCGTCAGACCCGCGGCCGCGCTGGGCTTCAAGGCGGTGAACACCCGGCCGAGCGTCTCAGCCAGCGGCATGAACGGCTTGACACGCTCGGGGATGCCCGCCGACACCTGCACGTTCACGGCGCTGGGCACGTACTCGCCGGTCAGCGCCAGCCGCACCGCCTCGGCGACCATCGTGCCGGCCTTGTCCTGTGCCTCCGCCGTTGACGCGCCCAGATGGGGGGTCACCACGACGTTGTCCATGCCGAACAGCGGCGACTGCGTCGTCGGCTCGGCCTCGAACACGTCCAGGGCGGCGCCGGCGATCCAACCCCATGACAGGGCAGCGTGCAGGGCCTCCTCGTCGACGATGCCGCCACGGGCGGTGTTGACCAGCAAGGCGGTGGGCTTCATGGCGCGCAGCTCATCCTCGCCGATCAACCCGACGGTGTCCGCGGTCTTGGGCAGGTGCACGGTCAGGACGTCGGCTACCCGGCACAGCTCGGGCACGGTGCTGACCAGCTCGACGCCCATCTGCGCGGCGCGCTCGGCCGAGATGTACGGGTCGTAGGCCAGCAACCGCATCCCGAAGGCCGAGCAGCGCTGTGCGACCAGCGCACCCACCCGGCCGAGTCCCACCACCCCCAGGGTCTTGCCGTGCAGCTCGACGCCCTGGAAGGCGCTGCGGTCCCACGCCCCGCCCGACAGGCTCTGGTGCGCCCGCGGGATGTCGCGGGCCAGCGCGAGCAGCAACGCGACGGTGTGTTCAGCCGCGCTGATGATGTTCGACTGCGGGGCGTTGCAGACGATGACCCCACGGGTGGTCGCGGCCGGGACGTCGACGTTGTCGAGCCCGATCCCGGCGCGGGCGATCACCTTGAGCCGGGTGCCGGCAGCGATCACATCGGCGTCGATCCTCGTCGAGGAGCGCACGACGACCCCGTCGTACTCCGGCATCGCCTCGATGAGGGTGGGCTTGTCCAAGCCCGTGCGCACATCGACGTCGAAGTGCTCAGACAGCTCTTTCACGCCGGCATCGGACAGTTTGTCGGCCACGAGGACCCGCATGGTCACAGCACGCTCCTGGGTTGACGGGAGGGTTCCCAGTTGACCTTAGCGAGATCGTGCGGCACTTCACAAAGCCCGACGGTCCCCGCCCCGCCGGGTGATGCCAGTCCCGGCGCTCTAGTGGTCGGTTGGCTCGGGAAGGAAGTCCATCATCGCGCGCAGTTGCCGGCCGACCTCTTCGATGGGATGGGCTGCCTCGCGCCGGCGCATCGCCTGGAACGACGGCCGACCGGCCTGGTTCTCCAGGATCCACGTCCGCGCGAACGACCCGTCCTGGATCGCGGTCAGCGTCTCGCGCATGCGCTCCTTCACGCCCTCGTCGATCACGTACGAGCCGGAGTGGTAGTCGCCGAACTCGGCGGTGTCCGACACCGAGTAGCGCATCCGCGCCAACCCGCCCTCGTAGAACAGGTCGACGATCAGCTTGAGCTCGTGCAGGACCTCGAAGTAGGCGACCTCGGATTGATAGCCGGCCTCGGTCAGGGTCTCGAACGCCTTCTGCACCAGGCTCGACACGCCGCCGCACAGCACGGTCTGCTCCCCGAAGAGGTCCGTCTCGGTCTCCTCGGCGAACGTCGTCTCGATGACCCCGGCGCGGGTGGCACCCAGCGCGCGCGCGTAGGCCAGGCCCAGCGCCTTGGCGCTGCCGGTGGCGTCTTGCTCCACGGCCAGCAGCGCCGGCACCCCGGTGCCCTCGGTGTACGTGCGGCGCACGATGTGGCCGGGACCCTTCGGGGCGATCATCAGCACGTCCACGTCGTCGGGGGGGTGGACCTGGCCGTAGTGGACGTTGAAGCCGTGCCCGAAGACGACGGCGTTGCCCGGCTCAAGACCCGGTCGGATGTCCTGGGTGAACACGTCGGGCTGGACGGTGTCGGGCAGCAGCACGACGACGACGTCGCCGCGCTTGGCCGCCTCGGCGGTCGGCAGCACGGTCAGCCCCGCCGCTTCCGCGTCGGCTCGGCTGCGCGAGCCCTCGTAGAGCCCGACCACGACGTCCACCCCCGACTCGAGCAGGTTGCGGGCGTGGGCGTGGCCCTGGGAGCCATAGCCGAGCACCGCCACGGTCTTGCCGGCCAGCACGCCGGGGTCGGCGTCTTCGTCGTAGTACATCGTTGCCATGGTGTCCTCTCGCTGGTGTCGCACGGCGCCGTCACACGCCGGGTTCGTGATGGGTCACGCGCGGCCGGCAGCCTACGCCGGCACGGCGGGGCGCTCGACCGGACAGGTTCTCGAAGGTGGGTCAGGCGCTGCGTTCGAGGCGCAGCGCGCGGCCTTCGGTGATGCTCTTGGCGCCACGGCCGACGGCGATCGTGCCAGAGCGCACCAGCTCACGGATGCCGTAGGGGGCCAGCAGCCGCACGAGCGCGTTGAGCTTGTCGGTCGAGCCGGTCGCCTCCAACGTCACCGCGTCCACGTCGACGTCGACGACCTTGGCGCGGAACACCTCGGCCACCTCGATCACCTCGCCTCGGGTGCGCCCCTCGGCGGAGACCTTGACGAGCCACAGCTCGCGGGCGACCGCCTCGGTGGCCTCGAGCTCGACGATCTTGATGACGTGGACGAGCTTGTTGAGCTGCTTGGTCACCTGCTCGAGGGGCTGACGGTCGGCGTCGACCACGATGGTCATGCGCGAGACGTCCTCAACCTCGGTGGGCCCCACCGCGAGCGATTCGATGTTGTAGCCGCGCCGGCTGAACAGGCCCGCGACCCGGGCAAGGACGCCGGGCTTGTTCTCGACGAGGACGGACAGCGTGTGCATGCGAACTCCTGGACTGTCGTCGGGAGGTCTTCACTCCCGGAGGGTGCGCGTTGCGGGAGGTTGGTTCAGACGACGTTGCCCTCGCGCAGGTGGTCGGGGATGCCCTGCCCGCCGGGCTCGCCGTCGCCGTCGACTGGGGCTCCACGGGTCTGGCCGTACCAGTCCTCGGCGGACTCGATGACGTCGTCGTTGCTGGCGCCGGCGGGCACCATCGGGAAGACCTTCTCGGTGGGGTCGCAGCGGAAGTCGATGATCACCGGCGAGTCGGTGACCCCGAAGGCCTTGTCCAAGGTCGCGTCCACGTCGTCGGGGTCGTCGCAGCGGTAGCCCGGCATGCCGTACGCCTCGGCGAGCCGCACCAGGTCGGGCACCTCGAAGCCCAGGTCGATCGACGAGTAGCGCTCGCCGTAGAACAGCTCCTGCCATTGGCGGACCATGCCGAGGCTGCCGTTGTTGATGACGCAGAAGACGACCGGGATGTTCTCCGTCCGGGCGGTGGCGAGCTCTTGCAGGGTCATCTGGAAGCTGCCGTCGCCATCGATGGCGATCACCTTCTGCGCGGGCTGGCCGACCTTGGCCCCGATGGCTGCGGGCACGCAGAAGCCCATCGTGCCGAGGCCGCCCGAGTTGATCCAGCTGCGGGGACGCTCGTAACGGATGTGCTGCGCAGCCCACATCTGGTGCTGACCCACCCCGGTGACGACGATGCCGTCCCCGCCGATCTTCTCGGAGATGGCGCGGATCACCGTCTGCGGCTTGAGCAGACCGTCGGGTTCCTGGGTGTCACGTAGAGGATGCGCCCCGCGCCACTCGTCGAGGGTCGCCCACCACCGCGACAGGTCCGGCAGGCTGGTGCCGCTTTCCAAGGCCGCGTCGAGTGCTTCGACCATCTGCTCGGCCACGATCCGGCAGTCGCCCACGATCGGCACGTCGACAGCGCGGTTCTTGCCGATCTCGGCGGGGTCGACGTCCACGTGGATGACTCGGGCATCGGGCGCGAAATGCGCGAGGTTTCCGGTCACCCGGTCGTCGAACCGCGCACCGAGGGTGATCAGCAGGTCGGACTTCTGCATGGCGGTCACCGCGGTCCAGTGGCCGTGCATGCCAGGCATCCCCAAGTGCTGCGGGTGACTGTCCGGGAATGCCCCCCGCGCCATGAGCGTAGTCACCACCGGCAGGTTCGCGCGCTCGGCGAGGCGCCGCAGCGCGTCGTGGCCCTCCGACTTGATGACCCCGCCGCCGGCGTAGATGACCGGCCGTTCAGCGGCCGCGATCTCGCGCACGGCCTCGCGCACCATCTTGCCGTGACCCCGCAGGGTGGGCTTGTAGCCGGGGAGGGACAGCTTCCCCGCCGGCTGGTAGACAAACGTCGCGTTGAGGACATCCTTTGGCAGGTCCACCAGCACCGGCCCTGGGCGCCCCGTGGCGGCGATGTGGAACGCCTCGGCGATCGCGCCGGCGATGCGCTCGGGCTCGTGCACCATCTCGTTGTGCTTGGTGATCGGCATGGTGATGCCGGTGATGTCGGCTTCCTGGAAGGCGTCGCCCCCCACCGCGGCGGTCGGCACCTGCCCGGTGATCGCCACGATCGGCACCGAGTCCATGTAGGCATCGGCCAGCGCGGTCACGAGGTTCGTCCCGCCCGGCCCGCTGGTGGCGATCGCCACGCCGACCCGCCCGGTAGCCTGCGCGTACCCCTCCGCCATGTGACCCGCACCCTGCTCGTGGCGGGCGAGGATGTGGCGGATGGACGAGTCCAGCATCGGGTCGTACGCCGGCAGGATCGCTCCTCCCGGGTGGCCGAACATGACGTCCACGCCTTCGGCTTCCAGCGAGCGGATAACGGCTTCTGCGCCGGTGATCTCCATGGTTTCCTCGGTTTGGCTCGGCATCGGCTTGCGAGTCGGATGAGATGGCGGTGGGACGAAAAAAGACCCCTCACCGGCTGGCCGGTCGAGAGGTCTGCGCCTGGGGGGTGCGCGCGTCAGCGCACGCCGGCCAGGCGCAGCGGAAGTACGAGCACGATCGAGCGGGCGAGGTTCCGCATGGCCGTGCACCTCCCTTTGCGCTGGACGGCAGGCTCACCCAGGCAGGCGAGCCAGAGGCAAGTGTGCGGTGCCTGGCTCCGGCTGTCAACTGCCCTGCCCGGTCAGACGGGTGAAGAGCATCTGGGGCACTGTTCGACGCCGGGCAAGTCGGGCATGATGCCGACACCTCAAGGCACCATGCGGTGGGCGGGTTCCCGCCCCCTCCCGCCGCAGACGGTGCACCTCAATGTCGCGCGGGACGTCGATCAGCGCGAGGTTGCGATTTCGACGCGGAGACAACGTCGCAATCGCAACCTCGCGCGCCCGGCGGCCCAACCTCCAGGGCACTCGGCGCAACCGCGCGCGCAACCCCGGCACCCCAATAGCGTTAGTGGCCCAGCAGGCCCGTCAGGCGGGCGCCCCGCCCGCACCCGCCGGCCAAACAGGCGATCGGCGAAGCCGGCTCGAGCCGCTCGAGCTCGGCGGGGTCGTACAATCCCGGACGCTGCAGCCGCCATCCGTCAGGCAGCCGACGCAGACGCCCGCCGACCACCGTCGCCACGCCCTCATCCGTTCCCACCACGTCGGCATCGCCGACCGCAGGCAGCCCCAGCAGGCAGGTGGCTTCGGTCGGCTCGACACCTTTGGCCCGAAGCACGCGGCGGACCGAGGCCTGCCAGCGACGCTCGGGGATCCGCCCCGAGTCGATCGCATCCACGAGGCGGTCGGTGACCGCCTCGGTGTGCTGCCACGCGCCGGCGACCAGCGCGAGATCCGCCCCCGCGGCGATGGCCCCCTCGGCAGCCTCCGGGATCGACAGCGTGTCGGTGATGGCGCCCATCTCGAGGGCATCGGTGATGATCAGGCCGTCGAAGCCCCACTCGTCGCGCAGCAGTTCGTGCACCGCCGGCGAGAGGCTCGCCGGGCGCTCTGCGTCGAGCGCGTCGATCACTACGTGGGCGGTCATGACCGCGTCCAAGGACGGCAGAGCGGCCCGAAACGGGTGCA
This sequence comes from Nitriliruptorales bacterium, assembly GCA_007126835.1. Taxonomy (GTDB): domain Bacteria; phylum Actinomycetota; class Nitriliruptoria; order Euzebyales; family Egibacteraceae; genus SLAO01. The sequence goes on along the minus strand of SLAO01000036.1, from coordinate 5,320 downwards.
GGTCAGAGGCAGCCAGGGCGTCCATCGACGCGTCGATTGCCGGCAGGCTCTCGTGGCTGTCGACGTCGGTGCGGCCGTGACCGGGGAAGTGCTTGCCTGCAGCCGCGACCCCTCCAGCACGGAGCCCGTCGGCGAACGCGCGTCCGTAGCGAGCGACCCGGCGCGCATCGGCGGCGAAGGCTCGATCCCCGATGACACTGCCGTCCGGCGCGTCGGTGACGTCCAAGACCGGAGCGAGGTTGAGGTCGATGCCGATGGCGGCCAGGCCGGCTCCCAGGGCTCTGCCCGAGACGCCCGCCTGGGTCGGAGGGCCGGCTTGGGCCAGGTCGCGGGCCGGCGGCAGCGCGGGCACGTCACCGAGGCCGGCGAGGCGTGCGACGCGTCCACCCTCCTCGTCAACCGCGGTCAGCAGGCCCGCGGGAGCCGCGGCACGCAGGTCCTCGAGCAAGGCGACCACCTGCTCGAGATCGTCGACGTTGGGCGGCATGACGATCACCGAACCGGCGTCGGATGCGACGAGGCTGAGGCTGTCCTCGTTGGCGGCGGTGCCCGGGATGCCGCTCATCACGAGCTGTGCAGCCTGCTCACGCGGGGCCAGCGGGGTGCAGGCTTCCTCGGCCTCCTCGGCCGCCTCGGTCGGCGGCGCGGTCGCTGACGGCGTCGCGTCAGGAGGGCCGCCGGCGTCAGCGTGCGGGGTAAACGGCCCGGGGCCGGCCATGAGCAGGCCCACCAACGCCACCGCGGCGACCCGCCGCGTCAAGGTCATCGTCGTCAGCCTTCGGCCCTACCGGACCAACCCGTGGCGCATCGCGACGACGACGGCTTCGACCCGGTCCTTGGCCCTGAGCTTCTGATACAGCCGGGAGAGGTGGCTCTTGACCGTCTCCTCCCCCAGCCCGAGCGCTTCGGCGATCTCGCGGGTCGACTTGCCCTTGGAGAGCTCTTCGAGAACTTCCTGCTCGCGCTGGCTCAACGGCTGGAGGCCTGCGTGCATAGCCAGGGGACCGACGCGCTCGAGGAAGGGGCGCGTCACGTCCGGGTGGAGAAAGCCCTTGCCCGCGGCGACGGCACGGACCGCCTGGACGAGCTCCTGGCGCCGCACGTTCTTCGGCAGATAGCCCGCAACGCCCGCGGCCACCGCCCGTGTGACGGTGTCATGGTCGGTGAACATCGTCAGCGCCATCGTGCGGGTGGTCGACGCGCGCCGTTCAATTTCGCGCACAGCGGTGAGCCCGTCCATGCCGATGAGGTTCACGTCGACCAGGGCCACGTCGGGGGCGTGCTTCTCGACTGCGTCGATCAGCCCCTCCCCCGAGTCGACGATGGTCAGCACCTCCATGTCGTCTTCGAAGGAGATCATCGTGGCGATGCCGTCGGCCACCACTCCGTGGTCCTCGGCGATCACCACGCGAATCGTCGTTGGGGCCTCTCCCTCGACGTCGGTTTCGCCTGTCGAAGCACCGAAGGTGTTCACACCGGAACCTCCAGATCCACGCGCGTGCCCTTCCCGGGTTCACTGTCTACGCGCAGACGCCCGCGTGCCAGCTCGACCCGTTGCGTCATCAGCACCAGCCCATGGTGCCCGGCACCGACGTCGTCGGGGTCGAACCCTACGCCATCGTCCTCCACTCGCGCGCGCAGCATCCCGTCTCGGACGGCCACGTCGACCGTGACCCGCCCGGCCTGGGCATGCCGAGCCACGTTGGCCAAGCACCCACGCACGGTCTCGAGAACCAGGGTCTCCACCGCCAGCGGCATCGACGGCAGCGGCTCGGCCACATCGAGGTAACCGTCGATGCCGTGCTTCAAGTCGAGGTCCGACAGCGCCGCCTGCAGCCCATCGCGCAGGCCTCCCGGCACGAGGATCTGCTCGCGGATCGCATCGAGCACCTCGCGCAACCGGGCGATTCCGTCTTGGACCGCGTCGTGCGTGGCCTTGGCCAGTTCGTCAGCACGGTCGCTCGCGCCGACCTCCAACGCCGTACGCACGTTGTCAACCTGGATCTGGGCCGCTGCGAAGTACGGGAGCACGGCGTCGTGCAGCTCCAGGGCGATGCGGCTGCGCTCGTGGTTGCCCTCTTCCAGGATGCGCTCGGCGAGGCGGGCTAGCGCCTTCTCGTTCTCGGCGAGTTCACGCTCGAGGGCCGTGCGCTGGAGCACCATCCCGGCCAGCCCAGCCGTGGCCTCGACCACAGCGGACGAGCGTTCGGTCAGGTCAGCCGGCACCCCGATGGCGGCAGGCTCACCGCCGGGGACGCTGACGCTCTGCAGGTCAGAGCCGACGTCCCCGTCCAGCGCCATGGTGATGGCATCGGACTCGAGCGCACGCTGTAGCGCCGCTTGGACTGCACCGGCGACCTCGCTGGCGCTGCGCACGGCGAGCAGCCGCTCACCAAGGTCGTTGAGCGTTTCGAGCTCCCGGACGCGAAGGGCCAGCTCCTCGGCTCGATCAGCGCTTTCACGGGCCGAGCTCAGAGCGCTGTAGCCCAGCCACAGCGGCATCGCCAGTAGCACCACCGACCACGGACCGACCTGCTGATACGCGACGACGATCAGCAGAGCCAGCAGCAGGATCAACCCGTGGTCGAAGGCGAACCGCGGGTACGGCGACGACGTGTCGCGGGCGGCTTTGGAGAAAGGTGCACGGCCGGCAGCCCACAGCCCGAGCGCGACAAGAACGAAATTCGACCCGTTGTACACGATGGTGGCGAACACGGTTGCCGCGATCAGGGACGGGAGACCAGAGGCCAATCCGCCGGTCAGCAGGAACCCCGCGACGAAGGACGCGGCCCCGGTCGAGAGTCCCTCCTGCGCCCGGTTGAACAGCACCATCCGCGGCGATGTCCCCCGACTGAACTCCTTTGGGCTGATCACTGCAAGGAACGAGACGAGCGCGGCGTGGCTGGGCTCGAGGATGACGGCCGCCGCGACAATCACCGGCCCCGCGACGGTCGCTTCCATGCGCACGCGCGGAGCGACCGGGATGATGAGCTGATGGGCGGCGGTGATGAATCCGATCCACAGCAGGCTCTCCCACGGCTGGTCGACAAACGACGGCACTGCGGCAGGGACCATCGCGGCCATCCCCGCCAGCAATAGGATGACAAGAGCCCAGAAGCGCTGATCGGGTGCTTTGAAAGGCTGTTGACGTCTGGCGCTCTCCACACCGCCGCGCACGCTCTTCGAGGGATGAGAAGGCACGGAGGCAGGTTAGCCGATGTTCTTGCCGGCGAGCCGCCACGCTTGGAGTTCTACCAAGCGCAAGATGGCGTCACGGCTAAACGCCGTGACGCCATCGGCGATGCGGTGGACCTGTTACCAGATGTGGCGACTGGCGCCACCAGCTGCCATCAGGGCGGTGAGAGCGGTGAGAACCGAAATGACTCGGGGTGAGAGCTTCTTCACGGTAAGTTACCTCCATACACGATGTCCGGGGGGGATCAGTACGACATCTCACCGCCTGGCTGCCCCGTCGGGCGCGATGCCGGTACCGATGCTGTGAAAGGAGGCCTCCTTCTGCGGAACATGTATAGCACACTCAGCACCCCGAAATCACTAGTTACCCCCCGTTTGGGGGAGGTTTTTTCAACTTTTTGGGTTAGTCAGTTCGAACTATGACACCGCGTGACCCGAGAACGTTCCAATGTCACGCACCGTGACAAATGGCTGTCACGGAGTGTGGTGAGCGATTACCACGGGTCGGGTTCGCCGGTGGCGACGAGCCGGGTGGCGTTCAGATCCCCAACGTTCATCGCTCCCGCGGCCCACGTCGCGATGCGCAACTGGCGGACGAGCGTCCCGATCGCTTGCGCCGCGAGTTCAGGACCCTGCGCGGCAGCTCCGAGCACCTGGCGCGCCACTCCGGCGAGATCGGCGCCCAGACACAGCACCTTCATCGCGTCGACACCGTGGCGCAACCCACCAGAGCCCACCAGGGTGATGTCGTGGGCGTCGCTGCGGTCAAGCACCCGCCGCGCTGCTTGCACGGCCGTGGCAGTCGGCCAGCCCCAATCCGCGAACGCGCCAGCGACATCTCGCGCCTGCTCGTCGCGTTGCCCCTCGATCGTCGCCCAGTTCGTCCCTCCGGCGCCAGCGACATCGACTCCGGCTACCCCGGCGTCCACCAGCAAGGCGACGTCCTCCGGCGCGAGACCGAAGCCGACCTCCTTGACCATGACGGGGAACTCGAGCGCGGCGACCACCGACCCGATGCGATCGACCAACCCGCCGAAGTTGGTGTCGCCGCCAGGTTGCACGGCCTCCTGCACGGCGTTGACGTGGAGCACGAGCCCATCGGCTCGGCACTGCTCCACCAGCCGGCGACAGGCCTCAGCCCCGTACTCGGCCAGCTGGACCGCTCCCAGGTTCGCCAGCAGCGGGACGTCAGGTGCCACGTCGCGGACGAGGAAGCCCTCGGTGCGGTGCGGGTCTTCGAGCAGGACCCTTCCTGACCCCAGCCCGACCGGGAGGCCGTGTGCCTGGGCGGCCACAGCGAGGGCATGGTTGACCGAGCCCGCCTGCCCCGTGCCCCCGGTCATGCACGACAGCAGCAGCGGGGCGGAGATGGGCCGGCCCCAAAGCTGCGACGACAGGTCCACCGCGTCGAGGTCGCCTGCGGGAAGCGCACGGGCGTGCACCCGCACGTCGTCCAGCCCGGTTGTGGACGTGCCTGCGGACTTTGAGCCCAGCGCGATGCGCAGGTGGTCGCGTTTGCGTTGCGCGTGTTCGTCCGGGCCGGCCACAGGCCGGCGCTACCGCCAGCCGTGGACCTGGAGCTGCACGCTTCTCGGGCGTGACTGGTCGAGCTCGATGAACATGATGCGCTGCCACTGTCCCAAGCCCAACGCCCCATCGACCACCGGGATCGTCTCGGAAGAGGCGCCCAACAGCATCTGCTTGATGTGGGCGTGGCCGTTGATCGGCTCGTCCTCTCGGGTGGAGGCCAGCGTCGAGGGGTCGCGGATCTCGAAGTCGTCGTGGCGGTAGTACGCCTCTTGCGGCACGAGGCGCTCCATGAACAGCCGCAGGTCCTCGAGGAAGCACGTCTCGCGCTCGTTGATCTTGACTGCGCAGGTGGTATGCGGGGTGAACACGGCCAGCGAGCCGTCGACGACCCCGCTCTCGTCTAAGAGTGCCCGGCAATCGTCGGTGACGTCGACGACGTGGAACGCGCGTTCGGTGACGACCTCGACGGTCCGCCTGGCCAGTACGGGTGACCTCGTCTGCACGTCAACCGCCTGGGAGTTGCCGACAGTCCGCGGCAGCTGCATCCTCTCCTCCTCCGGACTACGCGGCCAGGGCACAGCCGCTAGCCATGGTG
>SLAO01000053.1 GCA_007126835.1 Nitriliruptorales bacterium | reverse complement strand
GTGGCGACCCCGACCCAGGCGACGACCAGGCCGATCTCGGGCACGGTGACGTAGATCGGCGACGTCCGCGCCACCAGGTAGACCCCGGCGGTGACCATCGTCGCGGCGTGGATCAGCGCCGAGACCGGGGTGGGACCCGCCATCGCGTCCGGCAGCCACACGAACAGCGGGATCTGGGCCGACTTGCCCGCTGCGGCGACGAGCAGGAGCAGCCCCACCGCCGCCGCGGTGCCCGTGCCCAGCGCCCCGGCCTCGGCGAACACCTCCGAGAACGCCAGCGAGCCGGTCGCCGAGAAGATCACGAACATCGCGATCAAGAAGCCGACGTCGCCGATCCGGTTGACGACGAAGGCCTTCTTCGCGGCGGTGGCATACGCCCGGTCCTCGAACCAGAACCCGATCAGCAGGTAGCTCGACAGCCCGACGAGCTCCCAGCCCACGAACAGTGTGAGGAAGCTGTCGCCGAGCACGAGCACGAGCATCGACGCCACGAACAGGTTGAGGTAGGCGAAGAAGCGGGAGTACCGCTCGTCGCCGTGCATGTACCCGACCGAGTAGATGTGGATCAGCAGGCTGACCCAGGTGACCAGGAGCAGCATCACGGCCGACAGCGGGTCAAGCAGCATCGACCACTCGACGCTCAAGCCGGCCACCTCGAGCCAGGTGGCCACCGGGGAGATCAGGCTGCGCTGGTCGTCGGGCAGCCCGAGCAGCTGCACGAAGACCATCGTCGAGACGACGGCGCTGACGCCGACGGCCGCGATCGCGATGGGCGCGGCGAGCTTGCCCAGGCGCTTGCCGACGAGCATCAGCACGGCGGCCGACACCGCCGGGACGACGGGGATCAGCCACGCCAGGTCGGCGGCGGTGCCCGGATCGGGGGTCAGGTAGGGCCCGAGGACGGTGGCGAGGAGTCCGTGCACGGCCCTATGCCCTCAGCGCGTCGACGTCGTCGGCGTCGGTCGAGGCCTTCAACCGGAACAGGTTCACGATCAGTGCGAGTCCCACCGTCACCTCCGCCGCGGCGACTGTTATCACGAAGAAGCTCATCACCTGCCCGTCGAGGTTGCCGTGGATCCGGCTGAACGTGACCAGGGTCAGGTTGACGCTGTTCAGCATCAGCTCGATGCACATGAACATGACGATGATGTTGCGGCGGATGAGCACGCCGACCAGCCCGATGACGAACAGCGCGGCAGCGAGGCCGAGGTACCAGCCCGCCGGGACCATCAGGGTCATCGGGCGTCACCTCCCTCGGTCGGCTCGTCGGCCAGGGCGGGGCCCTCGCCGGGCAGTGTGCCTCCCTCGTCCTCGGGGACGGCCGGCACGCCCGGCGTGGGTTGGTCGGAGAGGCCGGCGGGGTCCTCCCGGCGCTTGCCCAGCACCATCGCGCCGAGCGCGGCGATGACCAGCAGCACGCTCATGACCTCAAACGGCCAGACGTAGTCGGTGAACAGCAGCAGGCCGACGCCGCGGACGTTGCCCTCGGCGTTGGCCTCGGCCAGACCCTCGCACACCTCGCCGGAGGCCGCGAGCCGCTGCTCAGCCGGCAGGTTGCACGCCGCGCCCTCGCCCAAAAACGGCGTGGTCACCGTGCCGAGCAGGATCGCGAGCAGCGCGAGGCCCAGCAGGACCGCGGCGGTCTTCTGCCCCCGGATGCGCTCGGTGAACGGCTGGCCACCACCGACCCCGAGCAGCATGAGGACGAACAAGAACAGCACGACGATCGCGCCGGCGTACACGATGATCTGCGTGACCGCCAGGAACTGGGCTTCCAGCGTCGCGTACAGCACCGCGATGGCGAAGAAGTTCACCACGAGCATCAGCGCGGCGTGGACGGCGTTGCGCATCAGCACCATCGAGATCGCCGACCCCAACGCGAGCGCGCCGATGATGACGAAGACCCAGAACTCCGCGGCGCCGCTTGCCGCGTCGGCCTGCGCGAGCAGCGGTGTCACGACCTCTCCTCGATGTTGGACGCCCGGTGGGCGTGCTCGAGCTCGACCGATTCCAGCGGGATCTTGTTCGGGTCGAGCATCTCCTGCTTGGAAGCCGTGGACGGGTCGCCCCGGCGGTAGGTCCTCGGGTCCTGGGCGGCCTTGCCGGGGTAGTAGGCCAGGCCCCGCTCGGCGACCTCCTCGTCGGTGTGGGGGGCCGGCTTGGCGCCGTCGGGCAAGGGCGCCAGCAGCTGATCCTTGGTGAACACCAGATCGTCGCGGTTGTCGGCGGACAGCTCGTACTCGTGGGTCATCGTCAGCGCCCGGGTGGGGCACGCCTCGATGCACAGGCCACAGAAGATGCAGCGCAGGTAGTTGATCTGGTAGATCACCCCGAAGCGCTCCCCCGGGGAGTACCGCGCGTCGGGCGTGTTGTCGGCGCCTTCGACCCAGATGGCGTCTGCCGGGCAGGCCCAGGCGCACAGCTCGCAGCCGATGCACTTCTCGAGCCCGTCGGGGTAGCGGTTGAGCACGTGCCGGCCGTGGAAGCGCGGCTGGGGCTCCCGCTTGACGTCGGGGTACTCGGTGGTCACCGGCCGGCGGAACATCGACTTGCCGGAGACCCCGAAGCCCTTGCGCAGTGCGTTGAACATGCGGCTCCTACCTCGGTCCTCGGACATGACGGGCGCTGCCGTGCCGGCTGGCGCCCTCGCGGGCGGACTCGACCACGCTGGGCAGCTCGGGCGGTTCCTCGTCGGGCTCCGGGCTCCTGGGTGGCCCACCGCCGGCGATCTCGCTGGCGTCGAGCCGGCCGACCAGCGTCACCCCCGCAAGGATCGCCACCACGATCAGCAGCGCGATGCCGGCGCCGGTCAGGATCTGCGCCTGGTCGAAGGTGTCCTGGATCAGCACCACCGCGCCGGTGGCCATGACCCACAGCAGCCCCAGCGGCAAGAACACCTTCCAGCCCAGGTCCATCAGCCGGTCGTAGCGCAGCCGCGGCAGCGTCCCCCGCAGCCAGACGAACACGAACATGAACACGAACGTCTTGAGCGCGAAGTAGAAGGTGCCAAGCAGCGCCCCGGCCAGCGTGCCCTCCAGGCCGAACAGCGGGCCGGACGGGCCGCCGAAGAACAGGGTGACCGTGACCGCGCTCATCGTCACGACCTGCATGAACTCGCCCAGGAAGAACATCGCGAACTTGGCGCCGGAGTACTCGGTGATGAAGCCCGCCACGAGCTCGCCCTCGGCCTCGGGCAGGTCGAAGGGCGGGCGCTGGGCCTCGGCGATCGCGGCGCCGAAGAACAGCACGAAGGCGAAGATCTGCGGGAAGATGTTCCAGCTCGGGATCGTGCCGAAGAACGTCCCGGC
>SLAO01000188.1 GCA_007126835.1 Nitriliruptorales bacterium | reverse complement strand
GGCTGGTGCCCGCTCCGTCGCCGACCGCGACCCAGGTCTACAGCCCATCGGAGGCTCCGACAGAGCCGGTGCGTCGGGACACGGGCACCATGGCCACGGACCAGCCCGGCCGACGGGGTCCGTGGCGGCTGGTGATGCTCGTGGCGGCGCTGGCCTTGGTGGCCCTCGCCGTCGTGGCGGTCGACTGGGGAGGCCTCATCGAGGGCGTCCTCGGACCAGAGGAGGTCGAACCAGAGCCCGAGGAAGTCGAGCCGGAGGATGCCGAGCCCGAACCTGACGACCCCGACGACGCGCCAGCCCCGGCGCCCGACGACGAACCTGCGCCCGACGACGATCCACCGGCTGAGGAGGAGGACCCGCCTCCAGCGGACGAGCCTCCCGACGATGCGGGCCCCGACGACGAAGCCGACCCCAACGCAGACGAGGACCAGGACGCCAACACCGGCCAGGACGACGGGACGCAGGGCGACGAGCCCGACAACAACGAGGCGCAGGGCCAGGGACCCGACGGCGACGGCCCGCCTGGCCAGGACGACAACGGGGCCGACGGCGAGGCCGACGAGACCACCGAGTTGCTGTCGCGCGCCGAGGCTGCGGGCATCCGCCTCCGCGTTGCCCTGGCCGTCGTCACGCGGTGACCTCACACCGAGGCGCCCCCCGGCGTTCATCCGGTGTGACCGACGTTCCGCTCCCCCCGTTCTCCGCGCTCCTCGAGGCGCACGGCGGCGCGCTGCTGCGATACCTGCGGGCGGCAGTAGGCCCCGACCAGGCCGACGACTGCTTCCAGGACACCGTGCTCGCGGCGCTACGCGCGTACGACCGCCTGGAGCACCGGGCCAACCTGCGCGGCTGGCTGTTCGTGATCGCGCGGCGCAAGGTCCTCGATGCGCATCGGGCCCGCGGACGCCAGCCGGCCTCCACCGCCGATCCGCCCGACACCCCGGTGTCCCCACCGGAGCCGCAGGACGACACGGTCTGGAAGGCCCTGGCGCGGCTGGCGCCCGGCCAGCGCGACGCCCTCGCGTTGCGCGTCGGCGCCGACCTGGACTACGCGGAGGTCGCCCGGGTGTTGGAATGCTCCGAAGCGGCGGCGCGGCAGCGCGTCAAGGCCGGCCTGGACCGCCTGCGCCAGGACCGGCTGCTGGAGGCTCAGCGATGACCATCGACTTCAACCAGGCCGAGTCCGATCTGACCCGGGACCTTCGCGCCGCCATCGGGCCCACCGCTGCGGACGTCGCCGCCGCGCAGGCCCGCGCCGGCGATGCCGCCGCCTGGACCGCGGCCGAGGTCGCGTGGGTGCACGTGCCGTCGCCGATCGGGGAGATCGTGCTGGCCGCCACCGACGCCGGCCTGGTGACGCTCTCCTACGGCGAGCGCGACGGCGTGCTCGAGCATCTCGCGACGACGGTTTCGCCGCGGGTGGTCGAGGCGCCCAGAACCCTGGCGCCCATGCGGCGCGAGCTCGAGGAGCACCTGGCCGGGCGTCGGCAACGCTTTGACATGCCGTTGGACTGGCGCCTGGTCCGCCCCGGGTTCACGATGCGCGTGCTGCGAGCGACCGCCGACGTCCCGTTCGGGGCGATCGCGACGTACCGCGAGATCGCAACCGCGGCCGGCAGCCCCCGCGGGGCCCGCGCAGCCGGTCAGGCGCTCGGCTCGAACCCGCTGCCGATCGTGGTGCCGTGCCACCGCGTGCTCGCCACCGGTGGTGGCCTCGGCGGCTACACCAGCGGGCTCGACCGCAAGCGGCAGCTGCTGGCCATCGAAGGCGTCGTGGTCGACTGACCGCTCTCGAGGGTGGGTGCGGTGACCGGACGGTGACCGCGGCAGGTCAGATCATCGGCGGCTCGGCGTAGGTGCCGAACACATCCTTCATGGCCCCGCAGATCTCGCCGAGGGTGGCGTCGGCCCGAACCGCATCGGTGATCGGACCGATGAGGTTGCCGTCCCCGCGGCAGGCGTCACGCAGCCGGTCGAGGGCCGCTTCGGCGCCGGCTTGGTCGCGGTCGGCCCGGAACCGAGCCAGGCGGGCGTTCTGGGCGCGCTCGACCTCTGCTGAGATCCGCAGGATCTCCAGCTCGTCGTCGCTTTCGTCCTCGACGTGGCTGGTGACCCCGACGATGTGCTTCGTGCCTTTCTCCAGGTGCTGCTGGTAGCGGAACGCCGCGTCGGCGATCTCAGACGAGAACCAGCCGGTCTCGATCCCGCGCAGCATCCCAGAGGTCACGGTGCCGTCGTCGGAGCGATCGAGGATCTGCGCCAGGTAGGCCTCGACGTCGGCTTCGACGGTGTCGGTCATCCATTCGACGAACCAGGACCCGCCGAGCGGGTCGATCGTGTTGGTCACCCCGGTCTCCTCGGCGATGACCTGCTGGGTGCGCAACGCCACCTTGGCCGCATGGTCGGAGGGCAGCGCCAGGACCTCGTCGAGGGCGTTGGTGTGCAGCGACTGGGTCCCGCCAAGGACCGCAGCCAGCGCTTCGACGGCGGTGCGCACGACGTTGTTGTCAGGCTGCTGCGCAGTCAGGCTCACGCCGGCGGTCTGGGTGTGAAACCGCAGCAGCATCGCCTTCTCGCTGGTCGCCCCGTAGCGCTCGGACAGCCAGCGCGCCCAGATGCGCCGGCCGGCGCGGAACTTGGCGATCTCTTCGAAGAAGTCGATGTGCGCATCGAAGAAGAACGACAGACGCGGCCCGAAGCGGTCGACGTCCAGGCCGCGGGACTGGCCCAGCTCGACGTAGGCGAACCCGGCCGCGAGGGTGAACGCCAGCTCCTGCGACGCCGTCGAACCCGCTTCGCGGATGTGGTAGCCCGAGATCGACAGGGGGTGGTACCGCGGCATGGAGGCGGTGGTGTGCTCGAGCAGATCGCCGATGAGGCGCAGATGCGGCTCGGGCGGGAACAGCCATTCCTTCTGCGCGATGTACTCCTTGTAGATGTCGGTCTGCAGCGTCCCGCCGAGGTCGGCCACCGAGGCGCCCTGACGCTCCGCGGCCACGCAGTACATGGCGAACACGACCACCGCTGGCGCGTTGATGGTCATCGACGTGGTGATCTGGTCCAGCGGGATGCGGTCGAACAGCCGCTCCACGTCGGCGATGGTGTCAACGGCGACGCCGCAGTGGCCCACCTCGCCCTCGCTCTCGGACTCGTCGGAGTCGCGCCCCATCAGCGTGGGCATGTCGAAGGCCACCGACAGGCCGTGCTGGCCGGCGTCGAGCAGGTCGTGGTAGCGCCGGTTGGTGTCCTCGACTGACCCGAAGCCCGCGAACTGGCGGATCGTCCACGGCCTCCCCCGGTACATCGACGGGTAGACGCCGCGGGTGAACGGATGCTGGCCGGGGAACCCGACGCGCTCGGGATCCACCCGGTAGTTGTGCGGACCCAGCAGGGGCGGGACCTCGACGTCGGAGATCGTGCTGAACTCCTCGTCCCGCTCGGGTGTGGCGCGGTAGCGCGCCTCCCACTGCTCGGCCTGGTCGCGGATCTCGTCGTCACTCATGGAGGGTTCCTTGTCGACCGCGAGGCGAGGCTACCCGGTCCGTGCCTGCCGCGACACCGGCGGCGGCCGGCTGGGGAAAGCGCGTCGTCGGACTTGTCGCCCTACTGACGCGCCCCCGCCTCGACCCGAGCCACGAGCTCGTCGGCGGCGGCGTAGGGGTCAACTCGCCGGTCTGCGACCTCGGCGGCGAGCTCGTCTAGGCCGCGACCGCCGTGGTCACCACCGGAACCTTCGCCGACGTCGAAACGGAGGCGGAGCACGTCGAGGGCGATCTCGCGGACCTCCAACCTGGCGCGGGCCCGGCGGCGGGTCTCCAGCCTTCCGTCCCGGCTGATGTCGAGACGGTGCGCGTCGATCGCGTCCGCCAGAGCTTCGACGCCTTCGTTGCGAGCCGCCACCGCGCGCAGCACGGGGATCTCGGGGTGATCCCCGCCGGCGAGGCGCTGCATGTCCTGGAGCTCCCGTACGGTGCGGTCGCTCCCCTCCCGGTCGGCCTTGTTGACGCAGAACACGTCGGCGACCTCGAGGATCCCCGCCTTGGCGGCCTGGATGGCGTCGCCCATGCCTGGCGCGACGGTCACCACGGTGGTGTCGGCCACGGAGGCGACCTCAACCTCAGCCTGGCCGACCCCCACCGTTTCGAGGAGCACCACGTCGAAGCCGGCGGCGTCGAGGACCCCCAGCGCCTGGGGAGCAGCCCATGACAGGCCACCGAGGTGACCTCGGCTGGCCATGGAACGGACGAACACGCCGGGGTCGAGGGCGTGCTCCTGCATCCGCACCCGGTCCCCGAGCAACGCTCCGCCGGTAAACGGCGACGACGGGTCGATGGCCACGACGGCGACCGAGCGTTGCCGTTGTCGCCACGCCGCCACCAGCTGCGACACCAGCGTGGACTTCCCCACCCCCGGTGAACCCGTGACTCCGACCAGGTGGGCCCCGCCGGTGTGGGGGTGGACCGCCGCCACGACCGTGCGCACGATCTCGGCGGCGCCGTCTTCCACGTTGGTCAGCACGCGCGCCAGGGCACGGCGGTCACCGGCGAGCACACGGTCGACGAGCGAGGCCCAGTCCATTCCGGGCAGGCTATCCGGATCTCCGGGATGCATCGGTCATCCCCCACGTCACACGCTGCGGTCGAGCAGGCCGCCCGAGGCGATGACGTCGGCGTACCACCAGAAGCTGTCCTTGGGCCGCCGCTGCTGTGAGGGGTAGTCGACGTAGACCAGGCCGAAGCGCTGGCTGTAGCCCTCGGCCCACTCGAAGTTGTCCAGCAGCGACCACACGAAGTATCCACGGACGTCGATCCCGTCGTTGATCGCCGCGTGCACCTCGCGGAGGTGGGCGTCGAGGAACCCCACACGAGCGGGGTCGCGGATCTCGCCTTCGGGGTTGGCGTAGTCGGGAAACGCGGCGCCGTTCTCGGTGATGTAGAGGGGCAGACCGGGCGCGTCGCGGTGCAGGCGCGCGAGCAGGACCCCCAAGCCGTCCGGGCAGATCTCCCAGCCCATCCCCGTCACCGGATGAGCGGGCGCTTCCTCGGCGACGTCGTCGCAGCCGGCCCACGGGGACCCCGGTTGTCGGTCGGATCCCCCGAGCACGCGATGGCGCGTGTAGTAGTTCACGCCGAGGAAGTCGATGGGCTCCCCCACGATGTGCAGGTCACCGTCGGCGAACGCATCGCTGGCCCCGCTGGCGTCCATGAGGTCGAGGACCTCGTCGGGGTACTCGCCAGTCACGATCGGCTCGAGGAACATGCGGTTCATGATCGCGTCGACCCGGCGCGCCGCGTCAGCGTCGGCTTCGTCGTCGCTGGCGGGCACGACGTCGGCGAAGTTGAGGGTGATGCCCACCGCAGCTTCCGGTGCTGCGTCTCGCAGGGCCCCGGTCGCACGACCGTGCGCGAGCAGCTGGTGGTGGGCGGCGACAAACGCCTCCCGGTCGTTGGTCCGGCCCGGAGCGTGCCGTCCGGCGGCGTAAGCCAGAAACGACGAGCACCACGGCTCGTTGAGGGTGGTCCACCACGTCACGCGGTCCCCGAGGCGCTCATGGCACGCGGTGGCGTAGTCGGCGAAGCGTCCGGCGGTGTTCCGGGACAGCCATCCTCCGTCGTAGCTCAGCGGCACAGGCAGGTCCCAGTGGTACAGCGTGACCAGCGGGGTGATGCCGTATTCCAGCAGCGCGTCCACCAAGGACGAGTAGAAGTCCAGCCCTTCTGTGTTGACCGGTCCGCGTCCGTCGGGCTGCACCCTTGGCCAGGAGATCGAGAACCGGTACGCGGTCACACCCAACTGCCCGAGCAACCCCACGTCCTCGGGGAAGCGATGGTAGTGATCGCAGGCGATGTCGCCGGTGTCGCCGTGCAACACCCGGCCGGGTTCACGGGCAAAGGTGTCCCAGATCGACGGACCACGACCGCCTGTCCGGGCGGCGCCCTCGATCTGATACGCCGAGGTTGCCGCGCCCCAGGTGAAGTCAGCAGGGAAGTGTCGCACGACGCCCTCCTGTCGATGCGGCGAGCAAGCGGCGCGAACGTGGACCGCTCGGTGTGCCCGCAAGCGGCGCGAACGTGATGACGTTAGGCGGTCTCGATGATGAGCGCGTCGCCCTGCCCGCCTCCCCCGCACAGCGCTGCGGCGCCTCGGCCGCCACCGCGCCGACGCAGCTGGTCGAGCACCGCAAGGGTGATGCGCGCCCCGGTGGCGCCGATGGGGTGCCCGATGGCCACCGCACCGCCGTCGACGTTGACGCGCGACTCGTCCACGTTCAGCAGGTCGGTCGCGTGGATCGCGACCGCGGCGAAGGCCTCGTTGATCTCATACACATCGAACCCGGAGGGGTCCGCGTCGAGCTTGGCCGCCGCGGCACGCACCGCGCCGGCCGGTTGGTGATGCAGCGACGGGTCCGGGCCGGCCACCTGTCCGTACGCACGGACACGACCCAGGGGGGTCAACCCGAGCTCGCGGGCGCGGCCGGTGCTGGCTAGCACGAGCGCGGCCGCACCGTCGGAAACCTGGCTGGCATTGCCTGCGGTGATCGTCCCGTCGGGGGTGAAGGCGGGCTTGAGGCCAGCCAGTGACTCCGGTGTGGTGTCGGGGCGCACGCCCTCGTCGCTGTCGACGACCAGCGGGTCGCCCTTGCGCTGGGGGACCTCGACGTCGATCACCTGACCAGCAAGGCGGCCCTCCTTCCAGGCCGTGGCAGCCCGCTCGTGCGAGCGCGCCGCCCAGGCGTCCTGCCGTGCCCGCTCGATACCGTGGAGCGCGTTGACCCGATCGCTTCCCCCGCCCATGTGCTCATCATCGAAGGCGCACCACAGGCCGTCGCGGATCATCGAATCGACCAGGGTGCCGTCACCCATGCGGTAGCCGTGACGGGCTTTGGGCAGCAGGTACGGCGCGTTCGACATGGACTCCATGCCGCCAGCGACGACGAGACCGGCCTCACCGAGCTTGATCGCCTGATCGGCCAGTGCGACCGCGGCCATGCCCGACAGGCACACCTTGTTGACGGTCAGCGCCGGCACCTCCATGCCGATGCCGGCGGAGGCGGCGGCCTGCCGAGCGGTGATCTGCCCCTGCCCGGCCTGGAGGACGTGGCCCATCGTCACTTGGTCCACAGCGTCGGGCGTCGCCCCTGCGCGGTCCAAAGCCGCGGTGATCGCCCGACCACCCAGCTCCATGGCCGAAAGCCCGGCGAGGCCTCCGGCGAACCGCCCGGTCGGTGTGCGCGCGTAGCCGACGATGACCGCTTCTTGCATCATGCTCCTCCTCTGCCAGCACCAGCCTCGCACACCTGCACGCGCGGGCCACACCGCCGCTGGAAGTAGTGCAGCGGTAGCGGCCTCACCACGCCGCTGGAAGTAGCGCAGCGGTAGCGGCCTCACCACGCCGCTGGAAGTAGCGCAGCGGTAGCGGCCTCATTAGGGTGCCCGGGATGAGCAACCACGAATTCTCCCTCGCGTCCTTCATCGCCGCCCCCCGCGTGGCGGACCTGGTCGTCTCGCCGGACGGGACCCGCCTGGTGGTTGGCGTCGCCACCCCCGACCCGGACGGTCATCGCTACCGGACGGCCCTATGGGAGCTAGACCCCACCGCCAGCCGGCAGCCACGCCAGCTGACCCGCTCCGCCAAGGGCGAGGCGAGCCCCCGCTTCCTGCCTGACGGCACATTGCTGTTCATGTCGCCGCGGCCTGACCCCGACGCCTCCAGCGACGACGACGATGACGAGACGCCGGCGCTGTGGGCGTTGCCGGCGTCATCAGGGGAGGCCCGCTTGCTCGCGGCCCCTCCTGGAGGGGTCACCGGCGTCACCACGGCTGAGCGGGACACCCGGGTGGCTCTGACCACGGCGATGCACCCCGGAGCCCAGGATTGGGAGCAAGACCGCGAACAGGAGCAGGCGCGCAAGGACCGCAAGGTCACCGCCCAGCTCTTCGAGAGCTACCCGGTGCGTTTCTGGGACCGTTGGCTCGGTCCACGCAAGGCGGCGCTGTTTGGCGGGGATGCCGCAGCCGCGACCCCGCAGTGGGTTGCCACGGCCCTGGCTGAGGACGGACGGCTCGAGCTCACCGCGCCCGCGTTGTCACCCGACGGCGCTCGCTTGGTGACGACCCGGTGGGTCAACACGCCCGACCCCCGCGACCGCGTCAGCGAGCTGGTCGTGTTCGACCTGGCGGCCGAGGGGTCGGCGGAGGCCGAGCGAGTGCTCACCTCCGAGGCCCGGATCCGGTTCTCCAGCCCGACGGTGTCCCCCGACGGCAGCAAGGTTGCCGCCGTGCGCGCACCCCACGGCACGCCCGAGCAAGCCCCCGACCACACCCTGGTGGTCATCGACCTCGCCACCGGGCAGGCCCGCGACATGCTGACCGGGTTCGACCGCTGGCCGCAGGCACCGGTGTGGTCTCCCGACGGCGACGCAGTGCTGTTTACCGCCGACGACGACGGCAGGACCCTGCCCTTCCGTGTCGCTGTCAGCGACGGGTCGATCACCCGGCTCGCCGCCGAGGGGGCGTTCAACAGCCTGCGGCCGAGCCCCGACGGCACCACCGTGTACGCGTTGCACTCCGACGTCGACGTTCCGCCACGAGCGGTGGCCCTATCCGCCCACGCGGCTGACCAGCAGCCCCGAGCGATCCCCACGCCCGGTGACGACCTCGACCCGCCGGGCCGAGTCGAGCGCGTCGAGACGACGGCGGACGACGGGGTCCGCGTGCCCGGGTGGCTCGTGCTCCCGCCTGACCATCGCTCGGATCAGGATCCGCCCCCGCTGGTGGTCTTCATCCACGGCGGGCCGCTGAGCACCTGGGCGGGGTGGCACTGGCGCTGGTCCCCGCACGTGCTCGCGGCCCAGGGATGGGCCGTGCTCCTGCCGGACCCGGCCCTGTCGACCGGATACGGCTGGGACTTCGTCCAGCGAGGCTGGGGGCGCTGGGGGGACCGGCCCTACACCGACCTGATGGCGCTGGTCGACGCGGTGGTCGCCCGACCCGACGTCGACGAGGGCCGGACCGCGGCGATGGGCGGCTCGTTCGGTGGCTACATGGCCAACTGGGTGGCTGGGCACACCGACCGGTTCGACGCGATCGTCACGCATGCCAGCCTGTGGAATCTGGAGGCGTTCCACGGGGTCACCGACCTTGGGCCCTGGTGGGAGAACGAGTTCGGAGACCGCTACTTGCAGCCGGAGCGCTACCGCGAGTGGTCCCCGCACCGCTTCGTGGACCAGATCACCACCCCGATGCTCGTCATCCATGGGGAGCGGGACTTTCGCGTCCCCGTCGGCGAGGGGATCGCGCTGTGGACCGACCTGGCCCGACACGGGGTGGAGGCGTCCTACCTGCACCTGCCCGACGAGAACCACTGGGTCTTGACCCCCGGGCACGCCAAGGTGTGGTACGAGGCGGTGCTGGCGTTCTTAGACCACCACGTGCGCGGCGCGCCCGGGCAGCGTCCCGAGCTGCTGTGATCCCCACCACCTTCGCCGGGCGGTCGTGAGCACGCCCACCGGTCGCACGCTCGGGCTCGCTGGCCTGCCAGGGCTGCTGCGGCGCAACGCCGACTACCGCCGCCTGTTCGGCGCGACCGTGGTGTCGTTCCTCGGCAACTGGTTCGGGTTCGTGGCCGCGTCCGGTTTCGTCACCCAGCAGACCGGGTCGGGAGGCCTGGCTGCCGTAGTGTTCGCGGCGCAGGTGCTTCCGGTGTTCCTCGTCGCGCCCGTCGCCGGGGTGGTCGCCGACAGGGTGGACCGCCGGCGGCTGATGGTCGGCGTGTCGTGTGCCGCGGCCTTGCCCGCCCTCGGCCTGCTCGTGGCCACCTTCCTCGAGGCCCCGTGGCTGGCGATCGGCTGCGTCGCGCTGATCGCGCTGTGCTCAGCCTTCTTCGAGCCGGTGACCGCTGCGGTCGTACCCCGCCTCGTCGCGCGCGCTGACCTGTCGCTGGCGCAAGCGGCCATCGGCGCGGTCTGGGGCACGATGCTTTTCGTCGGTGCCGCCCTTGGTGGGCTGGCCGCCGCGACGCTGGGTCGCGAGGCCAGCTACGTGCTCAACGCCTTGACGTTCCTGGTCGCTGCAGGGTTCGTGTTGCGGATCCGCACCTCGCTGCGACCCCTGGGACCCATGTCGACCGGCACCGCGGGACAGGTGCTGCGCAGCCAACTCGTCGAATTGGGGCAGTTCGCTCGGCGCAGGAAGCTGACCCGCGCTCTTCTGGTCACCAAGACCGGCGTCGGCCTGGCAAACGGCATCGTCGGGCTCCTCCCGGCGTTTGCCATCCTCCGCTTCGGTGGGGACGACGCCGCGATCGGGGTCTTGCTCGGAGCCCGTGGCGCCGGCGCGCTCATCGGGCCGATCGTCGGCCGGGCCATCGCACGCGACGACGGTCGCCGCCTCTTGCTCGTCTGCGGCGGCGCGATCCTGACGTATGGACTCGCCTACCTGTTCTTGCCCTTGACCGACTCCCTGGCCGTGGCCGCGGTCTGCGTCGTGCTCGCGCATGCCGGGGGCGGGGCGCAGTGGGTGCTGTCCACCTTCGGGCTGCAGGCCTCTACCCCGGACGCGATCAGGGGCCGCGTGATGAGCCTCGACTTCGGCCTCGCCACCGGTGCCGTCGGGATCTCCTCGCTGGCCGCCGGAGGCATCGCCGAGTTGATCGGGCTGGCCTCCACGTCGTGGCTGCTGGTGGGAGTGGCCCTCATGTACGGCGTGATCTGGCTCGCGTGGACACGTGACCTGTGGAGCGCTGGCGAGGATCCGCTGCGAGAGGTCCCCGACGAGGTCACACGATCGGACGGTCTCGAAGGAGCATGAACCGGTTTGTTGCGGCCACCCAGCCCGTTCGCGCGCCGGCTCTGCGATGATCGCACGCGCACGTCACGAGGAGGCCGCCATGATCCTGCAGCGTCTCGACCACGTCGGCTACGCCGTCGAGGACTTAAACGCAGCCGTGTCCTACCACGAGCGCTTGTACGGCGCTGAGGTCGCCCACCGCGAGGAGATGGAGGCCGACGGCGTCCGCGAAGCCCTGATCGCCGTCGGCGAATCATTCATCCAGCTGCTCGAGCCCACGCGCGATGACTCGCCCGTCGCCCGTTGGCTCGCCCGCAACGGGGGACCAGGTGTCCACCATGTCGGGTATGGCGTCGAAGACGTCGGGACCACCCTGGCGGACCTGCAGGCCAAGGGCGCCCGGGTCGTCGATGAGCACCCGCGCCCAGGTTCGCGCGGCTGCACCGTTGCGTTCTTGCACCCCAAGGGCGCCCTCGGCGTGCTGGTTGAGCTTGTCGAGGACCCCGCCCTGGTACGCAGCACCGCCACCTGACACCGAGCCGCCACCAGTCGCTCGCTGTGTCTTTCATGAGGGTCTCAGCTGTGTCTTTCATCAGGGTCTCAGCTGTGTCTTTCACGAGGGTCTCAGCCCAACAGGTGGGGGGTACCTCGCTAGACTTGGCTGCGTGGGATTCTTTGACCGCTTCCGTCGCCGCGACCGCGATGATGTACCCGGCAAGGTGCACGCCTCGGGCAAGACGCTCGACGACTTGAAGGAGTTCCTCGGCTCCCGCCAGGGCGTCGAGGCGTTTGTCGAGCCACCGACGTCGGTGTATGCCATGACCCTGGTGCTCGTCGCCGGCGACGGCGAGTACATGCGGCGGCCGGTCAAGGACGAGAAGCAGGCCCACGAGATCTGCAAGGCTCAGGGCGTCCCCGTCTACGACGCGCGCATCGTCGGCTATCCCAAGCGGATGCGTGACTTCGAGCGCGGCCAGCGTTCCAACCCCATCGGCCTCGAAGACCTCCCTCCGCTCGAGACCACGGACGAGGAGCCCGACCGGGGCCTTGACGACGACTGACCGGCTGCGCGTCGACTTCCACCTCGACACTGTCGGCCATCAGCCTACGCCGGCGTGGCTTGTCGCAAAGACCGCCCTCACCGGGCGCCCCGGCGACACACCACCCCGCCCGCGACCAAATCCGGGGCGGACGGGGGGCGCCAGATAGGCGGAAACGACGACGCCCCTTCGCCGGGGGAAACGAAGGGGCGCGTCGGTGCGTGGTTGTCCTCTAGTCTCGCACAACCCCGGCGCGCAGGGTAGTCGGACTTTCCTGATCTATCGGACCTGTACAGATTCGAGGAACACCGCCTGCTGCGGCTTCTCCCCCGAAACGGGTATCTGAGCGATCCGGTCCATCGCGTCCATCCCGTCGGTCACCACCCCGAAGACCGTGTAGTCCGGGGGCAGTGGCACGTCGGCGAGGCAGACGAAGAACTG
>SLAO01000063.1 GCA_007126835.1 Nitriliruptorales bacterium | reverse complement strand
GGCGGGGTACGTGCCGTGGCAGAACGACCGCACCGCGTAGGCCCTGTTCGGCCATGCCGTCGGCGGGGTCGCCGGGGCGCCATCGGGCCCCGGCTCGCCACCCTGCCGGCATGCGCATATCGTCGACGTCGCGGGTGAGCCCACAGCGATGACGGGCGAATGGGACGCCCTCGAGGACCACCCGGCGACAGGGCCGGCAGTCGAGGCGTCGCAGCCAGGAGCGCACGATGATCCCCCACCCGCCCAGGTCCAGCGCCCGCCGCGACGAGGCCTACCGCTGCCAGTTGTGCCGCGCGGCGGTAGACGAGCCGCACTGTCGGCACACCGGCAGGCGACGTCGCAGCCGCACGTCGACATACACGATCCCGGGTCGTCGACGAACTCCACGCCGGCCACCGAACCTCCCACGGGGTTTGAGCAGCTTGTGAATGCAGGAGTTGCGCGCGCGGCCTGATGACCTTTCGATCCGGAGCCTTCAATCAGCCCCGAGATCATGGCTCAGGCCGTGCGCACTTCTGCGGAGTGCCCCGCGATATCGTCGCCCCCCCCGACCAGCCAAGACGCCGCCCACCCACCCGTCAGCGACCGACTAGTTCTGCAGGAGAACCAGAATTTCAGCCCTGGCACGACCGGGCGGGCCGCCGCCCGGCAAAGTCCAGTCTGCCCGTCCCGTGTGACGGGGACGCTTGCCGGGTACGCACCGGCCGTGCCGACCTGCGTTCTTCGGGGCGGTACCGCCACGCCCGAGGAGGAGGCCAATGTCCGCACAAGGCGCCAACGACCCCGCCGCTGCAGGTGCCGGCGGGGCAGGCGCATCCACTGACAACGTCGGTTCCGCCGATACTGGCGCCGGCGATGGGGCAGATGCTGGTCGCCGCGCTCCTGGCGCGACCGGCCCTGGCACCACCGGCGGGGGGGTAGCCGAGGCGGTCAAGGCGGTGGCCGCCGACGTCAGCGCCCTCGTCCGCGCCGAGATCGACCTTGCCAAGGCAGAGCTCATGGCGGGGGTCAAGGCCAAAGCCACCGGGATCGGGCTGCTCGTCGGGACCGCGGTCCTGGCCTGGCTGGGCGTGCAGGGCCTGCTCATCGCAGCAGCGTTGGCCCTGGCCCTGGTCTTGCCCGGATGGGCGGCGGCATTGATCGTCGCCGGGGTGTTGTTGCTCCTCGGCTTGGTGCTCGCCCTCGTGGGCTCGCGATTCCTGAAGAAGCCAGTGGGCATCGACGCCGCCAAAGCCCAGATCAACGAAGACGTCGAATGGACGAAGTCCCGGCTCACGGCGCCGCGGACCACCGAGCAGATCCGAGAGGACGTGGCGTGGACGAAAGCCAACCTCACCCGAAGGTGACAGCCGCCGGGCTCCAGGACGAGCAGGCCGCCGTGCACGCTGCGCGCGACCGACTCGGCCAAGATTTGGTACGACTCGATACGGAGGTGCGGGCCGAAGTGACAGGACGCGTGCAGCAACTCGTGTGGAAGCTGGCGGTTGGAGGCGCCGGCCTGCTCTCGGCGACCCTCGTCAAGAAGGCCGTGAGCGCCGCGTGGCGGGGAGGCGCCAAGGGTGATCCCCCGAACGATCCCACGGACCCGCTGATCCCCTGGAAGGATGCCCTGATCTGGACGGTTGCGAGTGCTGTGGGGATCGCCGTCGCCCAACTCGTCGCGCAGCGTGGTGCGGATGCGGGGTGGCGCAAGATGACGGGGCACCCCCCGCCGGGACGCGCCTAGCAGCGCGCCGGGTTGCGCCGCGCGCGGCGTCTCGCGCGCGAGCGCTCCACGCGGGGCGTTTCGCGCGCGGCGTCTCATCGTCTCACCGACACTGCGAACTTCCCGCTTGTCGCAAAGCCCACCCCCAGCGGGCGCTACCGCGACACGCCACCGGCCATCCACCCCCCGCTTGTCGCAAAGCCCACTCCCAGCGGGCGCTACCGCGACACGCCACCGGCCACAGCCGGGCAGAGCGGCGGAGCGGTTGACCGGGCCGAACTGGCAGCGGGCCGCGATCCCCCGAGGGGACGGCGCGGCTATGCGTCTTCGGGATCGGGGCCGAGATCCCCGAGGTGCTCGGCCCATGTGGCCGCACCCTGCACCAGCGGATGCAGCAACCCCCAGGCGTCCATGCCCCCCGCCCAGCCGGGCGGATCCCCGAGCAGGCGCAGCGGGCCGGCCGGGCTTCGCGGGCGATCGGGCTCCCCCACCCAAACGCCGTCGAGCCCGGCCCGAGCGCGAGTCCACCTGGCCGTGTCCAGATCCGCGATGGCCACACCGCTGGAACGTTCACCATGTGCGCGGCGACGCCGCGCGTCCGCGAGCTCACCCAGCAGGCGCTCGCGGCCGCGGCCGCGAAGTCGCAGCAAGGTGAACGGGTCTTCGGCGATGCGCTCGGCCAGCGCCTCCCACAGCGCGGCACCATGAGCGCAAGGCCACACGTCGTCGGCGCAGTCGCATGACAGCACGAGCTCGTTGCGGACCGGGAATACGCGCACACCGGTGTGCTCGAGCTCGGCGTCCAAGCTGTCGGGCGCGTGCCCCGCGAGCAGGCGCGCAGTGTGGCGTACCTGACCTGCGAGCGCGTCGATCACGGTGGCCCAGGCCTCGTCGTCGAGCGCCGGGACCACCACCTCGACAGGCACCGGCGTGGCGCGGTCATCCTGCACCCGCGCGCTGGCGATCCCCACGGCGATGCGGAGGTCGCTGACCCGCCCGGCGTACTGGAACGCACGCCCCTGGTGCAGTCGCCGCGCGACCTGCGGGTCCGGGCGCTCGACGAGGGCGCGCCAGCCCTCGACCCAGTCCGACGGCACGTCGGCGCGCATCAGCTGGCCTCCTTGACCTCGTCGCGTGGCACGTCGCCCGGCATCAGCTAGCCTCCTCGAACGCTTCATCGTCGTGCCAGGCTTCCTCGTCTAGGTCCTCGATGGCGGCGTCCTCCCCCAGGGCGACGAGTTCAGCCAACTCGTCGTCGCCGAGCTCGGTGACCCAGCTCTCGCCGGCGCCCACGACGGCATCCGCCAGCGCGCGCTTGGACTCGAGCAACTCGGCGACCCGCTCCTCGACGGTGCCGGCGGTGACGAGCTTGTGGACCTCGACGGTGCGATGCTGGCCGATGCGGTGCGCCCGGTCAGTGGCCTGGTCCTCCACCGCGGGGTTCCACCAGCGGTCGTAGTGGATGACCTGCGTGGCGGCGGTCAAGTTTAGGCCAGTGCCTCCGGCTCGCAGGCTGACGACGAGCACCGGAACGGGGTCGGCGCCCTCCTCTGCCTGGAAGCCGGCGACCATGCGATCCCGGGCGGTGGCTCCCACGCCCCCGTGGAGCAGCGGGATCTCGGTGTCGAGATCCTCGCTCAACTGCGCCGCGAGCCGCCGCCCCATGGCGACGAACTGGGTGAAGATCAGCACCTGCTCGTCGCCGTCGACCGCGTCGCGCACGAGGTCACGGCACGCGGCCAGCTTGCCCGAGCGGCCGATCAGGGGCGCCGACTCGGCCTCGCCCTGAGCGTGTGCAGGGTGGTTGCAGATCTGCTTCAGGCGCGTGAGCAAGGCCAGCACCCGACCGCGCCGCTCCATACCGGTGGCGCCCTCCAGGGCACGCTCTCCGAAGACCTCATCGACGGCGCGCTCGTACAGTCCAGCCTGCTCCGGGGTCAGCGGGCAAACGACGGTGCGTTCGATCTTGTCGGGCAGGTCGCTGATGACCTCGGGATCGGTCTTCTCGCGCCGCAGGATGAACGGGGCGACCAGGCGCCGCAAGCGCAAGGCCGTCGCAGGATCGCGACGCTTCTCGATCGGCGTGACGAAGCGTCGACCGAACGCCGATCGGGTGCTGAGCAGCCCGGGATTTGTCACGTCCATCAGGGACCACAGCTCGGCAAGCCGGTTCTCCAGCGGCGTGCCGGTCATCGCGACGCTGTGTGCTGCGGAGATCCGGCGCACCGCCCGTGCACCCGCCGTCGAGGGGTTCTTGACGTGCTGCGCCTCGTCAAGGGTGACCACGTCCCAATCCACCGCCGCGAGCAGGTCGACGTCTCGTCGGAGGGTCCCGTACGTGGTCAACCACACGCCGGCCGGACGGCCAATGTCACGGTTGCGGTCAGCACCGTGGTGGCGAGTCACCTCGAGTTCAGGCGCGAACCGGCCGATTTCCCGCTCCCAGTTGCCCACCACGGAGGTGGGGCAGACGACGAGGTGGGGCCCTCCGCCCCGGGCGAGCAGGTATCCGATCAGCTGCACCGTCTTCCCAAGGCCCATGTCGTCGGCGAGGACCGCGCCGAAACCCAGCGCGCCCATGCCGTTCAGCCACGCGACTCCCCGCTGCTGGTACGGCCGAAGCTCCCCGGAAAACCCCGCGGGACGGGCATCGACCGGAGGGACGTCCGCCGCGTCATGGAGCCGCTCGAGCAGCCGGGCGACCGCCCCGTCCGCCACGACCTCGGTCTCTGTGGTTCGAGCCGTGGGCCCGTCCCAGCCCGCCGGCTGGGCTCCGGCCAACCCGAGGGCGAGCGCGTCGCCGAACGACAGCGTCCCCGGCTCGCCGAGCACGCGCAGCTGATCGGTCAGCTCGGGGTCCACACGGACCCACCGACCACGCCAGAAGACCAACGGATCGTCGGCGGCCAGCAGGGCCGCGACTTCGTCCTCGGTCAGGGTGTCCTCGCCTAGCGCCACCTCCCACGCGTAGCCGACCTCGCCGGCCTCCTCGCCGGCCTCTTCGGAGACCTCGTCGGCACCGACCCGCAGCCGGATGCGCAGGTTGTCCGCGGCCAGCTCGTCTGGCAGATGCACCACGACGCCCGAGCCCTCCAGCAGGGGGGCGACCTCGCTCACGAACTCCCAGGCCTCGGCGACTGACAGCGCCACCGACTCGGGGACGGCCTCGGACAGCGCCGCCTCCACGGGAGCAAAGACGCGCGCGCAGCGCCCCAGCCCGGCCAGGAGCGCTTCCTGCCGAGCCGCGCCGAGGCCGTCCTCCTCACCCGCTTGCGCCCATACGCGCGAGGCCGTCAGCAGCGTGCCGGTCTCGGTGCGCACCCCGAGGTCGAGGCGCCACTCGTCAGCCGGGTCGTCGGGGGCCACCAGTGAGAGCTCCACGAGCCCCACCGCGTCGGTCTCCGCTGACGCAGCGTGCCATCCGACCACGCCCGCCACGAGGTCGGCGGCGTCATCGCGCAGCGGCACGACGGGATGCTCGGTGTCGCGCAGCGCTTCCTCCCACCTAGCCGTCCATGGCAGCAGCCGCGCGCGTGGCCGACCCTCACGCGGATCGGGGTTGCCCCGCCGAGCAGCGAGGTCGGCGACCGCATCGCAGAAGGCGCCGAGGAGATCCTCCGCCCGCCACACCACCGCGGGGTCGTCCGGGTGGGGCACCGCATGGCCGGCGGGAGGCAGCGCGGCGGCAAGACGGCCAAGGAGGTCCTGCGCCTCGTCGTCCCCGGAAGGCAGGGCTCGCCACACGCCATGCACGGTGCCCTCGTCGGTGATGGCAAGCGACGGCACGAGCCGGTGGGCGAGCACGAGCCGGCGGGCTGCGTGGGCAGCCAGCGCCCACGCGCGGACGGTGTCGGGAAGCCGCCGCATGGCGCCACGGCTGTCCTCGCGCACCTCGAGCAGCGCCCGAACGCCACACTCGAGGGTGGCGGCGTGGACACTGACCGCGCGACGCGCTGGACGACCGTCGTCCTCGACGACGACCAACTCCGCCTGATCAGGCACGCCATCCAGCCCGATGCGACCGGCTTGTCGCCCGAGCTCGCTGGCGACACCGCTGCCATCTGGTTGGTAGACGACGAACCGACCTCGGGCCGGCACGGTGCGGTCGGGAAGGAAGGTGAGCTGGGGCTCGGCGCGCATCGTCCCTCTCGCGGCAGGGCGCAGGGCGGACCCTCCCACGCTACCGCCCGCGGCTCGCACGTGCCCAAACCGACTTCCGGCTGTGGCGTCGCGGCCGCGGCGGTCGCGGTCAGGGTCGGGAGTCGTCGAACTCGGCGAGGAGATCACGGACCGCCTGGACCGGCACGCTGTCACCGTGAGCCTGCGACAGCAGGTCCCGCAGGCGGGCGGCCAAAGCCGCCCGTTCGGGCGCACGCGCGGCCAGGCGGGCCACGGCGCGCTCGCGGGACGGAGCCGTCCGAGCTCCCTGGTCGGGAAGATCGGCGCCGGGGGGGTCGAACAGGGGTGGCTGCGCTGAGGTGGCCCCGCGCCGCTCGAACGCACTGGGGGTGGTCCCCGCGAGCGCCGCTGCCCACCACGTAAGGCCCCGATCCCAGGAGACCCCCGCGGGCCTAGCCCTGGGCACGCGGCCGTTGAACGCCACATCGGCGATCACACCCACGAGGATGTCGCGAGTGAACGCGTCCTCCTCGAAGCGCTCACGCAGCTCATCGACGAACCCGGCGGTCGGGGGCCCTCCGGTCAAGCGCTCGGCGGCGGCTTCAAGCACCGGTCGCGAGCGCTGCAGCCACGCCCATGCGTACGCCGGCGGCCGGGGGATGCGCCGGGCTTGCGCGTCAGGCTCTGGCACCGCGTTCCTCGCAACAGTCGGGGACAGGCGTGGGACCAGGGTCGACGGCGCTGGCGCCTGGGTCAAGGAACCTCGACGCGCCAGGCCACACCGGCAGGCTGCTCCCGCGGATCAGCTCAGCACCCTGCGGCGGAACCCACGGATCCCCAGCCAGCTCGTACCGGCGGTAAAGGCCAGCATCGCGGCGAGGATCGCCGCCGGAGGCATGTGCGGAAACTGCGGGGTCAAGGCGAAGCGAAACCCTTCGGCGATGTAGACCAGTGGATTGGCGAGGATGGCGATCTGCAGCCATCGGATGTCGCCGAGCTCGCTCCATGGGAAATAGGTCGCACCGAGGAAGGTGACGGGCAAGATGACGACGCTGAACATCATGGGGACGTTGTCGGGTTCGACGTAGGTTCCCAGCACCAACCCCAGCGCCGAGGACAGGATCGGCGCGAGCACGAGGACAGCGACCAGCGCTGGCCAGGAGATCTGGATCTGCAGCGGCTCGGCCGGGACCAGCGCCACGATCGGCGCGACGATCGCCGCTGCCAGCAGGCCCTGTCCCGCGCCAGCGACGATCTTCTCGGTCGCCACGGCCCACACCGGCAGGGGCGACATCACACGGTCCTCGATCTCGCGGGTGTACCCGAACTCCTGCACCAGCGGCAGCGCTACCGCCTGGATGCCCTTGATCAAGATCGCGATCGCGAGCACGCCGGGCACGAGGATGTCGGTGAACGATCCCTCGCCGTCGAAACCGCCGAAGTCGCGGCCGATCGACGGCAGCACGTACGTGAACACGAACACGAGCAGCAGCGGTTGGCTGACGGTGCGGATCAGGAACCTGCCGCGCTCCTTGGTGACCACGCGCAGGTCACGCAGCAACAGCGCCCAGAACGCGGCAGCGCCCGCCCGTCGGGCACTGCGGACGTCAAAGCGCACTGCCGTCACGGTACGGGGCTCACTCACGAAGTTCCCTTCCCGTCAGGGCGATGAAGACCGACTCGAGGGTTGGCTCGCTCACGCGCACCCCGGTGACGCGGGCCCGGCTGCCACCGGCAGCGCTCATCAGGGCGGGCAGCAGTGCCGCTGCGTCGGACGCCCACACCCGGACCTCGGCCTCGTCGGTGTCGACGTGCCCGACCCCATCGACGTCGGCGAGCCGTGCGGCGAGATCGGGCAGGTCTCCCTCGGCGCTGACCCGTACCACTCCGTCGGCGTCGACCGAGGCCTTTAGCTCCGCCGGAGGACCCAGCGCGAGGATGCGCCCGGCGTCCATGACCGCCACCCGTTCGCACAAGTGGTCGGCCTCCTCCATGTAGTGGGTGGTCAGCAGGATGGTCTGACCCTCGGCGTGGAAGGCGTGCAGCAGGTCCCACAGGGCGATGCGGCTTTGCGGGTCCAATCCGGTGGTGGGCTCGTCGAGGAACAGCACTGCCGGCTGATGCAGCAGCGCCCGGGCGACCATCAGCCGTTGCGCCATGCCGCCCGAGAGCGTGTCGGTGCGCTGGCGGGCCTTCTCGGCCAGGTGGAAGCGGTCGAGGAGGGTGTCGGCGCGTTCGCGAGCCTCGGCAGCGCCCATGCCGAAGTACCGCCCGTGGAAGTACAGGTTCTCCCACACCGACAGGCTGCGGTCCAGGGTGTTGGTCTGGGGAACCACGCCGATTTGCTGCTTGGCGCGCGCTGGGGCTGCGACGACGTCGACCCCGTTGACCACGGCGCTGCCCCCCGTGGGGACCACACGAGTGGTCAGCATCCCGATGGTGGTGGTCTTGCCCGCCCCGTTGGGGCCGAGCAACCCGAAGATCTCCCCGCGCCGCACCGCCAAGTCGACACCGTCGACGGCAGCGAATCCGCCGGCGTAGGTCTTCGACAGCCGCTTGGTCGTGACCGCGTCGTCCTCACCCGGGTGGGCGGGGGCGTCGGGCTCAACCGGGCCTGCGTGCGTCACCGTCGAAGCGCCTTCTGGCCAGGGGGCGGGGTCGGTCCTACCGGGGTGCAATCTGGGTCCTACCGCGGCACGGTCTCGCTCCTGCCTACCCTGCCGCGTGGTCGTGCGAACCACCGCAGCACCCTGCCGCGTAGTCGTGGGAACTACCGCGGCACGCTGCGGCGAGTGCGGCGCTGAGATCGCCGACCTCGTCGACGACGATCGTCTCGGTCAGGCCCAGATGCGACGCCAAGGCCGCCAGTTGCGTCGCCAAGGCTCGGGCGACGGCGATCTCGTCGACCTCCCTTTCGTGCCAGGCCGCGCGGACCCGCAGCCGCCCACGGTCGCGTTCGGCTTTGAGGTCCACCCTCGCGGCGATCCGGTCGCCGAGCACGAACGGCAGCACGTAGTAGCCGTGGACCCGCTGCTTCGCGGGGGTGTAGATCTCGAGGCGGTAGTGGAAGTCGAACAGCCGCTGGATGCGGGGACGGCACCAGACCATGGGGTCGAACGGGCTGACGAGGGCGGCCGCGTGCGGTCTGGCGGCCACCGCGCCGGGGTGGAGGTAGGCCGGCTCGGGCCATCCCCGGACCTCCACCGCCTCGAGATCCCCGGCAGCGACCAGACCGGGCAGTAGCGCCCTCGCGCGCGCCGGCGCCATCCGCGGATGATCCGCCAGGTCGGCCGCAGTGGCCACCCCCAGCGCGCGGGCGGCGCGTTGGAGCAGCGCACGGTCGGCGTCGTCGTTGCTCGGCGTCGGCGTGGCCAGCACCTGCGCGGGAAGGACGCGTTCGCTCAGGTCGTACACGCGGGTGAAACCCCGTCGTGCAGCCACGGCGAGCCGCCCGGTGGCGAACAGGTACTCGCACGCGACCTTGCCCTTCGACCACCCCCACCACGGTCCGTCCGCACGGCCGGGATCGTCGAGCGCCGACGCCGACAGCGGACCGGCTTCGGCGATCTCGCGCTCGACCGCTGCGACGTAGCCCGGCTCGTCGGCGAACAGCGCCGCTTCCTGTGGGGACGGTCGCTGCCTGCGCCGGCGCATCCGGGGACGCAGCAGAGGCTGGACTTCGACGGGTGCGAACGAGGCCTCGTGCAGCCAGCACTCGAAGACCTCACGTCGATCGTAGGCGAGCCGGTCGAGCAGGTCGGTGGGATGCGGACCGAGCCGGCTGAAGACAGCCAGCTCGTGGGCGCGCGCGACCACGTTCACCGAATCGATCTGCACCGCGCCGAGCCGCTCGACCACGCGGCGGGCGTGGCGCACGTCGACACGCCCGTTGGGGCGGCGTTGGCTCAAGCCGGCGGCAGCGATGGCGATCCGCCGGGCCCGAGCGGGGGTCAGGGTCCGCGTCTGGGCGGCAACAGAGCGGGGCACCGTCGCCGCTTGTCGGGTTTACGCCGGCGTCGTCGGCATGAACGCCGGCCGCCGGGCCTCGAAGGCCGCGATGTCCGCGTCTTGCTCCAGCGTCAAGCCGATCGCGTCGAGCCCGTTGACCAGCATGTGCTTGGTGTGAGGGTCGATCTCGAAGCGCTCGTGCACGTCGGCGGCGACCACCGTCTGCTCGGGCAAGTCGATGCGGACCGGCGTAGCGGGGTCGTCGGTCGCGAGCTCGACCAGCCGTTTGCAGGCCTGCTCGCTCAACGTGACGGTCAACAGCCCGATCTTGGCGCAGTTGGTCTTGAAGATGTCGGCGCAGCTTGGGGAGACGATCGCTTCGAAGCCGTACTGCTGCAACCCCCAGGGTGCGTGCTCACGGCTCGAGCCCGACCCGAAGTTGGGTCCGGTCACCAGCACGTTGCCGTTGGCGTAGCGCTCATCGTTGAGCACGAAGTCGGGGTCGGTTCGCCAGTCGTCGAAGATGAACTCCCCGAAGCCGGTGCGCTCGATCCGCTTGAGGTGCTGCTTCGGCATGATCTGGTCGGTGTCGACGTCGGCGCGCCACAGCGGCACCATCGTCCCGGTCACCACGGTCACGGGATCCATCAGCTCGTCACCTCCGCGGCATCGGCCATGCGCGCCTCGTCCCGGACGTCGACGAAGCGGCCGTGGACCGCCGCAGCCGCCGCCATGACCGGGCTGACGAGGTGACTGCGGCCGCCCTTGCCCTGCCGCCCTTCGAAGTTGCGGTTCGAGGTGGATGCGCAACGCTCCCCCGGCTCGAGGATGTCCGGGTTCATCCCCAGGCACATCGAGCAGCCGGCTTCGCGCCACTCGAAGCCGGCGTCCTTGAACACGACGTCCAAGCCCTCGGATTCGGCCTGTAGCTTGACCATCGTCGAGCCAGGCACCACCATCGCCCGCACGGTGTCAGCCACCGCACGGTCGCGCACGACGGCAGCCGCTGCCCGCAGGTCCTCGATGCGAGCGTTAGTGCAGGAACCCAGGAACACCCGGTCGAGCGGAAGGTCGGTGATGGCCTCGCCACCGGTCAGTCCCATGTAATCAAGCGCCCGCCTGGTCTGCTCGGGGTCGGCCGTGTCGGCAGGGCTGGGAACCCGGCCGGTCACCGGGGCGCTCATCGCCGGGGTCGTGCCCCACGTCACGGTCGGTTCGAGCGTGGCCGCGTCGAGGTGGTAGGTGCGGTCGAACGTGGCACCTGCGTCGGTGGGCAGGGCCCGCCATGAATCCAACGCCGCCTCCCAGTCCGC
The DNA here is from genome assembly GCA_007126835.1 of Nitriliruptorales bacterium. GTDB lineage: Bacteria > Actinomycetota > Nitriliruptoria > Euzebyales > Egibacteraceae > SLAO01. The sequence goes on along the minus strand of SLAO01000063.1, from coordinate 1,226 downwards.
GCCGCTGGGTGCGTGTGGACGGCCCTCCAGGTAGGCGAACGTGGTGTCGTCGGGGGCCACCATGCCCGCGCGCGCGCCCCCCTCGATCGACATGTTGCACACCGTCATCCGGGCTTCCATCGACAGCGACCGGATCGCCGATCCGCGGTACTCATACACGTGGCCGACGCCGCCGTCCACGCCGAGGTCGCCGATCACCCGCAGGATCACGTCCTTGGCGGTCGTGCCGAACGGCAGCTCCCCGTCGACCTCGATCGCGTACGTGGCCGGACGTGACTGGTCCAGGGTCTGGGTCGCCAGCACGTGCTCGACTTCTGACGTTCCGATGCCGAACGCCAGCGCCCCGAACGCCCCGTGCGTGGCGGTGTGGCTGTCGCCGCACACGACGGTCATCCCTGGCTGGGTGAGGCCGAGCTCAGGACCGATCATGTGCACGATGCCCTGGCGTGGCGAGCGCGTCGAGAACAGCCGGATGCCGAACTCGGCGCAGTTGCGCTCGAGCGTCTCGATCTGCTTGGCCGACAGCGCGTCGTCGATGGGCTGCGAGCGATCGGTCGTCGGCACGTTGTGGTCCACGGTGGCAAGCGTGAGATCCGGCCTGCGTACCGAGCGACCGGCGAGCCGGAGCCCTTCGAACGCCTGGGGACTGGTCACCTCGTGCACGAGGTGGAGGTCCACGTAGAGCAGGTCTGGCGCATCAGCGGTGGAACGCACCACGTGGCGGTCCCACACCTTCTCCATCAGGGTCCGGGGCACATCAGCCATCGCGGCTCCTCCTGTCGGGCTTGCGACCGGGGCTGGAAGGTCAGCGCGTCCAGCGGTCGCTGCCCTGCATACGGTCGGCGACTGATCCCCGGACGTCGACCTGCTCCGACGCGACGAGCTCGACGTTGACGTCGTTGCCGGTCTGCTCGGCGACGGCGGCGGCGACACGCGCGACCAGCTGCGCTTCCTCGTCGGGGGTGCGGCCAGGGTCAGCTGGCAGCGTGACAGTGGTGGTGGTGGTGCTGCTGGTGCTGCTGCTCATGGTTCCTAGGCTCCTGTGTACGTCTATCGGTCGTTAGCGCGTGCCCGGCGTGACGAAGTCGCGCCCCGAGGAGTCGGACGGGAAGCGCCGTGGTGACGCTTCCCGCCGCGGTCCTCGCCTACGGGGTTTCGGCGGTGGCAGCCCGCGCCCGCTGCAGGCGCACGGACCGGTTGAGCGCCGACAGGTACGCCCGCGCGCT
>SLAO01000020.1 GCA_007126835.1 Nitriliruptorales bacterium | reverse complement strand
GCTCACGGGAGGACGACGCGGACGTGCACATCGACGAGCGAACCTGGGCCTACGCGCAGTCGCTGGCGCCCACCGAGGACGAGCCCCTGCGGGCGGCCCGCGCCCGCAGCGAGGAAGCAGACCTCGCGACTGTGCCCGCAGAGACCGGTATATTGCTGCGTTGGCTGGCCAAGCTCGGCCCGGCGCGCACCGTCGTCGAGATCGGCTCGGGCGGCGGGTACAGCGGGCTGTGGCTGCTGCACGGCATGGACCCCGCAGGGGCGTTGACCACCATCGAAGCCGAGCCCGACTACCGGGGGCTGGCGCAGCAGGCGTACAGCGAGGCAGGGGTGAGCGATCGTGTGCGCTCGATCCTCGGCCCAGCCTTGACGGTCCTGCCCAAGCTGGCCGACCACACCTACGACCTCATGTTCTGCGACGCGTTGAAGAGCGAATACCCCGAGTACCTGGCCCATGCGCGACGGATGCTCCGACCGGGCGGGCTGCTGGTCGCCGACCTCGCGCTGTGGAGCGACCACGACCCGGACCTGGCCGACGCTGACGATGAGGCCGAGGGACTGCGCGCGTTCACCACAGCGGTGGCAGACGACCCTGCGTTCGATTCGCAGCTGTTGCCGGTGGGCCAGGGACTCCTGGTCGCAGTCCACCATCCGGACGCGCCCTAGGGTTCGCGCTAGCCGGCCACGGGGGGGTAGCGTGGCCCGTGCCGGGGGTTCGCAGCCGATGGGACGGATCCCCCCCGCCTGCCCCGGGGCGGGAACCAGGGCCGGGCGGGGGGGTCGTCGTAGGGAGAGGACTGAAGAACTAGGCGAAATCGGATGCTTCAGGCACAGCATACGTGGCTAAACGGCTTCGCGCTGTTCCCGAAACAACCAACGTGCGGCGGGCGGCGGCTGTTCCCATTCCATAGTTCCCTCTGCGGCGGCAGTTCGCACTCGACTGGAGGAAGTTTTCAGCTGAGCCAGCCAACGACGTCTTCGGCGATGGCCAGCGCGGACGTCGCCGCCGGCGAGGGAGCGTTGCGTACCACCACGAGCGGTCCGTCAACGTCGATGCGGAAGTCCTCGACGAGCGAGCCGTCCCGTTCGATGGCCTGGGCCCGGATGCCCGGCGGACCCCGACGCAGATCGTCCACGGACAAGCTCGGCACGTACTGACGGGCCTGTGCGGCGAACGCCCGGCGGCTGGCGGCTCGTACCAGTTCAGCCGCGCCGGTGCGCCAGTTCGCCGCCACGAGACGCACGAGACCCGGGTTGCTGACGGCATCAAGCAGGTCCGCGAGGTTCGCGCCGCGCCGGTCGTAGGCCTCCCGGCCGAGCGCCAACCGGGCGTTGGGACCCACCAGGACCTCGCCGTCGATGCGGCGGGTCAGGTGCACCCCCAAGAACGGATAGCGCGGATCCGGCACCGGATAGATCATCCCGCGGACCAGGCGCCGCGCTGCGCCCACGAGACGGTAGTACTCGCCCAAAAAGGGCACGATGCGCGGCTCTCGCTGCCCCAGGGCCCGGTGTGCCAGCCGGTCACCGTGGACGCCAGCACACACGATCACACGGTCGGCGTCGAGGCTGCCGCTCGGGGTGCGCACGCCGACCCCAGCTTTGCCGGGCCCGTGCTGCTCGATCGCGGTCACCGGCGCCGACAACCGCACCTCCCCGCCCGCTGCGGTGACGTCGTCAGCAAGGGACTGGCTCACGGCGGTGAAATCGGTGATCGCCGTGGCCGGCGAGTGCAACGCGGCGACGCCGACGGCGAACGGCTCCACCGCACGCAGCTCTCGAGAGCTCAGCAACGCGATGCCGGGCACCCCGTTGGCCCGCGCGCGCTCCGCCAACCCCTCCAGGCGTGCAACCTGCGTCTCGTCGGTGGCGACGATGACCTTGCCGCAGGCGTCATACGGCAGGTCGCGCTTCTTACAGTAGTCCTGGAGCAGCTCAACCCCGCGCCGGCACAAACGCGCCTTGTCCGATCCGGGTGGGTAGTAGATCCCGGCGTGGACGACGCCGCTGTTGCGACCCGTCTGGTGGGTCGCGACCGCGGCCTCCTTCTCGACGACGACGACGTCGGCGCCCTCGTGCTGCAGTTGGCGCGCCACCGCGAGTCCGACGATTCCCGCTCCGACGACCGCGACTCTGGGCATGTTCCCCACCCTTCAGCTCATGCCGAAGAACCGGACCTTGGCCGACACTTCGGCGCTGAACGCCATGATGACCGCTAGGTAGAACAGCCCCGTCCCGGCCTGGATCGACCGCCCCCCCTCGGTGGCGAGCTTCCACGTGAAGGCGGCGATCAGCGCGCACACGGCGACCAGGCCGGCGGCCAGGTACAGGGAGAGGCCAGGCACGGCCAGCAGCGGGGAGAACCCGCCCGGGGCGGGTGCGGGATTGGTGGCCGACAGCGCGGCGGAGCCGGCGGCTGCGGCACACCCTGCGGCGTACCACTGGGCTCCGCGCACCATGTGGGCCTTGTCGAGGCGCCGCTCGAAGATGTACCAGTGCCCGAGGATCAACCCGTACAGCGCAGAGCCGAGGAAGAGCGCGCCCAGGGCCACCTCGGCCACGGCGATGCCGACAGAATCCCCTCGGGTCATCGCCAAGGGCACCAGCGCCGCGACGCCGACCCCCGCGGCAACGAGCCCCACCGGGCGCGCCGGGCCGGTGGCACGAAAGAAGAGCAGCACCGTCCATGCGGTCACGAGGACGGCGTAGGCCAGCAGCGCGAGCGACGGTGAGACGGGCAATGCAGGTGTCGCGCCTGGCGAGGCGGCCGCGAGACCTGCCCGGGTGGCGCCCCACGCCGCCCAGGAAAGCAACGCCGCGGCCAAGCCGATCAGCATGAACAAGCCACGCCGGGCACGCCCCCAGATGCCAGTGACCCACGTCAGCGCGAACGTGCCGACGGCTGTCTGCGCTGCGATGAGCGCCATGACCCCCAGCGGCCCGCTCAACAACCCTCCTTGGTCCAGTTGCCGTCCGTGCGTACCGTCATCATCCTGGCCATGTGCGGATGCCATTCAGGCAGCAACACCACCTGCCGATGCGCAACTTAGCCATCCTGCCAGCAGGCGGGGCAACAGGCGAACCGTGAGGATGTCATGCAACAGATCGAGGGGTGTGCCCCTGGCCGGCGCGCTTCGGTGACGTTGACCGTCAGCGAGGCCGACACCGCGCTGGCTTTGAAGTCCGGCGATGTCAACGTGCTGGGCTCGCCGCGGGTGGTGGCGTTGTGCGAGCAGGCGGCCGTGGCGGCGTTGGAGGGCTGCTTGCGGGAGGGCCAGACCAGCGTGGGCTCGTGGATCGAGCTAGAGCACCGGGCTCCCAGCCCGGTGGGGGCCGAGGTCACCGCCGAGGCCGTGCTGCTTGGTGTGCACGGGCGACGTTTGGAGTTCGCCGTCACCGTCCGCGACGCCGACGAGGAGGTCGCGCGATGCAAGCACCGACGCGCGATCGTCGACCGCGCGTCGTTCGGCGGCTGACACTGCGATCCGCCGGCGCACCACCGCCTGTGCCTCCGGTCACCGCGCGAGGCCGTCGATGTACTCCACGAGCGTGCGGACGCCCATCCCGGTGGCTCCCTTGCCCTGCAGCGGCCCGTTGCCGGACTCGTCGAAGGCCGGGCCGGCGATGTCCAGGTGCGCCCAAGGCCGGTCCCCCGTGAACTCCTTCAGGAACAGGCCGCCGGCGATGGTGCCGGCCTCTCGCCCTTTGCCGGTGTTCTTGAGGTCGGCCACCTCGCTGTCGAGATGCTCGCGGTACTCCTTGGGCAGCGGCAGGCGCCACACGGACTCGCCCACCGCGCCGGCGGCGTGCTCGATCGCGGCCAGCAGGTCATCGTCCGATCCCATCAGCGCAGCCACGCGCGAGCCCAGCGCGACGATCTGCGCACCGGTCAGCGTGGCGACGTCGATCAGCGCGTCTGGAGACGACTCGGCGCCGTAAGCCAACGCGTCGGCCAGCACCAGCCGGCCCTCCGCGTCGGTGTTCATCACCTCGCTGGTGGTCCCGTTGCGGTGGGTCAGCACGTCCGAGACCCGGATGGCCGTGCCCGACGGCATGTTCTCCGCCAACGCCAGCAGCACGGTGACCTTGACCTTGATGCCGAGCTCGGCCACGGCGATCGCCGCGGCGAACACCGTTGCCGCACCGGCCATATCCATCTTCATGGTGGTCATGCCCGACGTCGGTTTCAGCGAGACCCCCCCGGTGTCGAACGTGATCCCCTTGCCGGCAAGCACGACGTGGGTCTTGGCCCGTGCGGGGGCGTAGGTCAGCTCCACCAGTCGTGGCGGCGCGGACGAGCCCTGCCCCACCCCGACGATGCCGCCGAAGCCTCCCTGCTCCAACGCCTTCTCGTCGTGGATTTTCGCCTTTAGCCCGGAAGCCTTGGCGAGGCTGGCGACACGGTCGGCCAGCGCCGGGGGTCGCTTGAACGCGGGTGGCTCGTTGACGAGGTCGCGCGCCAGGCACACCGCGCGCGCGATGGTCTCGGGCCGCTTGATCGCGCCCTTGACCGCGTTTGCGTCTGCGCCCGCGCCGGCGAGCAGCACCACCTCGCCCAAGTTCCGCTCCTCAGGCGTCTTGGTCTTGTGCGCGGTGTACGTGTAGGCGCCCAGCGTCGCGCCCTCAACCACGGCCTCAGCTCGCTTGACCGCGTCCGCCTCCCCGGTGAGCAGGTCACCCGGGATGACCACCGCGACGTCGGGGCCCTTGGCCGCGGCGCGGGCCACCGCAGCGCCGGCCTTGCGCAGCGCATGCACGTCGGGATCCTCGCCGAGACCGACGACGAGCAACGTCGGCGCCGTGGCCCGACCCCGGGTCGGGATGCGCGCGGTCTGGCCGGCGTCGCCTTTGAACCCGAGGTGGGTCAGCTCGTCGGACAGGCTTATCTTGAGCGGCTTGTCGAGCGCGGCCGCGTCGGCCCCGAGCACCGGCGCGTCGTCGGACTTGGCGGCGAACACCGCGACGACCGCCACGTCGGCGGCGGTCGGGGACTGCTTGCGGAAGGCGAACTGGGGCATCGAGTTCCTCCGAGATGTCGACGAGGCCGCGGGCAGTCTAGTCGTGCGCGGACGAGCCAGGCACAGCGCCAGTAGGCTGCCGGCGATGGCTTCCGCCGAACCGCCGCCGCCCGACCCGCCCCACGAGGCGGTTCCCGTCGACCTCCGCGACTACATCGAGTTCGACCCCGACCGCCCCTTCGGCCGGCGGGTGTTCACCACCGACGTCCTCGCGATCGATGTGGTGTGCCTCGAGCCCGACCAGCACATCGGGGCCCGCGAGTTCGCCGGCGCCGACCTCGTCTACACCGTTCTGGGCGGGCGCGCCTGGATCGTGACCGCCGAGTCCGAGGTCACCCTCGGACCCCTGCAGGCGCTGCTGGTCCCTGCCGGCGTCGTCCACGGGCTGCGCAACGACGGCGCGGACCCGTTGATCCTGCAAGCCGCCGCCAGCCCACCCGACGAGCTGCCCCCGACCCAGGAGGGGCCAGTGCGGCGGCCGGTGCGCCGCGGCTCCGCCAAGCCAACAGCTCTCGATCGCGCCCGGCGCCTCCTCGGCGGTGCCGACTAACGCCGGGTCAGTCGTCGCGCGGCACCACGTCGAGGTGGCCCGACAGCCGGCCGGAGGGTAGCTCGACGCGGACGTCAGCGCGGTAGCGCACGAACTCCTCGACGTGCTCGACGTGGATCTCCCCGCCGCGAGCCCGCGCGCGGTCCTCCCCTACTTGGACCGCAACCACCGCGTGGTCGGTGACGCCGTCGCAGTCAGCGCCACGGCACGGCGCGTCGGCGATCTCCAGCTCACGGCCCGCCTGGAGCAGGTCAGGGTTCTCGAAGACCAGCACGAAGGTGTCGCCGCCGATGGTCTGGGTGATCACGCAGACGTCCTGCGCAGGCCCGGTGCGCGGCTGGCAGTCGCCGACGACGAGTTGTGGCGCCCCGTCGCGGACGGCGACCTGGCGTCCGTCCACGGTGCCGGACAGCTGCACGCCGGCGCGGCCGTCGCGCAACTGGCTGGTGGGGTCTGCGCTGTCGGCCCCGCACGCGCCGGCCAGCAACGCCAGGCCGACGAGCGCCACGACGGCACTCTTGCCGACGCTGGGCCGCGCCGGCCGGGGTCTGTCACCGCCGTGGGGTTGCGCTTCCCGCACCAGCTGCCTCCTGCCGAGCGACCGGGCGTCGAAGAAACCGTTCAACCGCCCATCTTAGTCTCAGCGCTGCGGTACAACGGGGGCATGAGCGAGCGAGGACTACCGATGCACGGGGTCAGCGAGACCTTCCTGGACCCCGAACCCGGCGAGGCTGTGCAGGCGCTGGCCGAAGCGATGAAGACCCCGCCCGACGAGCGCGCACAGGCGCTGCGGCGGGCCACCGCGGCGCATCCGACGCATCTAGAAGCCTGGGCGAGGCTGGCCGAGGACGCGCTGGAACGCGACGACCCCGTCGCGGCCTACGCGTTCGCCCGGACGGGGTACCACCGCGGCCTGGACCGGCTGCGCAAGGCGGGGTGGGGCGGGCAAGGCCCCGTACCGTGGAAACACCCGCCCAACCAGGGGTTCTTGCGCAGCGTGGGCGCGCTGATGGCAGCCGCCGACGCCATCGGAGAGGACGAGGAGGCCGAGCGCTGCCGCAGCTTCCTGGCTGAGCTCGACCCCGTCGACGGCCTCGGGGCCCGACGCTAGAAGGATGCAGCGAGCCCACGCCACCATCGTCAGCCTCGTCGGCGCAGAAACCGATGCCGACGCCGCCAAGGCCGCGGTCGAGCGCATGGCCCGCGCACGCAACGTGCGTGCGCTGCCCGACCCCTCCGACGGCTCCCACGCCACCCGCGCGGCGACGAACCTGACCGAGGCCGCCCGGTCCGGCGGCCCGTACGCGGTCACAGCGTTCGACCCCCTCGCACCGCTCGCGTCGGCCTGGGTCGCCCGGTTCGACGGCACCGGCACTCCCGGTGACTTCGAGGTCGCGCTCAAACGCGTGCTGGAGCTGTGGCGGGCCGGCGGCCTCGAGCTGCCTGACTACTACCTCGCCGTCGACCCGGACAGCTGGACCCCCACCCGCCGCCACTGGTTCTTGGGGGTGCTCCACGAGGCCGCCAGCCACCGGGTGGCGCCCACAGACCCTCGCCCGGGGGCCGAGGTGCTCACCGAGCTTCGTGCCGGGCGATGGTGGCCGCCACTGGACCGCGTGCTGCGCGACATCGAACGTCGCATCCCCGACGCCGCTCCAACGGCGGGCCCGCGCGGCGCTGGGCTGCTCGACCCGGCCGGCCGGGCCCACCCGCCCGCCAGCGAGCTGGTGTCCTCGGATCCCACCGCCACGACCCTGACCGACGCCGAGCTCGACGTGTTGAGCGGCCAGGAGCCAAGCGCCTCGGACGCGGACACGCGCGGGCCGGGCAGTGCCGACGACGATGCGCACCAGTCCGATGATCCCGACGAGGACCCCGGCCGGTGATGCGACCAGCTCGCGTGGGTTAGCCTGCTGCGATCGCCGACGAAAGAGTGAGGATGTTCATCGAGCTAAACGGGGTCCGCCACCACTACACGTCGACCGGTGAGGGCCCTCCAGTCGTGCTGATCCACGGGCTGGGCGGCACGCTGCACACCTGGCACGGCGTGACTGAAGCGCTCAAGCTCCACCACCACGTCGTCAGCCTGGACCTCCGCGGCCACGGGCGCAGCGAGACCGGCAAGGGCACCTTCTCGGTCAAGACGTGGGCGCAGGACGTCGAGGCGCTGATCAGCGCGCTCGAGCTGCCCGCGGTGACGTTGGTCGGCCACTCGCTCGGGTCGCTGGTGGCCCAGCAGCTGGCTACGTCCAAGCCAGAGGCCGTGGACAACCTTATCCTGCTCGGCGGCATCAGCTACTTCGAGCCTCCCGCAAAGGACAGCTACAACCAGCGCGCCGAGACCGCCGAACAAGAGGGCATGGACACGCTCGTGGACACCTGGGTCGCCGGCGCGCTGGCCCCGCGGACACACGCGAAGCTGCCCCAGCTCGTGGGCCTGGCCCGAGGGATGTTCCTGGCCAACGATCCCCGGCAGTACGCCAAGGCCTGCCGGGCGCTAGCCAAGGCCCCAGCGATCGACCGCGAGCGCATCGGCCAACCCACGTTGCTGCTCGTCGGCGATCACGACCGTTCGACGCCGATCGCCATGACCGAGGAGCTCCACGCCGACATCCCCGTGTCCCGGGTCCGGGTGATCCCCTCGGCGGCGCACTGGGCGAGCCTGGAGCAACCTGACGTGATCGCCTCGGCGATCCTGGAGTTCCTGACGTAACACGCTAGGGCGCGCCTACCCCTTGACGACACCGATCGGCCGCAGCCGGGCCACCCTGCGCGACAGGCCCGCGGCCTCGCAGACGGCGACGACCTCGTCGACGTCCTTGTACGCATCCGGGGCCTCCTCGGCCAGGCCGGCGGCGCTGCGCGAGCGCACGGCGATGCCCTCGGCGACGAGCTGCGTTCGCAGGTCGTCACCGTGGATGCGCTTGCGGGCCTGGCTGCGGCTGCGCAGCCGACCGGCTCCGTGGCAGGTCGAGGCGAACGCCCGTCCCTGATCGCCTGCGAGAACCCACGACGACGTCCCCATCGATCCTGGGACGATGACCGGCTGGCCGTGGTCGCGCAGGTCGTCTGGCAGCTGAGGGTCACCGGGCGGCAGCGCCAGGGTGGCGCCCTTGCGGTGCACGCACAGGCCCCGCTCGGTGGCCCCCACGACGTGGCGCTCGCGCTTGGCCATATTGTGGTTGACGTCGTAGACCAAGCGGACGTCTCGCGTGCCGAAGGCGTCCTCTACCGCGTCGCGCACGGCCTCCCCCAGTAGCTGCCGGTTCGCGCGCGCGTAGTTGGCGGAGGCAGCCATCGCCGCGGCGTAGGACCGGCCTTCCGCGCTCTCGACGGGCACGCAGGCCAGCTGCGGGTCGGGCACGGTGATGCCGTGGCGAGCCATGGCCCCGTGCATCTGCTTGACCGCGTCGGTGCACACCTGGTGGCCCAAGCCGCGTGAGCCGCAGTGGATCATCGCCACCAGCTGACCCTCGGCCAGCCCGAAGCCTTGGGCGGTCTGCTGGTCGACGACCTCGTCGACGACCTCGAGCTCGAGGAAGTGGTTGCCGCCCCCCAGGCTCCCCAGCTGGGCCTGGCCCCGCTCGAGCGCGCGATCGCCGACCGCCTTGGCGTCGGCCTCGTCGAGACGGCCGCGGTCTTCGATGCGGTCGAGGTCCGCCGGGACGCCGTGCCCGGACTCGACTGCCATGTGGGCGCCCTCGGTCAACAGCCGGCGCAGGTCCCGCCGTTGCAGCTTCCACAGACCTCCGGGGCCGGTGCCGTGGGGGACCCGCTGCGCCAGCGCGTCCATGAGCGACCCCAGCGTGGCGTCGTCAACCTCGTCGCTGGTGACTGGCAGGGTCGCGAGGCGAACCCCGCACGAGATGTCGAACCCGACCCCGCCGGGTGAGATGACGCCCCCGTCGTCGACGTCGGTCGCGGCCACCCCCCCGATCGGGAACCCGTAACCCACGTGGAGGTCGGGCATCGCGTACGACGCTTCCACGATGCCGGGCAGGGTCGCCACCGCGCGCACCTGGCCGAACAGGTCCCCGGTGTCGGTCGGGAGCAGCGCGTCCGACGCGAACACGACGCCGGGCACGCGCATGTCGCCTTCGCGGTCCAGCGTGCGGGTCACGTCCGCTTCAGTGGTGGCCACGGCTGCCCCCTTGTTGCGACAGTTGCGAAGGGTTCTCGTGGGAGGCGTACCCGCCGGTCAGGCGGGTGAGACTCGGCGACGTGACCGCCACGTTCGAACTAGCCGAGTACGGCTCGGATCTGTCCTTGCGCGTCTGGGGAGAAAGCGTGCCGGCTTGCCTCGACGCGGCGCTTCACGGGTTCGCCTCCCACATCGCCGAGATCCCGCCGGCAGCGGCCACCGACGGTGTGCCCATCGACATCGCCGGGAATCCGGCCGAGTTGCTCGTCGGCATCCTGGACGAGGCCATCGCCGCGCTCGACATCGAAGGGACGCTGGCCTGCGGGCTCGGCGACGTCCGGATCGACGACCGGCGGGCCCACGGCTCGCTGATCGCGGTGGCGCTGAGGGGGCTGGTGCTGCGCGGCGCGCCGCCCAAGGCGGCCACCTGGCACGACGCTCGCCTCGAACCGACCGACCGCGGCTGGCAGGGGCACGTCGTGCTAGATCTCTGACGTACCCTCCGTCGCGCCCTCGCCCCGCGAGGAGCAACGACGCCCTTGCTGCCGCCTGCCTGCGGTCGGCGTCTGCGCTCCCCGCTGCGCACCTACTCGGGGGCGGCGAACCCGCGCCCCTGGCGCTGCTCGTCGGTGGTCGGCGCGGAGGGGACCGACGGCGGGTGCTGCTGCCCTTCCTGCGGAGCTTGGGAGGCCTCCGGGGCCTGCGGGGCTTGTCGCTGCTGCGGGGGTTGCGGGGCTTGCGCGCCCGGCGCGGCCTGCGCGGTCTGCTCGCCCGGCGCGGCTCGGCGCGCGTGGCCGGTTCCCGGCCTCGCCGTGCGGGCCTGATACCGCGCGGCGAAGCTGCGCAGGAACACCTCGGGATGCACTTCGGAGGGGATCTGGTGCGCCAGCCGCGCTGCGATGCTTTGAGCGAGCTGCGCTGACAGGGCATGCCTGCGGTCGGGCGGCAGCCCGTCGGCGCGCAGCAAGAACGCCCGTGCGGCCTCGTAGTCGGCGGGCCGGGCGCCGGCGGGATCGATCGTTCGCGCGTAGGCCTCAGCCCCGACTGGCGCTTCGAACGTCGCTGCTTCGGCGCGGCCGCCCGCCACCCGCTCACGAACGACCACCGTCCCGGCCACGTGGTCACCGATGCGTTGGCTGCGACGCGACAGCAACACCGTGAACACCGCGCCGGCGCCGCTGGTCAACGCGAAATCGACCAGGCCGAGCGCCGCGCGGATCGCCGCGTGGCGAAACGCGACCGGCGCCCCCTCCAGCGTCACCACCCGCAGCCCCATCGCCGCCTTGCCCGGCGTGCGCCCCCGCCAGGCGACCTCGAACCCGATGGGGTAGCCGAAGATCACCACGAAGCCGGTGACCAGCATGACGATCGTCACGGCGACGTCGCCTGCCGCCCCCCGCAGGGGGTCGAGCACGAAACCTGCGCCGAGCGTGACGAGCACCAGCACGGTCCCCTGGATCAGCCAGTCAAGGACGATGGCCACCGCGCGGGTGCCGACCGTCGCCTCCTCGAAGTCCAGGCGCACCGCCTCGGGTGTGACGATGCCGCTGCCTGCGTTCGCGCTCACGGACTCTCCTCGTTCGGCGCTCGCATCTATCCTGCCAACCGTGGACATCGACGGCTTCATCCGAACACACTCCGACGACTGGCAGCGGCTCCGCGAGCTGCTCGACCGCGCGGGGCGCAACCCCAAGCGCCTGAGCTCCGAGGAGCTCGAGGAGCTCGCCGCGGTCTACCAGCGAGTGTCGACGCACCTTTCCATGGCGCGCACGTCGCTGCACGACCGTGCGCTCGTCGCCGAGCTGTCCCAGCTCGTCGCGCGGGCCTCCGCCTTGCTGTACGGAACGCGGGGGGCCTCCTGGAAGGCCTTCGCCCGGTTCGTGACCGAGACGTTCCCGGCGGCGGTGTGGCACACCAAGGCGTTTCACATCTGGGCGACCCTGCTGTTCCTAGTGCCCGGCGCGCTGGTAGCCCTGTGGCTGGGAAACTCGCCGGCGGCGCTGGAGGCCACCGCCCCCCCGGCTGTGCGCGAGGCGTACGTCACCGAGGACTTCGCCGACTACTACACCGCCAACCCCTCTGCGCAGTTCGCGACCGAGGTCACCGTCAACAACATCCAGGTTTCGATCCTGGCGTTCGCCGGCGGCGGGCTGTTCGCCCTGCCCACGGTGTTCGTGCTGGCGTTCAATGGGCTCAACGTCGGCGTGGCGCTGGGGATGTTCATCGCCGCTGGCGAGCAGGCGCGCTTTTGGGGCCTCATCTTGCCGCACGGGCTGCTCGAGCTGACCGCGGTGTTCCTGGCCGGCGGGGCCGGCTTGCGGGTGGGCTGGACGCTCATCGACCCCGGCGATCGACGACGCAGCGCGGCCCTGCGCGAGGAGGGCCGCCGCACGGTGGCGCTGCTCGCCGGGCTGGTGGCGGTGTTCGCCGCGGCGGGGCTGATCGAAGGCTTCGTGACCGGGGCTCCCCTGTCCACACCCATTCGCGTGGGCATCGGCGTGACCGCTCAAGTGGTGTTCATGACCTACGTGATCGTGCTGGGCCGTCGAGCCGCGGCGCGCGGGATGACCGGCGCGATCGGGGAGGGCGCCGACCGCGGATGGAGCACGGCCGGGCAGGCTC
>SLAO01000170.1 GCA_007126835.1 Nitriliruptorales bacterium | reverse complement strand
GGCTTCATCAAACCGTGGGAGTGCGGGGTGTTCGGGACGGCGTGCACGCCCGAGACGCCGATCGGCACCTGCATGGTGTCAAGCGAAGGCGCGTGCGCGGCGTACTACCAGTACGGCCGCTTCGACCGGGCCCGCGCGGCGCAGGAGGAGGTCGTCCAGTGACCGCGCCGGAGGGGCCCCGCGGAGACCGCACCGAGGAGGCCGTGCTCGAACGTGTCGAGCAAGCCCGCCGGCGCCGGCCGCGTGTCCGCGAGGATCGCGTGACGCTGGCGCACGGCGCCGGCGGCCGGTCGTCGCACGCCCTGACCGAGGCAGTGTTCCTCGAAGCGTTCGACAATCCCGCGCTCGCGCCGCTCGAGGACCAGGCAGTACTGGAGATGGCCGGTCAGCGGTTGGCGTTCACGACCGACTCGTTCGTCGTGTCCCCGCTGTTCTTCCCCGGCGGTTCGATCGGCGACCTCGCGGTCAACGGCACCGTCAACGACCTTGCGGTGTCCGGCGCACGCCCCCGTTTCCTGTCCGCTGGGTTCATCATCGAAGAGGGGCTGCCTGTCGCCGACCTGCGCCGGATCGTGGCCGATATGCGCGCTGCTGCTGCCGCCGCGGGGGTTGAGGTCGTCACCGGTGACACCAAGGTCGTGGAGCGCGGCAAGGGCGATGGTTGCTACATCAACACCGCCGGGGTTGGGGTCTTCGAGCGCGATGTCGAACTCGGGGCCCGGTTCGCACGCCCGGGTGACGCGGTGCTCGTGTCGGGCCCGATCGGCGAGCACGGCATCACGATCATGCTGTGCCGCGGCGAGCTCGACATCGAGTCGGACATCACGTCGGATACCGCGCCGCTGCACGGGCTGGCGGCGGGGTTGCTCGACGCCGCGTCGGATGTGCGCTGCATGCGCGATGCCACCAGGGGCGGGGTCGCCACCGTGCTGAACGAGATCGCCGCGACCGCATCGGTGGGGATCCGCGTGGACGAGAACGCCATCCCGCTGCGGCCCGACGTAGTCGGGGCCTGCGAGGTGCTCGGGATCGATCCGCTCTACGTCGCTTGCGAAGGTCGCATGGTCGTCGTCGTCGACGACGCGCAGGCAGACGCGGCGCTGACGGCGCTTCGTGCGCATCCGCTCGGCAAGGACGCGGTCCGCCTGGGCACGGTCGTGGCCGAGCCCGCCGGCAACGTGCTGATGGACACCACGTTCGGCGGGACCCGGGTCGTCGACGTGCTCGTTGGCGACCCGCTGCCGCGGATCTGCTGATCGCGGCTCGCACCAGCCTCCGCTTGTCGCATTAGCCACCCCCAGCGGGCGCCAACGCGACACGCCACGTACGCACCACCCCCCGCTTGTCGCATTAGCCACCCCCAGCGGGCGCCAACGCGACACGCCAACCACCGCCGGCGCGTCACGCCGCGCACCCGCGACCCCCGCCCCGGATCTACGCCGAGCCGACCATCCCCTGACGGTCGCGAGCTGCCGCCACCGCGGCCTGCCCCAGGCTGATCCCCCCGTCGTTGGCCGGCACGCGGCGATGCCGCAGCACCCCGAAGCCGGCGGCCTCCAACCCGTCGACGGTGCGATCCAGCAGCCGGATGTTCTGGAACACACCCCCTGAGAGAGCCGCCGTTGCGATCCCGTGGCGCTCACGGATGACCTCACAGACAGCGACGATGCCGCCCGCCAAACCCTCGTGGAACTGCGCCGAGATGCGTGCGGGCGCAACACCGGCGGCGAGGTCGTCTACGACGGCTCGGATCAGCGGCGTGGCGTCGAGCCGCACTGGGTCGCCGTCGAGCAGATCCATCGGGTAGCGCCCGCGTTCGGCCGGGTCGGCGCAGCGCTCGAGCTCGATGGCCGCCTGGCCTTCGTAGGTGATGGTGTCACGCACTCCCGCCAAGGCCGCCACGGCGTCGAACAGGCGGCCGGCGCTGGAGGTCAGGGGGGCGTTCGTCCCGGTCCGCGCCATCTTTCGGATCGTGTCCCACCGCTGCGCGTGACGCTGGGCGACCGCAAGGCCCGCCGGCGGTGCTCCCTCGAAGGCGGCATCGAGCCAGGCGGCGGCCATGCGCCAGGGCTCTCGGATCGCTGCCTGGCCACCGGGCATCGGCACCGAGACGAGGTGGCCCGCGCGGGCGTAGCCGGTGAGGTCGGCCACCAGCAGCTCCCCGCCCCAGATCGTGCCGTCGTCGCCGAGTCCCAGCCCGTCGAACGCGACGCCGATCACCGGGCCTTCGTCTCCGGTGTCAGCCAGGCACGACGCCACGTGCGCGTGGTGGTGCTGAACGCCGACGAGGTCGACGCCTTCCATGTCCATCGCATGCTTGGTGGACAGGTAATCGGGGTGCAGGTCGTGGGCCACGACCTCCGGCGTGACGTCGAAGAGACGCTGCAGGTGGACCACCCCCTCGGTGAACGAGCGCAAGGTCTCGTAGTTCTCCAGATCACCGACGTGGGAGGACATGAACGCGTATTGGTCCCGACCCAGACAGAACGTGTGCTTGAGTTCGGAGCCGCACGCCAGCACGTGGCGGTCGAAGGGGCGACGGAGCGGGAGGGGCTGCGGAGCATACCCACGCGCTCTGCGGACCAGAAGCTCCCCACCGCGCCACGAGCGAGTCACCGCGTCGTCCACCCGCGTGTGGATCGGCCGGTCGTGGGTGACGAACGCGTCCGCGAGCGGCCCGAGGCGCTCACGAGCCTCCACGTCGAGGTAGGCGATCGGCTCGTCCGATCGGTTGCCGCTCGTGAGCACGAACGGGCGGGGGAACGCCTCGGCCAGCAGGGTGTGCAGCGGCGTGTACGGAAGCATGATGCCGAGGTCATTGGCACCGGGCGCCACGGGCACTGCGATCCCGGCCGCGCCGCGACGCTGCAACAGAACGATCGGCCGCCTCGGGCTTTCGAGCAGCGACGTCTCCGCGGTGTCGACGTGACACAGCGCACGGGCGGCCGCGAGGTTGGAGACCATCAGGGCGAAGGGACGTTCCTCGCGATGCTTTCGTCCGCGCAGCCTCGCAACCGCATCGCCGTCGGTAGCGTCGACCGCCAGGTGGTAGCCACCCAGCCCCTTGATCGCGAGGATCGCCCCATCGTCCAGCAGCCGGGCGGCTTGCGCGACCACGTCCTCGCCGCCCGGCAGGGGCGGGTCGATCAACAGCTGGGGGCCGCACGACGGACAGGCGATCGGCTGGGCGTGGAACCGGCGGTCGCCGGGGTCGTGGTACTCCGCCTCGCACGCCGCGCACATCGCAAAGCCCGACATCGTCGTGGCCGGCCGGTCGTAGGGCACGTCGCGAACGATCGTGTACCGAGGTCCGCAGTTCGTGCAGTTGATGAACGGGTAGCGGTAGCGTCGATCAGCCGGGTC
>SLAO01000059.1 GCA_007126835.1 Nitriliruptorales bacterium | reverse complement strand
TGCCGACCACGCCGACGGGCACGACCGGCGCCTCAGCCGCGGCGGCGATCCGCGCCATGCCGGACCGAAACCGGTGGAGGTCGCCGGTCGGCGAGCGCGTGCCCTCGGGGAACAACGCGACGAGCTCGCCTTGACGGAGCAACGCGATCAGCGTGTCCAGCGCGGCGGCGTCCCGCGATCCGCGGTCGATCGGGACCATGCCCAGCGAGGTGTTGAACCAGCCCATCGGCCCGCGGGCAAGCTCGGCTTTCCCCAGGAAGTGCAGCGGCCGAGGCGCGGCGGTCATGATCACGTAGTTGTCCAGGTACGAGACGTGGTTGCCGGCCAGGATCGCCGGACCCGCTCCGGGCACGAACCCGAGGCCGTGGACCGTCACGCGCAGGCGCCCGACGATGAGGGGCGAGACGACGGTGTGCGCCCAACGCATGCCCCGGGTCGGCATGACGCTAGGCGAACAGGCCGCCGTCGACCTGCAGGACCGTGCCCGTGATGTAGGCCGCGGCAGGGCTCGCGAGGAACGCCACCGCGGCGGCGACCTCCTCTGGCGCGCCGAGCCGCCCGAGCGGGATGCGCTCGGTCAGGGCGTCGGCGTCGAGCTCAGCGGTCATCGACGTGGTCACGAACCCGGGTGCGACGGCGTTGACGGTGATGCCCCGAGACCCGACCTCGCGGGCCAACGACTTGGTCATCCCGACCACCGCGGCCTTGCTCGCCGCATAGTTGGCCTGGCCCGGGTTGCCGTGCAGCCCCACCACGCTGGACAGGTTGACGATGCGCCCAGCTCGGGCGCGCAGCATCCCGCGCAGCGCGGCGCGGCTGAGGGCGAACGCCGCGGCCACGTTGACCTGCCAGGTGCGCGCGAACGCCTCGTCGGACATCGACAGCGCGAGGCCGTCGACGGCGACGCCGGCATTGTTGACCAGCACACCGAGGCCGCCGACCTCCTGGATCGACTCCTGCACCGGCGCGAGGTCCCCCGCCAGATCACACCCCACCACCCTGGCCTGCACCCCGTGGGCGGTCACGCGCTCAGCCACGGCGGTCGCCCCGTCCTCGTCGCTTCCGTAGTGGACGAGCACGTCGTGGCCCGCGGCTGCGAGCGCGTCTGCCACGGCCGCGCCGATTCCCTTCGACGCGCCTGTCACCAGCGCCCAACTCAAGGGCTCCCGGCTCATTGCACGACCTCCTCGAGCTCGGCGGGGGTGGTCACCGCATGACGGTCCAATGTGCGGTCGATGCGTTTGATCATCCCGGTCAGGACGGCAGACGCCCCAAGCTCCACGACCTGGTCCGCGCCCTGCGCGACCAGCGCGGGCACGCTCTCTCGCCAGCGCACCGGCGAGGTGACCTGCTCGCGGAGCAAGTCGGGCCAGTCGCTGGCCGCCACGTGCGGGGCGGCGTCGACGTTGGCGACGACGGGAACGGCGGCGTCGGTGAAGCGAGCTTCGTCCAGCGCCGCCGACAGCTCGGGGACTGCCGAGGCCATGTGCGGGCTGTGGTAGGCCGCCCCCACCGCCACGTCGACGACCTTGCCCCGTTCCCCCGTGCCCGCGAGGTGCTGCTTCAGCGCATCGAGCGCCGCCTCGGGTCCGGCGCACACCAGTTGCCCCGGCGCGTTGTCGTTGGCCACATACGCGCCCACCGCATCGCAGGCTTGGGTCACGGCTTCGACCTCGTAGCCGAGACAGGCGACCATCCGCCCTGGTTGCGCGTCCGCAGCAGCCTGGGTCGCGCGGGCCCGCACGTCGACCAGCCGGAGGGCGTCGGCGAACGGCAGGACGCCGGCGGCCAGCAACGCGTCGTACTCACCAAGCGAGTGACCGGCCGCGGCCACCGGCTCTGCGCCTCCGGCCTCCCGCCAGGACTCCAGCACGACCGCGGCGTGGACGAACAGGGCGATCTGACAGTTGGCGGGCTCCCGCAGCTCGTCGGCGGAGGCGGTGGTGCCCAGTCGAGCGACGTCGAACCCCAGGAGGTCGCTGGCCTCCTCCCATCGCGCGTAGGCACGCGCGCCCCGCCACTCCAGGGCCATGCCCTCGCGCTGGCTTCCCTGGCCGGCGAACACGAGCGCGGTCCCCATCCACTGCCTCCTCTCGTCGCGGCCCCCGCAGCCTATCCGAGGCCCCGCGCCCCTATCCTGGCGAGCGATGCCTACGCCCGAACCACCCGCGTCCATCGTCGTGGACGGTCTCACCAAGCGCTACGGCGGCCGCACAGCGGTTGCCGACCTCTCACTGACGGTGCATCCCGGTGAGGTCCTGGCCCTGCTGGGTCCCAACGGGTCGGGCAAGACCACTACGGTGGAGTGCATCGCCGGGCTTCGGGCACCCGACATGGGCACCGTGTCGGTGTTCGGCGTGAACCCGCGCCGCGAGCGGGAGCAGGTGGTCGGGCGACTCGGGGTCATGTTGCAGGAAGGCGGCACGCACCGGTCTGCCACCCCCGCCGAGCTGCTGCGCACGTTCGCCGCCTACTACGACGACCCGCTCGAGCCGCTGGCGTTGATCGAGCGGCTGGGCCTCGGCCAGGTTGCCGCCCAGCGGGTCCGGACCCTGTCCGGGGGTGAGCGCCAGCGGGTGGCCTTGGCCTTGGCGCTCGTCGGGCAGCCGCGGGTGGCTCTGCTCGACGAACCCACCGCCGGGATGGACCCTGCCGCCCGGCGGCAGACGTGGGCGCTCGTGCAGGAGCTGCGCACCGGGGGTGTCGCCATCTTGTTGACCACCCACGCGATGGAGGAGGCCGAGCGCCTCGCCGACCGGGTCGCGGTCGTCGATGGGGGCACCCTGATCGCCCTGGACCGGCCCTCGGCGCTCGCTGGGGCGAAAACCGGCCTGCTCGTGGAGACCACGACAACGCTCGACCCCGCGACGCTGGCGGAGGACCTGGGGGTCGCCGTGAGCCGAGCCGGCGACGGTCGATGGCACGTCGCGGCCAGCACGGACATGATCGCCGAGGTCAGCAGCTGGTTCGCTGCCCGCGGCCTGCCGCTGACGGGCATCGCCGCGGCACGGGAGCGCCTTGAGGACGTGTATCTGCGGTTGACCGACAGCCCCGACGAAGCGGCATGAACCTCCGACGTCTCCGGGCGCAGACCGCCCTCGAGCTGCGCTTGCTCCTGCGCAACGGGGAGAACCTGCTCGTGACGTTGGGGGCCCCGCTGGGGATGCTGGTGTTCTTCACCTTGGTTCCCGTGCTTCCCACCGCCGGGCGGGAGCCGTTGGACATCCTCGTGCCCGGAGCCCTGACGGTCGCGGTGATGGGGTCGGCGATGGTCGCGTTGGGGATCTCGACGGCGTTCGAGCGCGAGCACTCGGTGCTGCGACGCTACGGCGTGACCCCGCTGCGACGCGGTGAGCTCGTGGGGGCCAAGGCGCTCGCCGTCTTAGTCATCGTGGTTGTGCAGGCCACGGCGGTCACCGGCGCGGCGGCCGCGCTCGGGTGGCGGCCCGGGTTGACGCCGGGTGGCGTGGCCGCCGCGGGGCTGGCTCTGCTGCTGGCCACGTGCGCCTTTGCGGGGATCGGTTTGGCCATCGCCGGCCGTCTTCCGGCGATGGGCGCGTTGGCGATGCTCAACGGCGTGTTCTTGCTGCTGGTGCTGCTTGGCGGTGTCGCCGTCCCCCTCGCGGAGATGCCCGACTGGTTGGCGGCCTTCGGGGGCATCCTGCCGACAGCGTGGGCGGCCGGGACGCTGTCGACCACGTTGACATCGACCGGACCGCCGGTGGTCGCCGGGTTGTCGGCGCTCGCAGGCTGGGCCGTGGTCGCCAGCGTCGTCGCGGCCCGGACCTTCCGATGGGAGTAGCCAAGACCCCGGGACCAAGGGCGACCGGCCGTGGGGACCTTCGGCCCTCACTGTCGGGGGGAGGCACGACGAGCCTAGGAGCCTGAGGGAGGACGGGACCGAGACATGGGCACCGATCGAGCACCGCGATCGATCGAGGCTCTCAGCGTAGACGAGTGCATGGCCCTCTTAGACGCTGAGAGCTTTGGTCGCATCGCCTACGCGAGCGGTGGCACCATCGAGGTTCTGCCGGTGAACGGGACCTTCGTCGAAGGTGCGGTGGTGTTCCGCACCGACTACGGCGATCGGCTCGACGAGTTGGCGCGAGGCCTGCCCGCCGCGTACGAGATCGACGACGTCGATCGCGACCGTGGCACCGGGTGGAGCGTCGTCGTCCACGGCCGGACCGAGGAGGTCACGGCGCCTGAGGAACTGCAGCACCTACGCGAAGTCGCGTTCGAGCCGTGGGTCCCGGGGCGCCTTGAGCACTTCGTCCGGCTGCTCCCGCGACGCATCACAGGCCGACGGATCAGCGAGGACCGTTAACCACATGCCGCGACACGTGTACTACTACGAGCTCCTGGCCACCCCGTTCGGGGAGGCTGCCACCGCCTTGGCCGGCGATCCCCGCCACTGGCTGCCCGAGCCCGCAGAGCCTTCGGGCGAGGCCTGGCTGGTCGATCTTCGCGCCGACGGTGCCCTGCCGGGCTCGCTGGCACGGCGCCGCGGGATCGTGCGGGTCGGCCCAGTACCCGAACGGTCGCTGCCGATCGACGACGGCCAGGCCACGACCAACGGTCAGGGCGCAGGGCTGCTGCGCCCGGTCCGGTGGGAAGCCGCCGACGCCAGCGAGGTCTTCCCCGTCCTGTCGGCTGACCTCGAGCTCGCCGCCCTGCAGGGCGGCGGCTGCCAGCTGTCGCTCATGGGCACGTACCGCCCTCCGCTATCGGTCGTGGGCGAGGCAACCGATCGACTGCTCGGCCATCGGGTGGCTGAAGCCACCGTGCGCCGGTTCGTCCTCGACGTTGCCGCGCGGCTGGCGCGCAATGACGTGACGGCGAACCGCTAGCAGGACCCGCTAGTCTGCCCAGCGTGTTCAACGGAGCCGAACGGCTCGACGCGCTCGCCGATGCAGCCGCTGCGCTCGCCGGCGAACTGAGCCTGTCGAGCGTCCTCCGCACGATCGTGAGTCATGCGGCCCGCGTCACCGGTGCGCAGTACGCCGCGCTTGGGGTCTTGGGGGACGACGGGACGATCGAGCAGTTCATCACTGAGGGCATGAGCGACGACGAGGTCGAGGCCGTCGGCCACTATCCCACCGGCAAAGGTGTGCTCGGGCTGCTCATCCGCGAGCAGCGCATCATCCGCCTCGAGGACATCCGCGAGCATCCTGACGCCTTCGGGTTCCCACCCCATCATCCCGAGATGCGCAGCTTCCTCGGCGCTCCCGTCAGGTCGGGCGGACAGGTCTTCGGCAACCTCTACCTCACCGAGAAGGACGGCGGGTTCAACGACGACGACGAACGCGCCATCCTCGTGCTCGCCGCCCAAGCGGGCGCCGCGATCGAAAACGCCATCCTGTCCGACCAGCTGAGATCGCTCGCGGTGCAGGACGAACGCGACCGGATCAGCCGAGAGCTGCACGACGGCGTGATCCAGACGCTGTTCTCGTTGGGCATGGGGCTGGAAGCAGCACGCGGGCTGATCCGCGTGGACCCCGACCGCGCCGACGACCGCATCGACGCTACGGTCGAGTCCATCGACGGCGCCATCAGGGAGTTGCGCAACTTCATCTTCCAGCTGCGTCCCGAGCACGCCGCGTCGATGGGCTTTACCCGAGGGCTCACCGAACTGGCACGCGAGTACGAGGTCAACGCCCTCGTGCGCCCAGTCCTGGAGGTCCCCAGCAACGTCGACGCGCGCTTGCCGGCGCAGCTCGTCCCGGACCTGCTCGCGGTCGTGCGGGAGGCGCTTTCCAACGTGGCCAAGCACGCCCGGGCGACCGAGGTCCGAATCGTCTTGGATCTGGGCGACACGATGGTGCTCGACATCGCCGACGACGGCGTCGGGTTCACTCCGGATACCCTGAAGGTCGGGCGCGGGCTCGAGAACATCCGCGAGCGTGCTGATGCGCTGAGCGCATCCTTGGACATCAGCAGCGCGCCGGGTGAGGGGACGCGCCTCCGGCTGTCCAAGCCCATGGTGTAAGCAGCGAGGACCGATAGGAGCAAGCGTGATCAAGGTGATGCTCGTCGACGACCATGAGGTCGTTCGGCAAGGTCTTCGCGCGATGCTGGATGCCCAAGAGGATCTAGAGGTCGTGGCGGAGGCGGGCACTGCGGGAGAGGCGGTGCTGCGGGCGCGGTCGTACAAGCCGGACGTCGTGGTCCTCGACGTCCGGCTCCCGGACCGTTCCGGGGTGCTGGCTTGCCGCGACATCCGAGCCGAGCACCCAGACATGGCGGTGCTGATGCTGACCTCGTTCTCCGACGACCAGGCGCTGTTCGACTCGATCATGGCTGGCGCCGCCGGCTACGTCTTGAAGCAGATCCGCGGCACCGAGCTGATCGACGGGATACGCCGCGTGGGTGCCGGCGAGAGCTTGCTCGACCCAGCCGTGACCGCCCGTGTCCTGGAGCGGGTGCGCAACCCGAAGGGTGACGAGGACCCGCGCCTGGCGCGGCTGACCCCCACCGAGGCGCGCATCCTGGAGATGATCGCCGAGGGGCTGACCAACCGAGAGATCGGCGAGCGGATCCACCTCGCCGAGAAGACCGTCAAGAACTACGTTTCGACGATCCTGACCAAACTCCAGGTGTCCCGCCGCGCCGAGGCCGCCGCGTACCTCGCCGAACGCCGGCACCGCAACGACCGCAACGACTAGCCCCGCGGCCGCAACCAGCCCCGCGTTCGCTCAGCTACCCCTCGCCCACCGGTTCGGGTGACAGGGAGGCCAAGAGGCAGTCGGTGGTGGTGATCACACCCTGCATCTGCCGCTCACCGTCGACCACCGGCAGCGCGGACACGCGCCGGGACAGCATCTGGCGCGCCGCGGCCTCGACCGGCTCGTCCACGCCCACGGTGTGCACCGGTGAGCTCATGACCGCCTCGACGAGCTGACCCTCCCCGGTCGCCTCGCCGACGCGCCCCATGGCCGCCAGGCGGCGCACCTCGGCATCGTCGATCCGGACGTCGCGGTCGCTGATCATGCCGACGACGAAGCCGTCGTCGCCCACGACGGGGAGGTGACGGACACCGTAGTAGCGCATCAGGCGCCGAGCCTCGGCAACCTCAGTCGACGGTGTGACGGTGACGGGGTCTGGACTCATCCAGTTGCGGACCAGCATGGCGCCTCCTCCCGCGTCGGGATCTGGAGCTGCCCGCGGGCGGGACCGCTCTCACCCGGAGTCTGCCCCGGATGTGCCACCTTGGCAGGGGCAATCGTCCCCGATCGCGGAGGACCATGAGGACCTCGGCGGCACAGGCCGACGGCCCTGCTGTCATCCCGCCTCGCAGGAGATGCTGTGACGTACCGTCGTTGCTGTCCGGGCCGCCCCCGGACACGGAGGCCACCATGGAACGCTGGCTGTACGCGTACCGGCACGTCGCAGGTGACGTCACCGCGCTCGAGGAACGCCTGTGCGTCGGGCTGACCGCGCTCCTGGCCGAGCCCGAGGCTACACCGGACGTTGACGGGTCGTTCCTGGCCCGACTGCATGCCGAGGTTGCCGGGTTCGACACCGCCAAGCAGGTCCGGGTCCATGCCGGGGTTGCAGGTCGCCGGGGCAGGCGCCTGTCCATCCCGTTGACGTGGGAGGCCGAGCCCGGCCGGTTGGCCTTCCCGCGCTTCGACGGTGCCGTCGAGCTCGAACCGCTATCGAGCAACCGCGCCCAGGTGACCCTGACGGGCCGGTACCGCCCCCCGTTCGGCCCCGTGGGCGTCCTCGCCGACGGCGGGGCGCTCCGCGTGCTCGCGCAAGCCACCGCGGAGGAACTCGTCGAGCGCCTCGCCGAGCGGCTGCCCACCGGACCGGCCGAGCCGCCCAAGCGGGAAGAGCGTCCCTCGACCCTGACGGTGGCCGACGTGATGACCGCCGACCCGCTCGTGGTCGACGAGGAGCTGCCGCTGCGCACCGCTGCTTTGCTGCTGTTCCATCACGGCATCGGCGGGGCCCCCGTGATCGCCGGCGACGGGTCGCTGGTCGGGGTCATCTCCGAGGCCGATCTGTTGGCCAAGGAGGCCGAGCCGCCGCGAGGGCTGCACCGCGAGACCGAGTTACACGACCTGCGTGCTCGCGCCAGGAGCGTCGGCGAGGCCTGCAGCCGCCCGGCGCTCGTCACCGTGCCCGGCGCCGCGCTCCGCGCCGCCGTGCGCGTCATGCTCGACGAACGGGTGGCCCGGCTCGTCGTGGTCGACGGAAGTAGGATCGTCGGCATCGTCACGCGACACGATGTCCTGCGAGCCCTCATCCGGGCCGACGCTGTCATCGAAGCCGCCGTGACCGAGGTGCTGACCGAACTCGACGAGCCGGAGGTCACTGCCCGCGTCCAGTGGGGTATCGTCGAGATTGCAGGCCATGCACAGGCCCGCAGCCATGTTTCCACCATTCATATGGCGGTGGCTGCCGTCGACGGGGTGATCGCCGTCGACGGAGAGCTGGGATGGCGCACGGATGACGTCGTCCCGTTCCTGCCTCCGCTTTCCTAACGCACCCGCATCCGAGAGGAGCATCCATGCCGCAGAACCGCTTCGTCGTCCCGTTTGCCGAAGGCAGCCGAGATCAGCGCACGCTGCTGGGGGGCAAGGGCGCCAACCTGGCCGAGATGACCCGCCTGGGCCTGCCCGTACCCGAGGGGTTCATCGTCACGACCGAGGCGTGTCGCGCCTACCTGAAGTCGGAGGAACTGCCCGAGGGCCTCATGGATGAGGTCCACGCCGAGCTGCGCAAGCTCGAGGAGGTCGCGGGCAAGAAGCTGGGCGACCCCGATGACCCGCTGCTGCTGTCGGTCCGGTCGGGCGCGCCGTTCTCGATGCCCGGGATGATGGACACGGTCCTCAACCTCGGCATGCACGAAAAGGCGGTCGAGGGGCTCGCTCGCGTGTCGTCGGACGAGCGGTTCGCCTGGGACGCGTACCGCCGCCTCATCCAGCTGTACGGCAAGATCGTGATGGGCGTGTCCGGGGAGCGGTTCGACGAGGCGCTGGCCGAGACCACCTCCGCACGTGGCGGCGACGAGGGCGACCTCACCGCCGAGGACTTCCAGCAGCTGTCGCGTCGATTCCTCGACATCGTCGTCGAGGACACCGGCATGCAGTTCCCTCAGGACCCCTACGAGCAGCTCGAGGGCGCCATCCGCGCGGTGTTCCGTTCGTGGAACGGCAAGCGTGCCCGCGACTACCGGCGCTACGAGGGCATCCCCGACGACCTCGGCACCGCGGTCAACATCCAGCGCATGGTCTTCGGCAACGTCGGCGAGGCCAGCGGCACCGGCGTGGCGTTCACCCGCGACCCCGCGACCGGCGAGCGGGTGCCCTACGGTGACTGGCTCGAGGGCGCGCAGGGCGAGGACGTCGTGGCCGGCATTCGCGTGACGCAGCCGCTCGAGGGCCTCGCGGAGCGCTTCCCCGACTGCCACCAGGACCTGCTCCGGGTGATGCGCACGCTCGAGGACCACGAGCGTGACATGTGCGACATCGAGTTCACGATCGAGCACGGCAAGCTGTTCATGCTCCAGACCCGTGTCGGCAAGCGCAGCGCGATCGCTGCGCTGCGCATCGCCGTCGACATGGTCGAAGAGGGCCTGATCGACACCGACGAGGCCGTGCGCCGGGTCAAGCCCGAACAGCTCGAGCAGCTGCTGCACCCGCAGTTCTCCCCCGACGTCGAGTACGACGCGTTGACGACCGGCCTTGCTGCGTCGCCAGGTGCGGCCACCGGCAAGGTGGTGTTCACCGCCGACGCGGCCGAGCAGTGGGCCGAGCAGGGCGAGAAGGTCATCCTGGTTCGCCCCGAGACCTCCCCGGACGACCTCCACGGCATGGTCTCGGCCGAGGGCATCCTCACCTCCCGCGGGGGGCTCGTGTCGCACGCCGCCGTGGTGGCGCGCGGAATGGGCAAGCCAGCCGTCTGCGGCGCCAGCGAGCTGTCGATCGACGTCCCGGGACGCACGTTCCGCGTCGGCGACGTCGAGCTGTCCGAGGGCGACATCGTGTCGATCTCGGGCAACTCCGGCCAGGTCGTGGTCGGCGAAGTCCCGGTGTGGATCCCCGAGCCGTCCGGGCCGTTTGAGACCCTGCTGGCGTGGGCCGACGACATCCGCCGTTTGGGCATCCGGACCAACGCCGACACCGGCCCAGACGCCGCCCGCGCGGTGCAGTTCGGCGCAGAGGGCATCGGGCTGTGCCGCACCGAGCACATGTTCTTCGGCGACCGCCTGCCGGTGGTGCGGCGCATGCTGCTGGCCGACAGCGACGAGACCCGCCAGTCCGCGCTCGAGGAGCTGCGGTCGGTGCAGCGCGAGGACTTCGCGTCGGTGCTGCGCGAGATGGACGGGTTGCCGGCGACGGTGCGCCTGCTCGACCCACCGTTGCACGAGTTCCTGCCCGACATCACCGAGCTGGCGGTCAAAGAGGCCCTCGGTGAGCTCGACGCCGAGGGAGATGCCCTGCTCGCCGCGGCCCGTCGGCTGGACGAGGAGAACCCGATGCTGGGCACCCGCGGGTGCCGCCTGGGCATCATGCAGCCCGACATCTACAAGATGCAGGTGCGCGCGTTGATGCAGGCCGCAGTCGACGTGCACCGCGAGGGTGTGACCCCCGTGGTGGAGATCATGGTGCCGCTGATCGTCGACGGCACCGAGCTGGCGCTGATCACGGGGTGGATCCACGAGGCTGCGCAGGAGGTGCTGTCGGACGCCGGCGAATCGATCCCGTACCTCGTGGGCACGATGATCGAGACGCCCCGTGCGGCCCTGACCGCCGGAGCGGTGGCGCCGGAGGCCGAGTTCTTCTCCTTCGGGACCAACGACCTCACCCAGATGGCGTACGGCTTCAGCCGCGACGACATCGAGGGTTCGATCATGTCGACGTACCTAAGCGAGGGGCTACTGGACGACAACCCCTTCTCGACGCTGGATCTCGACGGCGTCGGGCGCCTCGTCGACATCGCGGTCAAGGAGGGCAAGGCGGCCAACAGCGAGCTCAAGTGCGGCATCTGCGGCGAGCACGGCGGCGATCCCAACTCGATCGCGTTCTCGCACGAAGTCGGGCTGGACTACGTCAGCTGCTCGCCGTTTAGGGTGCCCGTCGCCCGGCTTGCGGCAGCGCACGCGGCGCTCGGAGTGCTCGGGCCAGCAAGCACGGCGTAGCACCGGCTGGCACCAGGCGGTGTCCCGCCCGGTGCGCTGCGCGGCGTCGACGCCGCGCAGCGCCCCAGAGCGGAGGTTGACCGATGCGCCCCGGCCGACTGCGGATGCTGGGCCGCGCGCTCGCGCGGCGCTGTGTGGTCTGCGGCGGCCGGGGCGTGTTCTCCGGCTACTTCACGCTGCGTGAGGCCTGTCCCACTTGCGGGTTCCCGTTCGAACGCGAGGAGGGGTACTGGGTCGGCGCGATGATCCTGAACATCGGCGGGGCGCAGCTCGCGTTCTTCGCGTTCCTGCTCGGCGGGTTGACGCTGACGTGGCCTGATCCCCCATGGACCTTCTTCCTGGTCGGGGGCATCAGCTTGATGATCGTGTTCCCGATCGCGTTCTACCCCTGGTCAAAGGCCCTGTGGCTGTGCGGTGACCTGATGGTGCGTCCGTCCGAAGACGCCAAGCAGCGCAGCCGCTGAGCAGACGGCACCGCCGATCAGGCCAGAATGCCCCACCCGGCCAGCAACGCGTCGACCGCCATGGCCACGAACAGCAGCCCCAGGTAGGTGATCGAGAACCGGAACAGCCGCATCGCGAGCCGGTCGCCGGCTTGGTCATCCTCCGCCCGGCGCAGGCGCCACGCAAGATGGAGGAAGCGCGCGCCCAGGGCCACGGCAGCGGTCAGGTACAGCAGGCCCATCCCGCCGATGGCCCCGAACATCAACGTGACCGAGACCATGATCACGCTGTGGAGCAGGATCTGCTTGGTCGTCTCGGCGAAGCCCGCCACGACCGGCAGCATCGGCACGCCGGCGGCGGCGTACTCCACGCGATGCTTGAGCGCGAGCGCCCAGAAGTGCGGCGGGGTCCAGTAGTACACGATCGCGAACAGGACGATCGCCGGCAGCCCCAGCTCTCCGGTGACGGCGGCCCAGCCGATCAGCACCGGCATGCAGCCGGCGGCGCCACCGATCACGATGTTCTGCGCCGAGCGACGCTTCAACCCGATGGTGTAGACGAAGACGTAGAACAAGATCGCGACGACCGCCAGCGTCGCCGATAGGGCGTTGACCGTCGCCAGCAGCCAGACGAACGACAACACGCCGAGCACGATGCCGAACCGCAACGCGTTGACAGGGCCCACGTCGTCGGTGACCAGGGGACGGTGCGCGGTTCGCGCCATCCGCTCGTCGATGTCGCGATCGACGAAGCAGTTGATCGTGTTGGCGCTCGCAGCCGCCAGCGTGCCCCCGACAAGCGTCGCGAGGATCAGCCACCAGTGGGGCAACCCCCGCTCGGCGACGATCATCGTCGGCACGGTCGTCACCAGCAGCAACTCGATGATCCGCGGCTTGGTCAGCGCGACGTAGGCCCGGATGGTGCCCCGCCACCCGCGACGGTGACCAGCGTAGTCGGCGGCAACGGGCCTGGCCGACGTGTGCCCAGGGTTCACGGGCGGGCCTGCGCTGCGGTGTCTGCGGTCGCCTCGGGCCGGCCTGTGGTTCGAGCCTCAACAGGGTCCGCCCAGCGGTAGGCCAGCATCGTGTGCAGGAACAACGCGGTGTAGATCCAACTGGCCACGGCCAGGTGCGGGATGACCGACAGCCAGGACAAGTCCGAGGCGATGTTGGTCACCCCGATGCCGATCTGCAAGACGACCAAGCCGGTGGCGAGGGCTGGCAGCCAAACGAGCCAGTCGTGCCGTTCGCTCCAGCTGCCGGCCTGCTGTCGGGCAGAGCGCTCGCGGGCCGCGCGCCACCACAGCCATGCGACGGCAAGCAGCAGCGCGAACCCCAGCATGCGGTGGCTTGCGTGGTACAGCTGCCGGCTCGTCGCCTCGGTCACGGCTGGGAACACCGCGCCGTCCATCAGCGGAAAGCCCTGGAGACGGTAGGCAAGACCGGCTCCCACGCCGGTGACCTGTCCCCCCACCGCGATCTGCACCAGGGCGAACGTCGCCACGCCTGCCGACCAGCGTCCCAAGCGCAGGTCGAGCTTCCGGCTGACCGCCCGGGTCGGCCGGGGATGCGACGCGTTGACCG
Source organism: Nitriliruptorales bacterium (assembly GCA_007126835.1). GTDB lineage: Bacteria > Actinomycetota > Nitriliruptoria > Euzebyales > Egibacteraceae > SLAO01. The sequence goes on along the minus strand of SLAO01000059.1, from coordinate 20,588 downwards.
CGATGGCCAGCATCGTCGCCAGGATCAGCATCGCCAACGTCAGGTGCGCGGTGACCAGCCAGGCCTCGAGCCAGCGCCACACCACGAACGCCCCGAGCACGGCCTGGACGTTGACCGACACGGCCGCCGCCAGCGTCGGCCACAGCAGGTCCCGGCGGTGGCGGAAGCGCATCAGGACCCACAGGGTCAACCATGCGACCAGCAAGCCAACCACGATGGCGACGAGGCGGTGGGAGTGCTCCAGCCAGACGTTCAAGTCCGCGGGCGGGATGAAGTCCCCGGCGGTGAAGCATCCAGGCCACGTGGGGCAGGCCAGGCCGGAGTCGGTGGCGCGGACGGCGCCTCCCAGGGCGATGAGCCCCAGGGTCAACGCCGCGGTCACCGTGGCCAGCCGTCGGAAACCGGGATGCTGCGGGGGTTGGTTCACCGGGACCTCACGGTCGGGGCCGGGGATGCGGCCACAGTGTAGTTCGCCCGCGGGACACGGCCCGGTTCCGGGCAGAATCGGACGACGAGAATGCGCCGGCCACGCGCACCGCTCGATCGTCATGGTCGAGGTGGGCACCATGGAGGGTGTGGACGGCGAACGGCTGAAGCTGGGCCTCGTCCTCGGCGGCACAGGCGTACGGGGCCTGTCAGCCGCCGGGGTGCTGGGGGTGTACGAACGCGCCGGGCTCTCGCCCGACGTGCTCGTCGGAGTGTCGACCGCGGCGATCGTGGCGGCGGCGTACGGGGCACGCACCGACTGGTCCGATGCCCTGCAGGCGGTGGACCGCAGTCGCCTGCCGGCCACCGCCGGCGTCGCGGACGACGAGACGTTCGCCCGGCTGCGAGGCGCGCTGCGCAGCGCCCGCCAACTGGCACCTTCGGTGTGGACGTGGGGCCGTCAGGGCTACGAATCCCTGGGACGCCGCTCGCTGGACGAGCTGGTGGGGGCGTCACTGACGTTCGACGCCACCCGCATCCCGCTCGCCCTGGTCGCCACCGACCTGACGGCCGGAAGCCGGGCGGTGCTCGACCGCGGGCTGGTCAGCGAAGCGACGCTGGCTTCGTCTGCCTTGCCGGGCGTGACCCGTCCGGTCAGGCGCGGCGATCAGCTCCTGGTGGACGGAGCGTTCAGCGACCCGGCCCCAGTGGACGTGGCTCGGGATCTGGGCGCCGACGTCGTCGTGGCGGCGGTCCCGGTCGGGCCGGGCCTGCTCGCCGAGGAGCCCGAAGGGCCGGTCAGCGGGCTGCTGCGAGGAGTGGAGCTGGGGCAGCGCGCGTTCGTCGAGGAGCGCTTGTCGGACGCGGACCTGGCGCTGCGCCCGGACCTTGGTCCGGATGTGCGGGTGCTGGACTTCTCGGGGCTCGACGACGCAGCTCGGCGCGCGGGGGCCAAGGCCACCGCCACGATCGCGCAGGTCCGCGCCTTGCTCCACCCTCGCGAAGCCAGCGCGTGATCGCCCAATGCCCGCGCCGCGTACGCCACGTTCCGCGGCCCCCGTGGATGGGCTCATCCACCCGATCCACGGAGGCCGCGACGTTGCCGACGACCGCTGCGGCCCTCGCTAGAAGATCCGGCCGTCGAGTGCTTCGTAGACGCGGACGAAGCGGTCGAAGGCCTCCTCGTACTGGTCCACGACGGTGGGGTCGGGCTCGTAGCGCTTGCTGATCTTCACCGCGCGATCGGCCGCCTCGGTGCAGTCGGCGTAGATGCCTGCCCCAACCCCGGCGTACAGGGCCGCACCGAGGGCGCCGGTTTCGGAGGTCTGCAGCAGCTCGATGGGTCGCTGGAAGATGTCGGCGAGCATCTGGCACCACATCGGCGACTTCGCCGCTCCGCCGGTCAGACGGATGGCGCCGATGTCGATCCCGGCGGCGGCTTGGGCGAGCAGGATGTCCTTCATCTCGAAGGAGATTCCCTCAAGCACCGCGCGGGCCATCGCGGCCTTCGACGTGCCCAGGCTCATCCCCACGAACGTGCCGCGGGCGTTGGCGTTGAGGCGCGCACCCGACGCGCCCTGCAGGAAGGGCAGGAACGTGATGCCGTCCGAGCCGGGAGGCACGCCCGCGATGGCTCGGGTGATCAGGTCGTAGGGGTCCTCGCGCAGCTGCTTGGAGGCGGCGACCTCCAGGTCCGCGAACGTGTCCCGGTACCAGCGGAACGCCGATGCCGACGTGACCGAGAACGCCTCGATCGTCCAGTTGTCCAAGCCGTGGTTGGGCTTGACGACGAGCTTGGCGTTGGGGTCCCGCTTGGATTCGTCCATGACGACGAAGCACGAGCCGAACGTGCCGATGACCATGACCGTGTCGCCGCCGCGAACCGCACCGGCCCCGAACGTCGAGCAGTTCTGGTCGTGCGCGCCCACGCACAGCAGGGTGCCCTCGGCCAGGCCGCTGCGCTCGGCGACCTCCTTCGACAGGCGCCCGACCACCTGGCCGGGCTCGGTCGAAATCTTCGCCCGCTTCTCCAAGGGGATGCCCATCAGGTCGTGGATCTCCTTGGACCACACGAAGTTGTCGATGTCCAACATGCCCTCGCGCGAAGCCGAGGACAGGTCCGTCCAGTACTCGTCGGCTCCCCACTGGCGCAGGAGGAAGTCCTGCTCGGTGGAGAACAGCTCGGCACGCGCCCAGTTTTCGGGCTCGTTGTCCTTGAGCCAGGCCAGCTTGCTGATCGAGAAGATCGCCCCGAGCGGGTCGCCGGTGATCTGGTAGTACCGGTCCTGCGGGATGAGCTTCTTGATCTCCTCGAGGTACGGCTCGCCCCGTAGGTCTTGCCAGCCGATCCAAGGTCGGATGGTCTCGCCTCGCTCATCGAGCAGGCCGATGATCGAGCCCTGTGTCGAGATGGCCAGCGCGACGATCTCTGCGGGGTCCACGCCGGAGCGCTCGACCGCGGCCTTGCACGAGTCGAACAGCGGCGGCACGAGGTCTTCCGACAGCTGCTCGACCCAGCCAGGCTTCGGGTAGTACGAGGGGTACTCACGGTAGTCGGATGCGATGACGGTGCCTTCGACATCGAAGATGCACGTCTTGCAGCCAGTGGTCCCGGCGTCGATGCCTACCAGGTACTGCGACATGTTCGGTTCCTTCCGGCTAGGACTTCTCGGCGAGGTGCGCGGCGTATTCGGCCACGAGGTTGGCGGCGCTGCGGGTGCCCATCAGGTCCACGCCCATGTCGAGCATCCACAAGGTTGCGGCGAGCGTGAACTGGCGGGGCACCCCGGACACCTTCAGCTTGGTCCGGTCATTGGTGATGCTGTCGCGCATGAGCTTGACGTGGTGCTCGGTCGGGAAGCCCTCAGTGCCCGTCGAGGTCTTCACGTAGTCCAAGCCGGCGTCACAGCACATCCGGGTCAGGGTGACGATCTCCTCGTCGGTCAAGAACGCGACCTCGAAGATCAGCTTGGTCAGCGCGGTGCCGGCGCAACGGTCCCGCAGCCCGGCGAGCTCCTTGTCGATCAGGACGTAGTTGCCGTCCTTGAGCGCCCCGATGTTGACGACCATGTCCACCGCGGTCGCGCCGTTCTCCAGGGCGTCGGAGATCTCGGCGAACTTGACGCCGGTCGTGGTGGCACCGTAGGGAAACGCGATCCCGGCCCCCACCCGCACGTCGGACCCCGCGAGCTCCTCGGCCACCACCGCGTTCCAGAACGGGTTGGTGTAGAAGGCCGCGACGTTGGCCTCTCGCGCCTGCCGCGCGTACTGGCGGATGTCGGCCTCGCCCAGCTTCTGGAGGTGCACGGCCATGTCGAGATGTTTGGCGTACTCGGCCACGGTCAGCATGCTCTGCCTCCTCAGCCGCGGTAGGCCGGGACGAGCCCGATCTGCCGCATCTGGTCTAGTGCATCGATGATCGTCGGTGCGTCGCGCGTGCCGATCAGGTCGACGCCCGCAAGCAGGAAGGCGTAGGCGTTCTGGGGTCGGGGGAACTTCACACCCGCCACCTTGACCTTGGTCGGGGTCTCGGAGACAGCGTCCAGCATGATCAGGACGTGCTCCATGCTGGGACCCTCGAACTGCCCGGATGACGTCTTGACGTAGTCGATGCCTTCCTCGGCCACGATCTCCGAGCCGCGACGGATCTCGTCGTCGGTGAGGAAGCAAGTCTCCAGGATCACTTTCGTGAGCGCGTCGCCGGCCGCGTCTCGGAACTCCCGGCACTCGCGGCGCACGTCATCGCTGCGTCCGCTCTTCAATGCACCGATGTTCATCACCATGTCCAAAGCTCGGCAGCCCAGACTGGCGGCCTCCTCAGCTTCTTTGACCTTCACCAGCGATGTCGCCGAGCCGAAGGGGAACGCAATCGCGGCGGCTGGCAGAACGTCAGTGCCCTCGAGCTCTTCGAGCACGACCGAAGTCCAATACGGCGACGAGCTGTAAAACGCCGCGCAGTTGTACTTCACCGCGAGGCGTGCTCCCTCCCGGATGTCCTCCTCGGTGGTGTTCTTCGGCAGCACCGACTGGTCAAAGCACTTTCCGAGCTCCCAACTGGTCACAGTCGCGAGGTCGACCATTGCGGATCCTTTCCTCGGTTCGAGATGGCGCGACTGAATGTCGACCCGTCGCTCAGGTGGCTTCAGCGGCTTCGTTGGCGGCTTGTGCGGCGTTCATGAACCGGCGTTGGTAGCTGACGACTTGGGGGGCGCTGGACCACCGTGCGAGGTAGTTGGGCTCGGTGGTGATGACCACCCGGTCATGCATGTCGGCGAACTCGGGCTCGGTGAGCATGGCGGTGACGTCTGGGTACCAGGTGGGACCTTCCATGCTGCAGATGATCAGGCGGGTGTCGGGCAGGTGGGCGGTGCGCAGCCACCGCAGGGCCTGACGTGCGGAATCGAGTCCGTCGGCGCCCTCCCCGTCGGCTCGGCGGTTGTAGAGGTAGGTGCGAGCCTTCTCGAGCACCGACAGCAGATCCGCCTCGGTGTCGTGGGCCGACAGGAAGTCCTGCTTGAGCATGTACTCCCGCAGCTGGGTGAGGAACCCGCGCTCGTGGGTGGTCTCGTATGCCGCGACGAGCCCTTGCAGCGTGCGCGTGGCAGCTCGACGGTGCCGCAAGAACGCGTTGATGAAGTACGGCCTGGCCTGCAGCGCCAGCGGCACCTGGTGGGGCTCGAACATCAGCGTGAAGTTGACCCGGTAGCCGTGCTCGTGCAGCCGCAACGCAAGGTTGTGGCCGTGCAGGTAGTCCTGCGTGCTGCCCTGGTCGTAGCGACGATCGAGGCGCTTGTCGCCGGTGAGCAACTGCGAGACGTTGTCGGCGTTGACCGGTCCGGTGTGGGGCACCTTGACGACCAGCCTGTGCGACGAGACGATTTCTTCGTAGCGGTGGATGTCCTCGAGGATCTGCCCGAAGTCAGCGAACGGGTTGTTCAGCTCCACGCTCATGTCGCAGCCCGGCCCGAGCACACGGCCAAGCTCGGCGATCACCTCCTCGAGCGTGGAAAAGCGGTTGCCGACGTTGGCCTCGGGGTTGTTGAGGAACAAGTCGTAGACGATGCCCGGGTTGCAGGTGAGGTTCGCGACCAGGCCTGCACACGGCGCCACCTCGTAGGGGTTGGCCGAGTCCACCGAGAACAGCAGCGGCGTGGGGCGCCGCTGGCCGTTGCGGTCGCGTGAGATGTCGCGCACCAGGTCGAAACGGACCGCGCCGTCGCCATCGACAGCCGATTCGATGCGAAAGCCCGCGGGCGTGCCCCCGGCACTGACAGCCTCGGAGAACTCGTCGATGACCTGCTTGAACCGCGGCGTCACGCCCACACCAGAGGCGCCCCCGGTTGCGCTGGTCGCGCGGACCAGCATCCCCTCAGGGATCCGGCTGACGTAGGCCTCGTCACCCCGTTCGACCGGCGGCAGCACCATCGAGCCGCCCGACGGCTCGGCGACGTCGCCGGGCATCTGGCCGGGACCGCCTTGAGCGCCGTTGCCCTGCTCTGACAGACCAGATTGCGTCACGCTAGCCCCTGACTACGCCTCATGAAATGCGAGGCGACATCGACTGACCTGCGACGCCGCTGCCATGGCCACCGGGACGTGCAACGCAGTGCTTTGCGAACGCCGGCATGGCGTGCCTCCGAGACAGCGGCATCATGTAGTGGCGTTACCGTAGATCGGGACACGCAGCCGGCACAGTGCGCTTCGTCCCCACCTGAAAGGTCGGGGGTCCCACGGCGCAACGAGCCGCCGGCACCGGAGCGTCAGTCGCCGGCGCGCACAGGGACGTTCGAGGGCTAGCTCGAAGCTAAGCCAAGGCTAACCGAGCGCGCGGCGGCGCTGATCCTCGATGGTCTCGAGCAGTGCCTCGAAGCTGGCGGCGAACTTGCGGACGCCGTCCTCTTCGAGCTCCTCGCCGACGGCGTCTTCGTCGAGGCCGAGCTCAGCGAGCTCGGGCCACAGGCGGTGAGCGCGGTCGATGTTCTCCGCCACCGTCTGCCCGCGAACCTCGCCGTGGTCGGCGAACGCGTCGATGGTCGCCAGGGGCATGGTGTTGACCGTCCCGCGACCGATGAGCTCCTCGCAGTAGACCACGTCCCGGTACTCGGGGTTCTTCGTCGACGTGGAGGCCCACAGGCAACGCTGAGCATTGGCGCCGCGGGCCGTCAGCGCCTGCCAGCGGTCGCCGGCGAACAGCTCACTTCCGGCCTCGTAGGCCAGCTTGGCGTTGTCGATCGCGGCGGTCCCGAGCCGGGCCGCGGCGAGGTCCGCACCGGGCCCGCCCTCGTCGACGACCTTGGCCAACCGCGGGTCGACGAGCCCATCGACCCGGCTGACGAAGAACGACGCGACGCTGTGGATGCCGGAGATATCACCGCCGGCGGCCAAGCGATCCTCGAGCCCCGAGAGGTACGAGTCCACGACGGCACGGTAGCGCGCGATCGAGAAGATCAGCGTGACATTGACGTTGACGCCCGCCCCGATCGCCTCGCGGATCGCCGGCAGGCCCTCGAGCGTCGCCGGGATCTTGATCATCACGTTCGGGCGGTCCAGCGCAGCGAACAGCCGCGTGGCCTCCGCTGCCGTGGCATCGCTGTCGTGTGCCAGGTCGGGCGCGACCTCGTAGGAGATGTAGCCGTCGTGGCCGTCGGTCGCGTCGTAGACGCCATGCAGCACGTCCGCTGCTGCGCGGATGTCTTCCAGCGCGAGCCGCTCGAAGATGGTCCGTGCGTCAAGGCCTTGCTGGGCTAGCTCGGTCAACGACGCGTCGTAGCGGTCTCCCTGGCGCATCGCCTGCTCGAAGATCGTCGGGTTCGACGTCACGCCGACCACTGACCGCTCGTCACGCAAGCGTGCCAGGTGGCCGTGCTCGATCCAGTCGCGGGCGATCGAATCCACCCACACGGCTACGCCCTGGGCGGAAAGCTCGGCGAGTCGGTCGGTCATGATGCCTCCTGGGGTCGGGGCGGCTGTCGGCCGACGGTGCGCGGTGGCCGTCGACGTCCACCATGCCTGTTCGCGGTCACTTGCTCGAGTCAAGACGGGACAGCAGGCCGCGCGCCCTGGAAACGACGTTGTCCACGGTGAAGCCGCGCTCGGCCAGGACCTCGCCGCCGGGGCCCGACGCGCCGAAGGTCTCCACCCCCAGCGTCTCCCCCGCCTCGCCGACCCACTCGCGCCACCCAAATGGGCTGGCGGCCTCCACAGCCAAGCGGGCCGGGACGTCCGCCGGGATCACGCGGGCGCGGTAGTCCGCGTCCTGGTCGGAGAACCGCTCCCAACAGGGCAGGGAGACAACACGCGTCGGCACGCCATCCTCGGCCTCGAGACGCACGGCCGCGTCGACCGCGAGGCCGACCTCCGAGCCGGAGGCGATCAGGATCAGCTGCGGTGCCCCACCGCCGGCCTCCCGCAACACGTAGCCGCCACGGGCAAGACCAGCCGCCGAGGCGAGCTCGTCGCGGTCCAAGACCGGCACCGACTGGCGCGAGAACGCCAGGGCCGTGGGCCCGTCGGTGCGCGCCAGCGCCGCGCGCCACGCCTCGACCGTCTCGGGTCCGTCGGCCGGGCGGATCACCTCGAGGTTGGGCATCGCCCGCAGCGAGGCCAGGTGCTCGACGGGTTGGTGGGTGGGCCCGTCGCCGCCCAGCCCGACCGAGTCGTGGGTCCACACGTACACCACGGGCAAGCTCATCAACGCCGCAAGGCGCACCGAGGGCCGCATGTAGTCCGAGAACACCAGGAACGTCGCCACGAACGGATGCAGGCCGCCGTGCGCAGCCAGGCCGTTGGCGATCGCGCCCATCGCGTGCTCGCGCACGCCGAAGTGGATGTTGCGACCGACCTCGTGGCGCGACAGGTCCCCCCCACCCTCGATGGTGGTCAGGTTCGAGCCCGCGAGGTCGGCGGATCCACCCACGAGCCCGGGCACGCGAGCCGCCAGGGTCTGGATCACCTTGCTCGACGCCTTGCGGGTGGCCATGGCGCCAGCGTCGTCGAAGAGGCCCTCGAGGTCGTCGTCCCAGCCGTCAGGCAGGACGCCGCCGGTCGTGGAGCGCAAGTTGGCCACCAGGTCTGGGTCGTGCTCGGCCCGCGCCTGCGCCCGAGACTCCCACGCCTGCCGCTCGGCCTGGTGCTCGGGCACCCGCTGGCGCCAGCGCTCGGGCACCCCATCAGGCACCACGAACGTGGCCTCGGGATCCCAGCCGTAGAAGGTCTTGGTGGCTGCCACCTCGTCGGCGCCCAGCGCCGAGCCGTGTGCCGAGGACGTGCCCGACTTGTTGGGCGCGCCCCAGGCGATGACGCTGCGCAGCCGGATCAGCGAGGGCCGCTCGGTCTCGGCCACCGCCGCAGCGTACGCCGCGGCGATCGCGTCGCGGTCGTTGGCGTCCTCGATGTGCTGCACGTGCCAGCCATAGGACTCGTACCGGGCGCCCACGTCCTCGCTGAAGGTAAGGTCGGTGCCGCCGTCAATGGTGATCCGGTTGTCGTCGTACAAGACGGTGAGCTTGTCCAGCCCGAGGTGACCGGCCAGGGAGGACGCCTCGCCCGACACGCCCTCCATGAGGTCGCCGTCCCCGGCGAAGACCCATGTCCGGTGGTTGACCAGGTCGCCGCCGGCGCGGTCGGCGAGCAGCCGCTCGGCGATCGCAAAACCCACCGCGTTGCCGACGCCCTGGCCGAGCGGGCCTGTCGTGGTCTCGACCCCGGGGGTGTGGCCGCGCTCAGGGTGCCCGGGGGTCCTCGAACCCAGCTGACGCTGGGACTTGAGATCGTCGATGCCGAGGTCGTAGCCGGTCAGGTGCAACACGATGTGCTGGAGCACCGACGCGTGACCGACCGACAGCACGAACCGGTCACGGTCTGGCCAGTCGGGGTCGGCGGGGTCGAAGCGCAGGAACTGCGACCACAGCACGTAGGCGGCTGGCGCCAGTGCCATGGCCGTGCCCGGGTGGCCGTCCCCTGCACGCTCGATCGCATCCATCGCCAGCACTCGCACGGTGTCCACCGCGAGCGTCTCGGTCGTCGTGTCCGTCGAAGTGGTCTGCATCGGCTCAATTCCTCTTCTGCCGTGGGCTGTCAATCCGACTGGGTTGCCGGCTGCCGCACCAGCAACGCAGAACGTGGCTGCGTCTGGCAGCAGCGTACGCCCAAGGCCGCTGCCTCGACGCTACGCCTCGGCATCGGCGCGCACCAATGGGGAGGCCCACCGGCGATGTTGTGTGCGTTGGGCATCCGGCTCCGGGGCTTTTCCTGGCCCCTGCTACATTGCCGTGTGACCTTGGCGCGGTCGGAGTTGCCGCGACCGCAACGGTCGTTCGGAGATCGCGCATGGAAGGCACGCCCGACGAGATTCCCGCCGAAGCCGAGTCCGAACTGAGCCCGCAGGACCGGCAAGAGGCGATCCGCGAGCGCATCCTGACCCACGGGTTCGTGTCCGTTGGCGAGCTCGCCGACGCGTTCGCGGTCAGCGGGATGACCATCCGTCGAGATCTCGAGCTGCTCGAGGAGCAGGGCTGGGTCCGCAAGGTCAGAGGTGGCGCGACTGCCGAGCCGTCGGCCTTCTACCACGGCGACGTGCGCCACCGGATGCAGGCCATGGCGGCCGCCAAGGGGGAGATCGCCGCGCACGCCCTCGGCCACGTCGAGCGCGGCCACACGATCATGCTCGACGAGAGCACGACCGGCTACGGGCTGGCCCAGTTGCTGCCGAACCGGCGACCGGTCACGGTCATCACCAACTTCCTGCCCTCCCTTCAGCTGCTCAGCCGCAAGCCCGGCATCGATCTGATCGCCCTGGGGGGCGCGTACCGCCCTGCGTACGACGCGTTCTTGGGCTTGCGCACCGCCGAGTCGGTCGGCTCGATGACCGCCGACCTGCTGTTCGCGTCGACCACCGCGATCACCGCCGGAAGCTGCTACCACCGCTCCCAGGAGACGATCGAGGTCAAGCTGGCGCTCATGCAGGCGGCGGCCCGCAAGATCCTGCTGGCCGATCACGCGAAGTTCGGCAAGCGAGCGGTCCATCATCTCGCCTCCGTGACGGAGTTCGACCTCGTCATCGTCGATTCGGGCATCGCACCCGAGCACCTCGAGGAGCTGCGCCAACTCGGCGTCGCGGTGGAGGTTGCGCCAGCCTCCGACGCCTGAGGCGGGACCGCAGCCGTTGCCCCGGACCGCGCTTCGGACCTCATGGGAGCTAGCGCGGACCGCATCGCAGGCGGCGCCGGTGGTCATCCGGTCTCCGCGCGCCGTGGCGCGTCGACCGTCGGCAGGCCGTGGTGCGCACTCACAGGCACCGTGCCCGGCATCGTGTTCGTTTGACTGTTGTAAACGACACATTTCATGTGTAGAGTAACACACACGATAGTTCTAACCACCGGATAGTGAACAGAAGTCGGACCGATCTTCCGACGGCAGGTCTGGCTTCCCGGCCTTGCGCACCCGTCGTCGAAAGCGAGCACAACCCGGGCCCCCGGCGGCCCCGAGCCTCACCGGCCACCGTGGGATTTAGGACCTGGCGCAGGGCGGCTGCCGCGGCAACGCTCTCCGGGGCCGACACCGGCACCGGCGCCGGCGCACGATTGGGACGCACGTTCGGCCAGCGCACAGGCTCCAGGCTTCGAGGGTAAGGGGCGACCATGGCGACGATTGCCAACTGCCGGGCGGAGGTCGTACCGTCACGGACGCGACCGTCGGCGCGAGCAGGGTTGCCTCGGTGGAGCCTGGTCGCGCGCAGGAAGAGCCTCGTCCCGGGCGCCAGCTGGACGGCCGACGGCCCGCACGATCTCCGGCCAACGGAGGAACGATGCCGAGCCCGCAGATGAGCCAGGCTCCCCGACGGGGGCCGGCGGCGGGCCGGGTCCCCGACGAGCTCTACGACGCCTACGTCTTCGACCTCGACGGGACGATCTACCTCGGTGAGGCCCTCCTGCCTGGGGCAGGCCGCCTGATCACGGCGTTGCGTGATCTGGACCGCCCGGTCCGGTTCCTGTCCAACAATCCCACGAAGGACCCGCAGCAGTACGCGGACAAGCTCGAGGCCCTGGGGCTGCCGACACCGGTTGACGACATCGTCAACACCGTGGTGGTCATGACCCGGTGGTTGCTCGACAACGCGCCCGACGCGGTGGTGTTCCCCATCGCCGAAGGTCCGCTGATCCGGGCGTTCGAGCAAGCCGGCATTCGCATGTCCGAAGACCCCAGCGAGATCGACATCGTCGTCGCCAGCTACGACCGCGGCTTCGAGTACCGCAAGCTCCAGATCGCCTTCGACGCCTTGTGGTTCCACAGGCGAGCGCGGCTCGTGGCGACCAACCCCGACCGGTACTGCCCGATGCCGGGAGGGCGCGGGGAACCAGACTGCGCCGCCGTCGTCGCGGCGATCGAAGCCTGCACCGGCGCCACCTGCGAGGTCAACGTCGGCAAGCCCGACCCGGCGATCTTGCACACCGCTCTGGCGGGGCTGACGGTTGACCCCGCCCGCGCGGTGATGGTCGGTGACCGGCTCAGCACGGACATCCGGCTGGCGCGGGAAGCCGGTGCTGCCAGCGCGCTGGTGCTGACCGGCGACACCCAGCGAGACGAGCTGCACGGGCTGCCTGCAGCGCAAGCACCGGACTTCGTCCTCGAGCGCGTGGATCGTCTGCTGCCGCCCCGGCTTTGGGAGTACCTCGGATGGGAGGAGGACGACGGGCACGACGGATGATCAGTTCCACGCGGTAGGCGCGCCGCGCCGCCGCGAAACCTACGGGATGATGCAACAAGGGAGCGCAACCATGACCGACGCAGCACAGAGCAGCGGACCGTACGTCCTCGGGATCGACATGGGCACCGAGAGCGTGCGCGTCGGCGTGTTCGACCTCGAGGGTCAACCGTTGGGTTTCGAGGCCACCCCCTACCCACTGACCCACCCACATCCAGGCTGGGCGGAGCAAGACCCTGCAGATTGGTGGAACGGTCTCGTCTCGTCGGTTCGGGGCGCGATGCAGCGCACCGGCGTCAGCCCGCAAGACATCGCTGGGATCTCCTACGACGCCACCACGTTGACGCTTGTCGCCGTCGACGGAAACGGCCAGCACTTGCGACCGGCGATCATGTGGATGGACGTCCGCGCGACCGACCAGGCTCGGCGCATCGGCGAGTCCGACCACCCTGCGCGGGCCTACAACGGCGGCGGGCCGGTCAACGCCGAGTGGTACCCCTGTAAGGCGCTGTGGCTCAAGGAGCGGGAGCCCGAGGTCTACCAGGCCGCGCACCGGCTAGTCGACTGTGCGGACTGGATCACGTACCGGCTGACCGGCCGCTGGACGGCCAACATCAACTCCAACAGCACGCGGGCCTACTACAACGCCGACACCGGCGGGTGGCCGACGAGCTTCTACGAGGAGATCGGGCTCGGCGACGTGCTCGAGAAGCTGCCCGACGACGTCTTGAACCTCGGAGAGCACGTCGGCGGTCTGCTGCCCGACGTCGCCGAGGAGTTGGGGTTGGCCCCCAACACGCCGGTGGCGCAGGGTGGTGGCGACGCCTGGCACGCCCAGATCGGGTTGAACGTCGTCCAGCCCGGCAAGATGGCGTTGATCACCGGGTCGTCGCACGTGCTGTCGGGCCAGAGCCCGGCGTCGGTGAGCGGGCGCGGGTTCTTCGGCGCGTACCCGTCGGCGGTGATGCCGGGCCAGCACACCGTCGAGGGTGGCGGTGTATCGACCGGGTCAGTCCTGAAGTGGTTCAAGGACAACTTCTTGAAGGACGTCATCGCCGAGGCGGAGGCCGAGGGCGTCGATCCCTATCACATCATGAACCAGCGGGCCGACGAGATACCCCCGGGCTCCGAGGGCCTGATCGTGCTCGACTACTGGCAGGGCAACCGCACGCCCTACACCGACCAGGAGGCCCGTGGGGTGATGTGGGGCTTCAGCCTCCACCACTCCCCTGCGCACGTCTACCGGGCGATCCAGGAAGGAGTCTGCTACGGAGTGGCTCACACGCTGCGGGCGATGTCCGACGCCGGCTTCGACGTCGAGCAGTTCGTCGCGGCTGGCGGCGCCACCAACAGCCGGGTGTGGACGCAGATGCACGCCGACGTCACAGGCGTGCCCGTGACCCTGACCAAGGTCGGGGACGCAGCGGTGCTTGGCTCGGCGATCCTGGCCGCTGCCGGCGCGGGGGTGTTCCCCAGCGTCGAGGAAGCCGCCGCGGCGATGGTGCACGAGACCGAGACGTTCCAGCCCGATCCCCAGCGAACCAAGACATACAAGTTCTACATCGACCACTACGTCGACACCTGGCCCGCCCTGCGCGACCTGGTGCACAGCGTGGTGCGTCGCGTCGGCGAGGACCACGTCGGCTGACAGCGTGAAACGACGGCGGCCGGCTGCGCCCCGTGAGGCCAGGGCCGGCCGCCACCGGCAAACGAGAAACCCGCGAAGGAGCTTGCCATGGCGATCATCTCTGTCGGCGCCGACGATGCCGGCGCCCCACTAAAGGAGCACCTCGTCACGTACCTGCGCGAGCACGGCCACGAGGTCAAGGACTACGGCAACGGCGAGGGTGAGGACTACCCCGACGTGGCCGAGAAGGTTGCTGAAGGCGTGGCGCGCGGGGAGACCGATCGAGCATTGCTGGTCTGCGGCACCGGACTCGGCATGGCGATCACCGCCAACAAGGTGCCAGGCGTGCGCGCGGCCACGGCCCACGACGCCTACTCGGCGGAGCGGGCCCGCAAGTCAAACGACGCGCAGGTCCTGACGATGGGCGCCAGGGTGATCGCTCCGCAGGCTGCGGAGCTGGTGCTGGAGCACTGGCTGGAGTCGGAGTTCCAGGGTGGAGGCTCCGCACCAAAGGTCGAGAAGATGAACGCGGTGGAAGAACGCCACCTCGGCGGTTCGGCCACGGGATGACGCCGTCGGCGGGGCCTGGTGCCAGGCTCCGCCGACCCGGCCAACGACGAAGGGCAGGCGATGGACGACCAGCTGATCAGCAAGGCGCTCGAAGGCGCCACCGACACCCATGAGGTGCGCATCGCGCAGGGGGCGCTGTCGTCGGTGAACACGGTGTTCGGCCGGTGCTTCGGAGAGCGCGCGGTCGTGATCGTCGCTGACGGCAACACGTGGGACGCCGCCGGCGCCCGGGTCGCCGATCTGCTGTCGCAGGAGGGTCGTCCCAGCGTGGAGCCCTACGTGTTCCCTGGGCGCCCCGTGCTGTACGCCAGCTACGACAACGTGGGCCCGTTGGTGGAGTCGTTGCGGACCCACGACGCGGTCCCCGTCGCGGTGGGCGCCGGCACGTTGAACGACATCGTCAAGCGCGCCGCGCACGAAGCCGAGCGCCCGTACATGGCCGTGGCGACGGCCGCTTCGATGGACGGCTACTCGTCGTTTGGCGCCTCGCTGGCCAAGGACGGGCACAAGCAGACCGTGTCGTGTCCCGCACCGCGGGCTGTCGTCGCTGACCTCGACGTGCTCGTGGCAGCGCCGTCGCCGATGACGGCCTACGGGTACGGCGATCTGCTCGGCAAGGTTCCCGCAGGCGCCGACTGGCTCATCGCCGACGCGTTGGGCGTCGAAGCGATCGACACATCGGTGTGGTCGCTGGTGCAAGGTCCACTGCGGGCGTCCATCGGCCGACCCAGCGAGTTGCGCGCAGGCGATGTCGAGGCGGTCGGCGCTCTCGTGGAGGGCTTGATCATGTCGGGGTTGGCGATGCAGGCCCATGCGTCGTCCCGGCCGGCGTCTGGTGCGGAGCATCAGTTCAGTCACCTGTGGGAGATGGAAGGGCTGGGCAGAGACGACGACCCTCCGCTGTCGCACGGCTTCAAGGTTGGGGTCGGGTCGATCGCGATTGCCGCGCTGTACGAGCGGCTGCTCGCCCGCGACCTGGCTGCCATCGACATCGATGCGGTGTGTGACCGGTGGCCGAGCCCGGCCGACCTGGAGGCCACGGTGCTCGACGCCCATCCGTTGCTCGGCGCGGTCGCGGTCAAGCAGACCTCGGCGAAGTACATCACCGCCGACCAGCTCCGGGAGCGTCTGAAGCGGCTGGCCAACGCCTGGCCGACGCTGCGCGACCGCCTCGGCCAGCAGCTGCTGCCGCCCGATGAACTGCGCGACATGCTCGCCGCTGCCGGATGCCCGACGGAACCAGGCCACATCGGCCTCGACGTCGACGCCTTCCGAGCGACGTACCGGCGCTCGCAGATGATCCGGTCGCGCTACACGGTGTTGGACCTGGCCATCGAGACCGGTCTGCTCGACGAATGCGTGGACGAGCTGTTCGCCCCCGGCGGCTACTGGTCGCATCTGTAGGGCTCTGTAGGGCCGGGCACGGTCCGAGGAAAGCCCAGAAAGCCGCGGGGCCGCGGCCAGGTGCCGATACGCGCACGCCCGGTAGCCGCCGATGCGGTTGGACACGGTCGGGCCGAGGCGCCTGGCGTCAGCCAGGGCCTTCCGGGAACAGCGTTGGCTCGGCTGGGACTTCGGCGACGGGATCAGCGGGCGCGCGCTCGGAAGAGTCACGCGCTTTCGACTTGCCCCGACCGCGACGCCGACGCGGTCTGCCGGGGCCGGCGCGGGACGCCCGCGCCTCCGAGTCATCTGGGGTAGGTCCCGACCTCGGTCTGGGGCGGCGTGATCGGGCATCATCGCCTCCCGCCATCGTCCCCCCTTCCGAAGCGCCGGGGTCACCGGCGCGCTGTGCGGGTTCGGGGGGTTCGGCAGGTTCGGGATTCCCGTCGGCGCCGTCTCTCGCGCCGCGATCAGCCGCGGCGTCCCTGCGGGTTGCCGAGTCTCCGCCCACGAGCGTGTCGTCGCCGTTCGCGTCTTCACCCAGCGAACCCGACGACCGCAGCTTTGGAGGTCGGTCGAGACGGTAGCCGCCATCGCCATGCCGGGCGACCCGCCATCCCAGATGGTGGATGTGGAAGTGGCAGTCGTAGCAAACCAGCACCAGGTTGGACAGGTCGTGGGTGCCGCCCCGGGACAGCCAGACGATGTGGTGGATCTGGCACAGCGCCGCCCGAGCGCCGCAGCCGACGCAGCGGCGGTCCCGAGCTAGCACCGCGTCGCGCTGCCGAGCTGACACCGCCATCTGGCGCGGCTTGGCGTCGAGCACCTCGCCGTTTCGGATCGTCACCTCGCCAATACTGGCGTCACAGCACAGCATCTGCGCAGTCGCCGCGGCGATGTCCCCGACTCCGTCAAGGTGCGGTGCTGTCGCGCCGGCGATGCCGTGGAGACCCTCCGGCGAGGTGACCATCAGCACGTGGGGTCGCTGACGCGCGACCCACGGCAGGTCACCGGCATCGAGGGAGCGCTCGGCCAACGCCACCAGCGCGTCCGCACGGCGCTGGCCCGGGGTGCGCTTGTCTTCTCGAGCGCGCTCGGCGTCCTGCGCAGGCCGCGACAGCGCGTCGACCGCGGCGCGTAGCTTCGCCACGCCGGCGTCGTCGAGCTTGCCCTTGATCAACGTGGTGCCGTCGGCGTCGCGTTGGGTGGCGATCCACAGGTCACGACGCCGATGCGCCCGCTTCGCCCGGCTGACGTGCCGGTCGGGGTCTTGTCGATCCCGCCACCGTCTCACCCCGCGTGAGACGCCATGGCGGTCCTTGTCACCGGCTTGACCCGCCACCATCTTGTCGAATGCCGCGCGATTGCGGTCTCGCGCCGCCTCCGCCGCGGCCACCCGGGCGTCCTCGTCTGCCCGAGACCACTCGCCGCCCCCGTCACCGTTGACGCCAGGTCCACCAGGACCGCAGGCCTCGCCAACGGGAGCGCCACCGCCATCGTCAGGACCGCGACCAGCAGCGCCAGCGCCACCCGCCCGTGCGCTCTCGCCCGGCGCGTCGTTGCCGCCGCCGGCGCCTCCGGGCGGCCCGTCCCCTGGTGCCGCTCCCCCGTCAGGCTGTCGGTCATCGCCGGAAGCGCCCACCGGGCCATCCTCGGCGTCGGCGGCGGTCTCGCGGGCCACTTCACGCCAAGCCGTCCCCACGACGCGAGCGCGGGCCTCATCGATCTCACCGCGCGCCAACATCCCCGCCGTGGCCGGCAGCTCCAACAGAGCCCGAGCAACGGTCACCTCCACCGCGGCGTCGGAGCGAGCGACCTGTTGGGCCTCCGAAAGCCACGTCTCGGTCGACCCGGCTCCCGCCACCCTGTACGCGCAACGTGCGTCGACCTCGGCCACGCGTCGGTAGCGCTCGGCGGCCATCACCGCCTCCAGGCGACGGAGCACTCCCACCGAA
This sequence comes from Nitriliruptorales bacterium, assembly GCA_007126835.1. Classification (GTDB taxonomy): domain Bacteria; phylum Actinomycetota; class Nitriliruptoria; order Euzebyales; family Egibacteraceae; genus SLAO01. The sequence goes on along the minus strand of SLAO01000059.1, from coordinate 2,926 downwards.
CCGACCAGCTCTTCGTCGCTGATCGCTCCCGACAGCACCGTGCCCGCCATGTCGTCGATCGCGCTCGCGAGGGCGACCAGGGACTTCGCGGCCACGCCGTCAACGGCCGCCGCGGCCGAGGCCACCGGCGCCTGCCGGCTTTCAGACGCTGCCCCCGCGGACGCCCACAGCGACGAGACGCCTCCCGTCTCGCCTGCCTTGGCCATCCGCTACCCCTGTGATCGAACTTGTATTCGAACAGTACCCCATCTCTCATCTCATGTCAAACACTTTCCCCCAGCGATCTCTAGGCCGAATACGGATTTTCGGTCTAGTTCAGCCTCCCACCATGTTCGAAGCATCCTCAGGTCCTCGACGTGCCTCCCCAATGCTCAGAGTGAACCTGGTTCCTGCGCTCGCGCCGCACTGCAGATCCGACGGGGCGTTCGTCGGGATGGCGGTAACCGATCGTGACGACACCCAACGGCTCGACGTCGTCGGGAACGCCCAGCAGACCTCGCAGGCACACCCGATCGGCGATATCGAGGAACCCGGCCGACAGTCCCTCGTCAACCGCGGCCAGCAGGAGCAGCATCAGACTCGCTCCCCCGTCCACCCACCAGAACGGGACCGCCCACGATTCCGCCCGTCCGGCCGCGCCCTTGTCAGGCTCCGCATACCGTTCGGCGTAAGTGGCGGGCCGAACACAAGGCACCACGAGCACGGGCGCTGAGGAGACCCAGGGGGGGCGGCCGGCGGCGACCTGCTGGTCCTCGCCGCAGCAGCCGGCAACCCCGCGACGAAGCTCTGGGTCGGTGACGCTGACGAACGACTGCCCCTGAGCGAAACCAGCGCTGGGCGCCCGGGACGCGGCCTCGAGAATGCGGTCCAGCGCCGCGGGGTCGACCGGCCTGCCGTCGTAGCGACGCACCATCCGCCGGCCGCGCACCACCTCGGAGAACTCCACCGCTAGCCGCTCCTGTCGTCGCGCCGGCGCCGAGAGGCGCGCAGGGCATGGGCAACGCTGGCGGCCAGGCCACCCCAGATGAGCAGCATGCCGGCGGCCATGGTCGCGATCGCCTCGCCGCTCACGACGCATCCTTCAAGAAGCGGCGGTCCGCTTCGACGGTGAAGTCCTCCAGTTGGAGCACGTCTGCCCGCCAGCCCTGACGGGCCAGGGCCAACCCTGCCACCAGGACCGCGGCGGCAACGACCCACCCAGCGCCCGCTTGGAACGCCACGGGGTAGTCGCCATATCCCGCCAGCACGGCCGTGCGTAGGTTCTCGAGCAACTGGTAGCCCAGCATGACCGGGGTGACGACCCCCAAAGCGATCGTCCACCACCAACCCAGTCGCATGTCGCTGACGCCGTCGGCGTGCCTGCGCAGCCGATCCAGAGTGCGCAGGACCCACGCGATCAGGACCACCTCGACAAGACCGGCGGCTGCGATCCCGAAGCCGTTGATGAAGTAGTCCACCACGTCGAGGTACGCGACACCGCCCCGCGTCGCGTACAGCAGGGAGGCCGCCGCCAGCGGCAGGCCCGTCACCAGCACCGCGCGGCGCTGTGGCCAGCCCAGTTTGTCGCCCACGGCGGCCACCACCGTCTGGACGATCGAGATCAGCGACGACAGGCCCGCAAGGAGCAGCGAGCCAAAGAACAGGACACCGAACAGGCCCTGCAACGCCGGGAAGGTCGACAGGATCTCCGGGAACACCACGAACGCCAACCCGATGCCGTCGGCGACCACCTCGTCGACGGCGATGCCCTGCGTGGCTGCCATGAACCCCAGCGCCGCGAACACGCCGATGCCCGCCAGCAGCTCGAACGAGGCGTTCGCGAAGCCGGCGATCATCCCAGACCCGGTCAGGTCGGTCCTGCGCGGGAGATAGCTCGCGTAGGTGATCATGATCGCAAACGCGATCGACAGGGAGAAGAAGATCTGCCCATACGCCGCCACCCAGACGGCAGGATCGAACAAGCCGGCGAAGTCCGGACGGAAGAAGGCGTCAAGGCCGCCGGCGGCGCCGGGCAGGGACACCGCGCGTACGACCAGCACCAGGAAGGTGATCACCAGCGTGGGGATCATGATGCGGTTGGCGAGCTCGATCCCCCGGCGGACCCCGCGCAGCAGCACGATCAACACGACCGCCCACACCGCGACCAGTGGGACGACCACCGCGGGCACGAGACCGCCCAGAGCCCCCGCCTCGGCTGTCTGCTGGAGATAGCTGCCGAAGAAGAAGTCCTCGGGGTCGTCAGCCCAGGCCTCTGTGGCTGCGAAGACCGTGTAGCTGCCGGCCCAGGCGACGATGACCGCGTAGTACGAGGCGATCACGAGGCTGATGGCGATCTGCCACCAGCCCAGCCACTCGGCTCGCGCGTGGAGCCTCCGAAAGGCCAGGGGCGCCGAGCCCCGGAAACGATGGCCGATGGCGTACTCGAGCGCCAGCAGCGGGATGCCGGCGGTCAGGAGCGCGAACACGTAGGGGAGGAAGAAGGCCCCGCCGCCGTTGTCGTAGGCCACTGCCGGGAAGCGCCAGATGTTGCCCAGCCCGATGGCCGAGCCGATGGCGGCCAGCAGGAACCCCGCGCGGGTTCCCCACTGCTCACGTGCGGGCTGGCTCACGGCGGCTCAGGTGCGTTCATGGACCGGACCGGCGGCCACGTCAGGAGGTGCCGCGGACGCGACGGGTGGCCACCCACCACGAACCGACGACTCCCGTCCAGGCCTTGGGCTTCGGGCCGTAGAGCCGGAGGCCAAGGTCCCATGCCTGCCCACGCAGCTCCTCGCGGCGATCGCCCAGACGCCGCTCCAACCGATCGCGCGCGCGGGTGGAAAGGTCGACGTCGGTCTGCTCGACGGTCCGGGCCAGCACCGAGAGGTCGTGATGGTCTCCCAGGACGTCCGAGAGGCGGTGAGCCACCTCGGCGAACGGCTCCAGG
>SLAO01000003.1 GCA_007126835.1 Nitriliruptorales bacterium | reverse complement strand
TCACGCGCCGGCCCGGGCTCAGTCCCATCCCAGCGCGTGCAGCACGTTGTCGTCGATGCCCACACGGTGCGCCTGCTCGTGCACGACGGTGTCCCGCACCTGGGTACTTGGAGGGGCCTTGGAACCGATCGAGGAGCAGCGGTTCGCCGAGCTGGTTGACGACGCACTCGACGGCATCCCCGCAGAGCTCGCAGACCGGTTCGACAACGTCGTGGTGGTCGTGGAGGACCAGGACCCCGACGAACCCGACCTGCTCGGCGTCTATGAGGGCATCCCGCTGCCCGAGCGCCACGACTACGGCGGGGTGCTGCCCGACCGCATCGTGATCTTTCGCCTTCCGATCTGCGCCATGGTCCGCGACGAAGCCGAGCTCGTCGAGGAGGTGCGGGTCACCGTCGTGCACGAGCTGGCGCACCATGTGGGCATCGACGACAACGAGCTGCACGCGCTGGGATGGGACTGAGCCCGGGCCGGCGCGTGACGCTCCAACCGGGCCCCTTCGGCTGGCCGGGGGCACTGGCGGTGGGCGCGGTCGTGCTGGTGGGCGCGTGGGCGTTCACCGGCAGCCCGGGTCAGGCCACGGTGGGAGGAGTGACCGCGGCGCTGACCTGGTACGCCCTGCATCGGCTGGCCGAGCGCCTCACCCCGCAGCCTGGTCGCGGCAACCGCAAGAACCGCTCGTAGACCGCCTGCGCAGCCCTCTGCGTGCGTGGCTACGCCCCGTACTTGCGCAGCCGCCCGGCTGCGGCGAGCGCCAAGTGCATCAACTCCATGGTGGGACGTTGACCGAGGCCGCCGGACAGGCACGCGCGCTCGCCGAAGACCTCCACCGCGTCGCGGCCCACATGAGGTCCCCACATGAGGGCCGGCACGGGGTGCCACGAGTGGGCTTGCATCTGCGTGGGCGTGGCGTGGTCTCCGGTGACGACCAAGACGTCGGGGTCTAGGTCGCGGATCGCGGGCATCGCCGCGTCGAGGCGCTCGATCTCGCGCACCTTGCGGGGACGGTCACCGTCGTGGCCGGCCTCGTCGGTGTACTTGTGGTGGAGGAAGAAGTAGTCATAGTCGTCCCACCGCCGCGCCATCGCGGCCACCTGGGCGTCGAGGTCGTCGGGCCGGGGCAGCAGGTCCATGCCCACGAGGGACGCCACGCCCCGGTACATGGGGTAGATGGCCACGGTGGCCGCGCGCAGCTGGTACCGGTCTGCGAAGGAGGGCAGTTCCTGCAGCGTGTCGAATCCTCGGAGCAGGAGGCCGTGCGCCGCCTCCCCTGCCAGGACCTCCCGCACCTGACGGTCGACCTCGGCGATCACGTCGGCCGTGTGCGAAGCAGCAGGGTCGCGCGCCTCAGGACGCTTGACAGGCTTACCCTCTACCTCAGGGTCAGTGTCTGAAACGCGGGCGTCCAGGCCGTCGCCCCGCACGACCAGCAGCACGCGGTGGCTGGCCTCGTGCCGGAAGAACACCTCGACCCCGTCGACGGCAACCTCCTTGTCGAGTCGGTCCACCAAGGGCTCGGCGTCCTCGTCGGCGATGCGCCCCGCCCGCCGGTCGGCGACGTTGCCGTCGGCGTCGAAAGTGCACAGGTTGCCTCGAGCGGCGACGTCGCCCGGCCGCAGGTCGAACTCGACTCCCGTGGCCGACAGCACCCCGCGCCCGAGCTCGTACTCGAGCGGGTCGTAGCCGAACAACGCGAGGTGGCCCGGACCGGACCCGGGCGTGATCCCCGGCAGCACGGGCGTGACCAGACCGGTCGCGCCCTCGGCCGCCAGCGCGTCGAGGTTGGGGGTGCGGGCTTCTTCGAGCTCGGTGTCGTGCTCGGCGTCGGCCATCCCGCCGAGCCCGTCGGCGACGACGAGCACGATCTTCCCGCCGGGCTGGAGCAATGGGGTGATGTCCACCGTGACCTCCTCGTGTCCTGCACGAGTTCGTACCCACCGAAGCTGACCCTCAGGCAGCCCCGCGGGTCATCACCGGGCAGAGCCGAGCAGCGCAGGCTCAGCCCTCCAGTGCGGACAGGATCTCGGGACCTCGGTTAGCTGCGAGCCGTCCGGCGAACCGGACCCCCAGCCCCCACATGGCCAGCCCGTAGGCCGCCGCCAGGAACGCGGCGACGATCAGCCACCCTGGCGCGAGGAAGATCGTGGCCAGGACCCCCGCGGCCGCCGGCAGCATCACCACGGCCACGAGCATGAAGGCCAGGGCTTGCGCCAGAGCGGTGGCGCACCCGGTACCGGTGGTCCCGGCCCAGGCGTTGGACGGTCGCTCTGGCAGCGGCGAGGGGGCCAGCACGCTGGCGACGTCACCCACCCCGTAGCAGACGCCGAGGACGGCCACCGCAAGCAGCACAGCGGGAAGGACGTTGGCCCACCCGCCGGTGGCTGTGGCCAGGCCCAGGGCGGCCACGGTGACGATCGGCAGAACCAACGCCGCGCCGGCGACGTTCTTGCCGGCAAGGTCGGACGGTTCGATCTGGCTCGCCGACAGCAGCATCCAGACCGCCCCCCGGTCGGCCCCGAACGCGTTGACTGACGCCAGCCCCTGCAAGCCAGCCAACCCGGCGACAGCCAGCACCAGCGTGCCCGGAGCACCCTCCGGCGCCAAGACACCGGCACCCACCAGCGCGCCGGCGAACACCACGGTGATCATCCACTGCACCCGAAGCTGCGGTTCGCCGAGCAGGTACCGGATCTCGCGGGCGGCCGCGGCGCCGGCGCGATTGCGGGGCAGCAATCCCGCCGGCCCGGCGAACAGCGGGCGGTCGGGGCGCGCGCGTCGCTGGCCGCCGGCGGTCTGACTGGCCCGCTCGAGCAGCCGCACCCACGCGCCGGCCAGCAACGCGACCAGCGCCGCCAACGCCGCGAGCATGCCGGCGGCGGTCAGCCATCGGCCGTCCCCGGCGGCGATCATCACCGTGGCCGCCCAGCTCGACGGCAGCAGGCTCAGGACCGCCGCGGTGGTCTCGAACTGCTCGACCAGCGTCTCCACACTGCGGCTACCGCGAGCGATGAAGCCCGGGATCTGGAACACCGCGGCAAGTCCAAGACCCGAGAAGGCCCCGACGGCCACGAGCAGGTCCTGGCCCTTGCGCGACCGCAGCCATCCTGACAGCAGGGTGGTGATCAGCCGCGCCGTGACCAGGCAGAGGGCCAGGTGCCCGATGCCGGCGGCGAGCACGACCACGGCGCCGGGGCCCGCCGGGGCGAAGCCGATGACCGCACCCGCGAGCAGGATGGCTGTCACCGCGGGGCCGATCCCGACGGCGCTGGCACACAACAAGCCGGTGGCAAGCTGTCGCTGCGACAGCGGCAGCAGCTGGAGGCGCCGGGGGTCGAGGGTCTCGTCTAGCCCGAACGTGAGCGGCGGCCCGACGACCCACAGGATCAGCACGCTGGTCAGGGTGGCGTGCAGGGCGACGTCCCCGGCAGGCTGACCGCCCACCCACACGAGCAGCGCCGCGCCCAGGGTGGCCAGCGGGAGCCCGACGATGACACCAGCCAGCGTCCCGACCAGCTGCTGCCACCCGCGCCGAAGCCCGGACACGAGCAGGGTCAGCTTCAGTCGGACGAGGTGCCAAGCCACCCGAGCGCCTCCCCCGTCTCGACGTCGGCGCCGACTAAGTCCACGAACGCCTCGTCCAACGAGCGGCCACCCCGGACCGCGTCCAGCGATCCCGAGGCCACCATCCGGCCACCGTGCACCACCCCGATGCGGTCGCAGAGACGCTCGACGAGCTCCATGACATGGCTCGAGAAGATCACCGTGCCGCCCCCGCTGAGATGGCGCTCCAGCACCGACCTGATGGTGCGCGCACTTACCGGGTCGATTGCCTCGAACGGCTCGTCGAGGAACAAGACCTGCGGAGCATGCAGCAGCGCCGCGGCCAGGGCGACCTTCTTGCGCATGCCGTGGCTGTAGTCGACGACCAGCTGGCCCCCGGCCGGGGTCAGCCCGAGCACGTCGAGCAGCGCGCCTGCGCGTTCCTCCACCAGGTCGGCGGGCAGTCCCCGCAGCAGCCCGGTGTAGGTCAGCAGCTGCCGGCCGGACAGCCGGTCGAACAGCACCAGATCCTCGGGCAGGACCCCGACGCGTCGCTTGGCCATCAGCGGATCCGCCCACACGTCCACGGCGCCAACCCAGGCCCGGCCGGCATCGGGACGCAGCAGGCCCGTCAGCATGCGCAGGGTGGTGGTCTTGCCCGCCCCGTTCGGACCGACCAACCCGTAGAACGAGCCGGTCGGGACGTCGAGGTCGAGAGCGTCGACGGCGACTGTGGAACCGAAGTGCTTGCGCAGACCCCGCGCCGCCACCGCGGGGGCAACCGCGGGTTCGGCCGCTGGTGGCGGCGGCGGCTGCACTATCGCTTCTTCTTGCGCTTCTTCTGCTTGCGCTTGGGGACCTGCTTGCCGCGGGGCTTGCCGCCCGGACCTCCGGGTCCGCCCATGCCACCGGCACCGCCCATGCCGGCCCCCATCCCGCCACCCATGCCGGCAGGACCACCCATGCCCGCTGCCCCGGTGCCCGCCGGCAGGCCGCCGCCGCCGAGGCCGGGGAACGTGCCACCGTCGGTCAGGCCTTGGAGATCGCCGCCTTTGAGCTGGCGCATCGCCTTGGCCTGACCGCGCGCTCCGCCACCCATCTGCTTCATCATCTTGCGCATCTCCGCGAAGCTGCGGAGCAACTCGTTGACCTCCTGCACACTGCGGCCGGAACCCGCAGCGATGCGCTTCTTGCGCTTGCCGTTGAGGATGTCGGGATCACGCCGCTCCTCGCGGGTCATGGAGCGGATGATGGCCTCGACCCTGGCGAGCTGACTCTCGTCGAGGTCGGCGTCCTCGAGCTGCTTGCCGACGCCGGGGATCATCCCCACGAGGCTTTGCAGCGAGCCCATCTTGCGCAGCTGCTGGAACTGCTCGAGGAAGTCCTCCAGCGTGAAGCTGTCCTCGAGCAGCTTCTCTTCGAGGTCTGCCGCCTGCTCCTCGGTGTAGGCGTCCTCGGCCTTCTCGATCAGCGTCATCACGTCGCCCATGCCGAGGATCCGGCCGGCCATGCGGTCAGGGTGGAAGGCTTCGAACTCCTCGATCTTCTCACCAAGCGAGGCGAACTTGATCGGGCGCCCGGTGACCTCGGCCACCGACAGCGCCGCACCGCCACGCGCGTCACCGTCGAGCTTGGACAGGATCACTCCCGTGAAGTCCACCGCCTCCTGGAAGGCCTTGGCCACGGTGACGGCCTCCTGCCCGATCATCGCGTCGATGACGAACAGCGTCTCGGCGGGTGCGACCTCGGCCTTGATGTCCGCGGCCTGGGCCATGAGCACATCGTCGACGTTGGTGCGACCGGCGGTGTCCACGATCAGCACGCCGGCGCCCAGGCGCCTGGCCTCGTCGACGGCACCGCGAGCCACCGCCACGGGGTCGGCGTTCGGGTCGCCGCCCGGCTCGGGGGCGTACACCGGCACCCCGGTGCGCTCCCCCAGGACCTTGAGCTGGTCGACCGCTGCCGGACGCTGCAAGTCGCACGCCACGAGCAGCGGCTGGCGACCCTTCTTCTTCAGCAGCGCCCCGAGCTTGCCGGCGGCCGTCGTCTTGCCCGACCCCTGCAATCCCGCGAGCATGATCGCCGCCGGGCTCGCGCTGCCCAGATCGAGCGGCGCGGACTGCTCGCCGAGGATCGCCACGAGCTCTTCGTGCACGATCTTGATGACCTGCTGGCCAGGGTTGAGCGCTTCGGAGACCTCGACTCCGACCGTGCGCTCGCGGATGCGGCTGACGAAGGACTTGACGACCTTGAAGTTGACGTCGGCTTCGAGCAGGGCGAGGCGGATCTCCCGAAGAGCCGCATCCACCTGCTCCTCGGTCAGCTTGCCGCGGCTGCGAAGGCGGGTGAACACGGCCTCGAGCCGGTCGGAGAGGGCATCGAACATCTGGTGGCACTCCGGGCGGTCGTGGACGCGGGACCGGAAGTCTATCGACCGTGGCTACGCTGCTGGCATGCGCAAGGCCGTGGTCTGCTGCAACCGCAAGGGAGCCTGGTGACCTTCGACAACGTGTTCCAAGAGATCGGTGCCGTGCTGATCATCAGCGCCATGGTCGGTGCGCTGGCGGTGCGGCTGCGCCAGCCGCTGATCGTGGCGTTCATCGGGGTGGGCATCGCGGCCGGGCCGGTGGGCTTCGGGGTCATCGCGCAGACCGACGAACTGGCGCTGCTGGCCGAGATCGGCATCGCGTTGCTGCTGTTCCTCGTCGGCTTGAAGCTCGACCTCCACCTCATCCGCACGGTTGGGCCGGTGGCGTTGGTCGCTGGCCTGGGCCAGGTGCTGTTCACCTCGGTCGTGGGGTTCGCGATCACCCTCGGGCTGGGGTACCCCCCGCTGCCCGCGCTGTACATCGCGGTGGCGCTGACCTTCAGCTCGACGATCATCATCGTCAAGCTCCTGTCCGACAAGCAGGAGGTGGAGGAGACCCACGGCCAGATCGCCCTCGGGATCCTGATCGTGCAGGACATCGTGGTCGTCATCGCACTCGTGGTGCTGTCCGCGCTCGGCGGTGCCGGGGACACCGCCGCCTCCGTACCCGTGGAGCTGGCCACCATCGGCGCGCGGGCGGTGGCGTTCGTGGCGGTGGTGGGGCTGCTCATGCGCTACCTGCTGCCAGCGCTGCTGGAGCGCCTCGCAGAGGAGCGCGAGCTCCTGATCCTGTTCGCGATCGCGTGGGCGGTCGCCCTCGCAGCCACCGGCGAGATCTTGGGCTTCAGCCAGGAGGTCGGCGCCTTCATCGCCGGCATGTCCCTGGCCTCCACCGGCTACCGGCAGGCCATCGGCGGCCGCCTCGTGTCGGTGCGCGACTTCCTGCTCCTGTTCTTCTTCCTCGAACTCGGTGTCGGGCTCGACTTCGCCGACGCCGCTGCGCAGGTGGGGCCCGCGATCGTGCTGAGCCTGTTCGTGCTCATCGGCAACCCGATCATCGTGATGACGATCATGGGGATCATGGGCTATCGGCGACGCACCGGTTTCTTGACCGGGTTGACCGTCGCGCAGATCAGCGAGTTCTCGCTGATCTTCGCCGCGCTCGGCCTGACCGTCGGCCACATCAGCGACGCCGAGGTCGGGCTCATCACCACCGTTGGCCTGATCACCATCGGCCTGTCCACCTACCTCATCCTCTACTCCAAGCAGCTGTTCCGACCCCTCGACCAGGCGTTGCGCATCTTCGAGCGGCGACGACCACGCGAGGACACCCTCGGCGCGGCTGCCGCCTCGGCGGGCGCCGACGTCATCGTCGTGGGGCTCGGCCGCTTCGGCAGCCGGCTGGCCACCCACCTGCGAGAGCGCGGACACACCGTCCTCGGCGTCGACGACGACCCGCAGACGGTCCGCTGGGCCAAGGAGGACGGGTTCGCCGCGTTGTTCGGCGACGCCGGCGACCCCGAGCTGGTCTCGCACTTGCCCCTGGACCGGGCCCGGTGGGTCGTGTGCACGGTCCCCGACCTCGACGCCGCGTTGACGTTGCTCGAATCCCTGCGGCACATCGACCACCGCTGTGGGCTGATGGTCACCGCCCGCACCGAGGAGGACCTGCAGGTCCTGGAGCAAACCGACGCCCACCACGTGCTGTTCCCACTGCAGGACGCCGCGGCTGATGCGGTGGACCTGCTCGACCTGATGCAGCCCCAGCCGCGTAAGCAGCCCCCCGTGTGACAAGGGCGGCCGGAGCCGGCAGTCAAGGGCTAGCGGGGTCCGGGTGCTCGACCACGCTGGCAAGCAGCCGCGCCTGGCCGATGCGGTCCAACGCGAAGGTCCGCTCGCCGGTGCGCAGGTGGCAGTAGCCCACGAGCAGGTCGTCGGCGAAGCGCCACGGGTCGACGACTCGGTCGGTAGCCGCCCCGCCGCGGGAGGACGCGAAGTAGCGCAGGCGCACCTGTCGCCCCTCGGCGACGGCTCGATCCAACACGGCGCGGATCGCCCGGGGCCCCACCGCATCCTCGGCGGTTCCGGGAAGGGGGGGAGCGTGCTGGTCGGCCGCCACGGTGGCGTCTGCGTCCAAGGCGATGCCGGCGGCCCGAAGCGCGGACTCCACCGCAGCAGGGCTCCGGTGCGACACGGCGACGGTCGACGCCACCGCGCGCAGCCCGGCGGCCGGGACCGTCACGACGCGGTCGAGCAGCGCCGCGGACTCCGTCACGACGACGCAGGCAGCCGGTTCGACCCGGGCGCTGGACCCGGCGTCGCCGGCGCTGCTGCCGTCCAGCGCCAAGGTCCGCTGGAGGAACCCGTCACGGGCCTCGTCGACGGGATGCACAAGCCCGTCGTCACCCACCACCAGCAGGGCGCGGCGTTGCAGCCAGTCCAGAGGCGGCGGGAGCGTCCCCCGCCCCCACCAGCCGCGCCCCAGGAGATCCTCCACCGCAGCAGCACCGTCAGCGCACACCCGGACGAACGCCTCGCGCGCCCCGTCGGGGCCGGCGTCGAGCACGGCTCTGATCGTGCCCGGAGCGCCGAGGTGGCCACGCAACGCTCGTTGGGCTGCGCCGCGGTGCGCCGGCGGCTCGGGGTGGCCCAGCAGTACGAGCGCCTCGCGGACGGTCTCGTGGTCGAGGGCGCCGACAGGGTGCACGTCAGCCCTCGTCAGCCTGGTCCGGACGCCGCGAGTCGGGCGCGACCGCGGACCGATCGTCCTCTAACGAGACGTCCTGGGCGACCTCCTCGAACAAGGCGTCGACGAACGCCTGCGGGTCGAACTCGGCGAGGTCGTCGATGCTCTCCCCGAGGCCGACGAGCTTGACCGGGATGCCCAGCTGACGCTGGATGGCGACGACGATGCCGCCCCGCGCCGTGCCGTCGAGCTTGGTCAGGATCACGCCGGTGACGTCGACGGCCTCAAGGAACGCGCGAGCCTGGGAAAGCCCGTTCTGACCGGTCGTGGCGTCGAGGACGAGCAAGACCTCGTCGCAGGGGCCTGCCTCGCGTTCGAGCACCCGCTTGACCTTGCGCAGCTCGTCCATCAGCGCGGTCTTGTTCTGCAAGCGCCCCGCGGTGTCGACGAGCAGCAGATCGGCACCGGCCGCGCGCGCTGACGCGAACCCGTCGAACGCGACCGACGCGGGATCGGCTCCCTCGCCGGCACGGACCACGCGCGCGCCGGCCGACTCACCCCAGCGCTCCAACTGATCCGCTGCTGCCGCACGGAACGTGTCCGCCGCGGCGAGAACCACCGATTCGTCGTCGCGGACGGCACGTGCGGCGAGCTTGCCGATCGACGTGGTCTTACCGGTGCCGTTGACGCCGGTGACGAGCCACACCGTGGTGTCGTCCTCGCGTCGAGCCAACGTCCGGTCGGTGACCTCGAGCTCGAGGCGCATGACCTCCTTCAACAGCGCCAGGGCCTGCTCGCCCGTGCGGACCCCTTCTGCCCGGCAGCGTTCCTTGAGGCCGGCGACGAACTCGGTGCTGGCCTCGACGCCGACGTCAGCGGCGATCAGCGACTCTTCCAGCTCCTCCCAGGTCTCTTCTGTGAGCCCTTGACGGAAGATCCCGACCACCGCGTCACCCAGGTTCGACCTGGCCCGACCGAGGCGTTGCCAGAAGCGCTCGGCGGGTGCCAGGGGTTCTTCGACTGGCGGCGCTTCAGGCTCAGGCGGCGCTTCAGGCTCGACCGGCGGGGCCTCAGGCTCGACCGGCGGGGCCTCAGGCTCAGCCGGCGGGGCCTCAGGCTCAGCCGGCGCCTCGGGTTCGCGCGGCGGAGCCGGCGCGCCGCCGCGTCGGACGACGACGAAGCCGACCCCGCCGATCACCAGGAGGCCAAGCACGACGAGCAGGACGAGGATCAGATCTTCCATGGAGGCTTCCCCCCAGCGCCCCAGCGGCGGGTGCGGGTCGGTATGGACGGGAGCGGATGCTCCCCGTCACGGTCAATAGGCCAGCGCTCGCAAGGTACCGCGCCGCCGCGACATCGCAGGGGCGATCCGCCAGCCCGAGCGTCACGCCGAGGCCGCGGCCTCGACCTCGTCCATGCGCTGGGACAGCACCCGCGAGATCCCGCTGCCGTGCATCGACACGCCGTACAGCAGGTCGGCGACCTCCATCGTGCGCTTCTGGTGGGTGATGATGATCAGCTGGCTGGTGGAGCGGAACTCGCCGACGACGCCCAAGAAGCGCTGCAGGTTCACGTCGTCGAGCGCGGCCTCGACCTCGTCGAGGACGTAGAAGGGCGACGGTCGAGCCTTGAAGATCGCGAACAGGATCGCCAACGCCGTCAGGCTGCGCTCACCCCCGGACAGCAGGGACAGGCGCTTGACCTTCTTGCCCGGCGGGCGGGCCTCCACCTCCACACCACTGTCGAGCAGGTCGTCGGGGTCGGTCAGCACCAGCCGCCCCTCCCCACCGGGGAACAACCTGGGGAACAGCTCCGCGAACGCCGACGCCACGTCGGCGAACGCGTCGGCGAAGACTTCGCGGATGCGGTCGTCGACGGCGGTGATGACCTGCTGGAGGTCGTCCCGCGACCGGCGGACGTCCTCGAGCTCGCCCGACAGGAACTCGTGGCGTTCGGTCAGCTCGGCGTGCTCCTTGCGAGCCAGCGGGTTGACGGTACCAAGCAGCTCGAGCTTGCGTGCCAGCCGCCCCTCGGCGTCGGACAGCTGTGCGTCACGCTCCTCGCCGCCGGTCAGTGGCCCGTCGTCGCCCGCCTCGCGCGCTGCCGCGAGCACCGCGTCAGGGTCCGCGTCGAGCTCGTCGGCCAAGCGCTGTCGAACGCCGGCGATGGCGAGCTCGAGCTCCTGCCGGGCGAGGTCCTCGCGGTGCCGCGCGTCGCGTACCTCAGCCAGGAGGTTCTCGGCGTTGCGGATGCGCTGGCGTACCACGCCGAGCTCGCGTTGGCGGGCCGCGCGGTTTTCCTCGAGGGTGTCGCGTTCGCGGGCCGCGGCCTCCAGTGAGCGCTCGGCGCGGGCGAGGGCATCGGCGGCGACGGTGGCGAGGTGGCCGCAGCGAACGATGCCGGCCAACCGGGCCTCCCTGCGGCGCTCGCGCTCGGCGAGCTGCGCCTCGACGTCGTCAGCCTCCTGCTCGAGGGCGCGGATCCGCCGGTCGCGCTCGTCGCGCCGCTGGGCCGCGGCGCTGGCCTCCAGGCGCGCCTCGACCTCGTGCTCCCGGGCGCGAGCCAGGGCGTCCTCGAGGTGCTCGGCTTCGAGGTCGCGTCCGTCGTCGCCGTCGTCGTCTGGGTCGGCATCGTCGGCGGCGTCGGCCCCGCGAGCCTCGAGCTCGGAGAGACGCTCCTGCCGCTCGGCGATCCCGTGCGCCAGGTCCGCGGCTTCCTGCTCGCGGGCCTGCAGCTGCGATTCGACAGCGCCGAGCTCCTTGCGTAGCCGGCCCAGGCGCTCGGCAGCCGCGGTGATAGCCGCGTCGGATTCCTGCATGTCCGCGGTGGCCGCGTCGAGCTCGCGCTTGGCCGCGTCGAGCTCCCGGTCGGCGTCCCCGACCCGCCGATGGGCGACCAGCAGGTCGCGCTCCACGTCGGCCAACTCGGCCTCGGCGCGTTCCGCGGCAGCGCGGGAGACCACGGCGCTCGACGGTCCAGCTGATCCGCCGGCGAACCCCGTGGGTCCGGCAAGCTCACCGTGTGGGGTGACGAACACGCACGAGGGCTCGCTGGCCGCCAGGCGGCAGGCGACGTCGTGGTCGGCGACGGCGTAGACGTCACGCAACGCGTAATCCAGGGCGGCGACCACCCGCTCGTCGCCGCGGAGCGCCTCGATCAGGGGGCGCGCTCGCCGGGTCGCCAAACGAGCATCGCGTTCGGCGTCCCGGTCAGCCGCGCCGTCGGCAGCGGCCAGCAGCAGGACCCGCCCCGAGCCCTCCTGCCGCACGAAGCCGACCGCCTCGGCAGCCGCGTGCACAGAATCGACGACCAGGGCATCCCCTAGGGGCCCGAGGGCGGCAGCCAGCGCCTGCGCCATCCCGTCCACGACCCGCACCTCGTCGGCCAGCGGACCTCTGATCCCGTTGACCCGTCCGGCCTCGGCGGCTTCGACGAGCGCGGCTTGACCTCCTGTGGCTTCCTGGGACGCGGCGCGGAGGGCGTCGGCGCGGGCCTCCAGCGACGCGCGACGGCGTTCTAGCTCGCGCTCGTCTTTGGCGGCCTGGGAGGCTGCCTCGGACCGCGCGGTGACCGCACTCTCGGCTGCCTCGAGCCTGGAGCTGACACCGGGCACGCCGGCGTCGAGACGCTGGATCTCGGACTGGACCGAGGCCACGTCGGCGGTCAGCTCGTCGCGACGCGCCGCGAGACCGTCGATCTGGCTTGCGAGCCGGCCCTCCTCGCTGGCGGCCTGGGCCAGCGCGCTTCGCAACGCGGCGACCTCGCCTTCCCACCGCAGCTGACGTTCGCGCGCCTGCGCCCGGCGCCGAGCCTCGGCCGCCGCGGCCTGCTCGTGGGCGCGCCGGCTGCGCTCGG
>SLAO01000014.1 GCA_007126835.1 Nitriliruptorales bacterium | reverse complement strand
CGTTGTTTGCCTGCTTTGCCCGGTGCAAGCCCGGGCAGAGGGGTTTGCGCGGGCACGTCGGGGCATCACAAAGCCGACAAACTTCGTGCGACTGGTACATCTGCACGAATTCTCGTGAAGATGTACCAGTCGCGTCCGATCTGCACCAAATATCCCGCGTACCGACACGGCCCGGGGCCCCCGCAGCCACCCCGGGCGATCGTGGTCGGGTCGCGCAGAGCTGTCGGGCGCACTACGGTGGCGCTGACGTCGAGGGAGCCCCCGCGCCGGGGCTGAGAACGTGCCAGGCGGGCACGGACCTTGGGACCTGATCCGGATCATGCCGGCGGAGGGAGCGCGTCAATGGCCCAGCACGACCCCGCGGCGGCCCAGCACGGCCGCTCGGTGCCGCGACTCCACGTCATCGTGGGGGCTTCGCCGCCCGCCGACACGCTGGCGATGGTGGACGCGGCGCTGGCCGGTGGCGCCCCCTGCGTGCAACTGCGAGTGAAGTCGGTGTCCGACCGGGACCTCCACGCGCTCGCGGTGGCTGTGGTCGCTCGCTGCCAGCACGCCGGGGCGACGTGCATCATCAACGACCGCCCCGACGTCGCGCTGGCCTCCGGCGCCGACGGGGTCCACTTGGGCGCCGATGACCTGCCCGTGGCGGCGGTGCGCGAACTGGCTGGCGCGCGGCTGCTCGTCGGCGGCACGGCTCGTGATCCCGGCACCGCCCGCAACCTGGCGGCCGCCGGGGCCGACTACCTCGGCGTCGGCCCCGTCTACGGCACGCAGACCAAGGACGGCCTTCCAACCCCGTTCGGCCCCGACGGCCTCGCGCCCGTCGCAGCGTCGGTCGACATCCCGATCATCGCCATCGCCGGCATCACCGTCGACCGGATCGCCGAGGTGGTGGCCGCCGGCGCGCACGGGGTCGCGGTCGCCGGCGCGGTTACCGACGCCGCCGATCCGATCGAGGCCACGCGGGCCCTGGTGGCCGCGCTGGCCCAGCACCCCGCGACCCGCTCCACCGCGCGGCGCCACCCCGCGACCGAGACCCACCCCGCGACCCAGACTCACCCAGCAACGCAACGCCAATCCGCTACGCAGAGTCAGCCTGAGACCCAACCCGCAAGTCAGCCCACGTCGGGGAGGCGTCGATGAGCCCCGACGCGATCATCGTCGGCGGCGGGCTCATCGGCCTGGCGTCGGCGTGGCGCGCCGCGGAGGAGGGCCTGTCGGTCACCGTCGTGGACCCCGCGCCGGCGTCGGGGGCCTCCGCAGTGGCCGCGGGCATGCTTGCTCCGGTCGGCGAGGTCGACTACAGCGAGCAGGATCTGCTGCGGCTCAACATCGCGTCCAGCCGGCGCTGGCCAGCATTCGCCCGCGAACTGGA
Source organism: Nitriliruptorales bacterium (assembly GCA_007126835.1). Lineage (GTDB taxonomy): Bacteria > Actinomycetota > Nitriliruptoria > Euzebyales > Egibacteraceae > SLAO01. The sequence continues at coordinate 2,045 of SLAO01000014.1, read as the reverse complement.
GGCCGCATCCGGTCAGGACGCCGGATACCGCCAGTGCGGCACCCTGCTCGTGGGGTTCGACGCCGACGACGCGCGCGTGCTCGAGGACATGCACGACTTCCGGGTCGAGCTCGGTCTCGAGGTCGAGCGCCTGACGAGCCGCCAGACTCGACGGCGCGAACCGGCGCTGAGCCCGCGCGTGCGAGTCGGGATCGCCGCCCCCGACGATCATCAAGCCGATCCCCGCCAGGCCCTGCGGGCGCTGCGTCGCGCCGCCGACGCCGCCGGGGTCGAGCAGCACCACGCCACCGTCGTCCGCATCGACCAGGACCGCGCGCGGATCACCGGCGTCACCACCGACGCGGGCGAGCGGCTGGCCGCCCCGACCGTCGTGGTCGCTGCGGGCGCGGCGTCCGGCCAACTCGAGGGCCTGCCGGCGGGGCTGGGCGCACGCGTGCGTCCGGTCAAGGGCCAGCTGCTGCGGCTGCACAGCCGCAACGGCGACCCCGTCCTGGGCAGCGTGGTCCGCGGGATCGTCGCCGGCCGCAGGGTCTACCTCGTGCCTCGCGGAGACGGCCGCCTGGTCGTCGGGGCGACCCAGGAGGAGCTCGGCCACGACACGTCGGTCACAGCAGGCGCGGTGCGCATGCTGCTCGACGACGCCACGCGCCTGGTACCCGAGATCGACGAGCTCGAGCTCGTCGAAGCCCGAGCGGGACTGCGCCCGGGCACCCCAGACAACCGGCCGTTGATCGGCGCGAGCCAGGGGCTCGAGGGCCTGGTGTGGGCCACCGGCCACCATCGCAACGGTGTCCTGTTGACGCCCATCACCGCCGAGGCCGTCGCCGCGGTGCTGACCGGCGCCTCCCCGGATGCGGTGCTCGCCGTGGCCGACCCCCAGCGGCCCGCGGTCCAGCCCAGCACGACCACTCCTGCTGGTGCGGCCACCGGAGATCCGCCATGAACGTCACCGTCAACGGCGCCACCCGCACGGTGGAGGACGACACCACCGTCGGAGCCCTCGTCGATGCCGAGGTGCCCGATCGTCGGGGCGTGGCCGTGGTGCTCAACGGCGACGTGGTCGCCAGGGGCCAGTGGGACCAGACGCATCTCTACGACGGGGCCCGAGTGGAGATCGTAACCGCCGTGCAGGGAGGCGCCGCGCCGCGCCGGGCCACCCGACCGGATCGGAGGACACCGTGGACGAGCCATTGACGATCGGTGGGGTCAAGCTGACGTCACGGCTGATCCTGGGCACTGGTGGGGCGCCCAGCCTCGACGTGCTCGAGCGGGTGATCGCCGCGTCGGGCACCGAGGTCGTCACCGTCGCGCTGCGCCGAGCGGCCCCCGCGGGCGAAGGGTCGCTGGTCGATGTCATCGAACGCACGGGCGTGCACGTGCTGCCGAACACCGCCGGCTGCTACACCGCCCGCGAGGCCGTGCAGACGGCGAAGATGGCCCGGGAGGCGTTCGGGACCGACTGGATCAAGCTGGAGGTCATCGGCGACGAGGCGACCTTGTTCCCCGACCCCGTCGAGCTGCTCGACGCCGCCGAGCTCCTCGTCGACGACGGCTTCGTCGTATTGCCCTACGCCAACGACGACCCGGTCGTCGCCGCGCGCCTGGAGGCGCTGGGCTGCGCGGCGGTGATGCCGCTGGGGTCGCCGATCGGCAGCGGCATGGGCATCCGCAACCCCTACAACCTGCGGATCATGCGCGAGCAGGTGCACTGCCCGCTGATCCTCGACGCCGGGATCGGCGCCGCCTCCGACGCGGCGCTGGCGATGGAACTCGGTTGCGACGGCGTCTTGCTCGCCTCGGCGGTGACGCGCTCCGCCGAGCCCGAGGTCATGGCCACCGCGATGCGTTCCGCGGTCGAGGCGGGGTGGCTGTCCCGGCGGGCAGGGCGGATCCCGCGGCGGCTGTACGCCGAAGGCTCGACCCCCGACGAAGGCCGCCCGGACTTCGGCGACGTCGACCAGTGACGGTGCCCAGGCTCCTCGTGCTCACCGACCGGGCTCAGGCCGGCGACGCCGGCCACGGGCTGGCCCAGGTGGTCGAGGCCG
>SLAO01000113.1 GCA_007126835.1 Nitriliruptorales bacterium | reverse complement strand
GTACAGGCCGAACATGGCGATGAACGGCGTGAGCAGCGCCGACACCACCCGAACGACCTCACTGGGGTAGGCGCCCGTCATCGCGGATACTCCCCTCGCTCGTCGGGCGGAGGGTCGAGCACCGGCTCGGGGCCGGGATCGTGCTCATCTGGCGGTTCGGGGCCGGAGGTCCGGCGACCGCTGGCGATGACGAGCACGGCGGCTAGCGCGGCGGTGAGGATCACCAGGGTCTCGCCGAAGGTGTCCATCGACCGGTAGTCGGCCAGCACGGCAGTGACCACGTTGGGCGTCTCGGTGTCGTCGAGCGAGCCTTCGATGTAGGCCTGCGCCACCCCGACCTGGGCGGGCGCCTCGGGGTCCCCGCGATCGGGGAGGTCGGTGCTGGCGTACAGCATCAACCCGAAGAACGCCACCAGCAGCGGTAGTACCCCGAAGCGCCGTCGGTTGCTCTCGTCGTCCTCGGCCCTGCGGGTGGTGGCCAGCACCGCGACCACGAACAGCACGCCGGTGATGCCCGCGCCGAGGACCGCCTCGACGAAGGCGACGTCGACGGCGTTGAGCCCTGCGAACAGCAGCGCCGCGAACAGGCTGTACGCCGCGAGCAGCGCCACGGCCGTCAGCAGGTCGCGCACCTTCAGCGCGAGCATGGCCGCGACGATCAGCGCGACGAACACGAGGATGTCAAGCTGCCAGATCATGGGGCATCACTCCGCCACGCGGGGATTCCCGCACGCCGGGCGGCGCGCGCTAGGGCGTGCACGGCGGTGGGGTTGGCCAGCAGCGAGAACAGCAGGACCAGCGCCAAGCGGATCGCCGATTCGACGGTCAGCTCGGGGAAGAAGAACAACCCGCCGAAGATCAGCAGCAGCCCGAGCGTCTCGGACTTCGCCACCGCGTGCGCGCGCGTGTAGAAGTCGGGCAGCCGGACGAGGCCGAGGGCGCTGATGACCAAGAACGCAACCCCGACGGTCACGAGCGTGCCTCCGACGTAGATCACCGGTCACCCTCCAGGTCCGAGGCATCGGAGACGTCCGAGACCTCCGAGGCGCCCGGGGATTCGGATACCGCGGCATCGCCGGCGGCCTCGGGATCCCTGGCGCCCTCCGGGTCGCCGGCGGTGTCGACGTCCTCGGCTCGCTCGACGTACTTGCCCAAGGCGATCGGCAACAAGAAGGCGAGCAGGGCGACCCCTAAGGCGATGTCGAGGAACAGCACCGGCCGGCCCAACGCGAAGCCCACCACTACCAGGACCACCACCGCGTTGACCGACACCAAGGCGACGCCGACGAGGCGGTCGAACACTGACGGCCCGCGCCAGACGCGATACAGGGTCACGATGATGACCAGGGGGATCGCGATGAGCACGCCGACGAGGAACGGGTTCATGCGCTCGTCCCCTGCTCGGGTGGCTGCCACGTCGCCTCGGGGTCGTCGCGCTCCTCTTCGAGGAACACCCTGGCGATGCGCTGCTGCATGCCGCCTTTGATCAGGTCCGCTGCCGAGGAGGGCACGAAGGCGTGGACGACGAACTCGTCGCCGATGATGCGCAGCGTCAGCGTGCCGGGCACCAGCGTGATGGAGTTCGCGAGGGCCGAGCGGGCCATCTGGCTGCGCAACGACGTGCGGAAGCGCAGCACGCCGGGCTTGATCGGCATCGCCGGATGCAGGACGTAGTAGGCCACCTGAAAGCCCGCCGGGGGGATCCGGCTGAGCAGCCAGAACCCGTAGCCGATCGCGCGCAGGATCCGTACGGGCGCGTCGGCGGCGCCCTCACCCGGCGGTCCGAGTGCCTCGGCGACCACCCGGTGGGTAAGGGCCGTAACCAAGACGGCGGAGATGACGCCCATGACGATGAACAGGGGGCTGTACTGGCCCGACAGCACGAGCCAGAAGCCGAGCAGTCCCAGGAACTCGACGACGACGAGGGCTGGACGGGTGCTCATGGGATCAACGCCAGGGCGAGGATGAGCACGGACACGCCCAGGATCGACGCACCCAGCAACCACGTCGGGTACACCGGGGACTTGGCGCCTGCCAGCGGGGCGCGCTGCAACGGCGGGAACCGCTCGAGCACGCCGGGTCCGGCCCGGCCCGGTTGGCGCTCGGGCCGCAGCCGCTTCACCGTGCCGGCGATCCGGAACGGGGCGTCGCGGTAGAACCAGTCGGTGTCCAGGCTCACCGTGGGCTCAGCCGCGAGCTTCTTCAGCAACAGCAAGAACCCGAGGCCGGTGAACAGGAGTACCTGGGACATCTCCACGAGCTTCTCGGCGTAGTAGGGCGTGTACGGCACGGGGAACGGCAGCAGATCGTAGAGCAGCCAGGGCTGCACCCCGATCGCGAAGTTGATGACCGCGGCCGCCCCCATCGCGGCGTACATCGACGGGGGCACCGGCCGCGGCTGCAGCCCACGGTCCCGGCCGAACCAGACCATGTAGGGCAGCTTCAAACCCGTGTGCAAGAACGTCCCGACCGACGCGATCTTGAGCAGGATCACCACGAGGGCGCGCTCGTCGAGCGACGCGGCCTCCATGGTGAGCTCTTTGGAGACGAACCCGCTGAACAGCGGGAACCCCGAGATCGACACCGCGCCCACCATGTACAGCGTGAGCACAGCCTTCATCTTGCGAGCCAGGCCGCCCAGGCGCGTCCCGAGGCTCTCGCCGACCGCGTAGAGCACCGCGCCGGCGCCCATCAGCAACAGGCCCTTGTAGAGGATGTGCGCGAAGGCGTGGGCAGTGGCGCCGTTGAGCGCCATCTCCGTGCCGATGCCCACCGCGGCAACCATGTAGCCGACCTGGCTGATGATGTGGTAGCCGAGCAGCCGGCGGATGTCGTTTTCGAGCACGGCGTAGACCACGCCGTACAGCGCCATCGCCACGCCCAGCCAGACCAGGATCTCGTAGCCGGCGAACCCGCGCGCGAGTGCGTACACCGACGCCTTGGTGGTGTACGCCGACAAGAACACCGTCCCGGCGATGGTCGCTTGTGGGTAGGCATCGGGTAGCCACGGGTGCAGCGGCGGCACCGCGGCCGCCATGAGGAAGCCCAGAAGCATCAGCACCGCCGCCGGCCCGGGGTCCATGGCGGTGAACTCGATCGAGCCGGTCGCGGCGATGTGCCACAGGATGCCGGCGAGGAGCAGCTTGCCGCCGGCCAACTGCATGTACAGGTACCGCTTGCCGGCCCGTCCGGCCTCCTCGGTCCGGCGGGCCCAGACCAGGAACGTGCTGCCGATCGCTTTGATCTCCCAGAACACGAACAGGCTCAGCAGGTCACCCGCAAGCACGACCCCGAGCGCGCTGCCGGCGTACATGGTCGCGGCGACGCGCTCGTCGGTGCCCATGACCTGCAGGCCGTACAAGCCGGCGATGAACGCCGCGATGCAGAACACGTAGCCAAAGGCCAGGCTCAGGCGATCGACTGCGAGGGGTTCGACCTCGAAGCCGTAGAACGAGGCCGACAGCGACGTGCCGGGTTCGAGCGCCAGCAGCTGCGCGAACGCGAGCACCGGCAGCGCGAGCATGAGCGCACCGCCCACGCGTCGGGGCACCACGGCGATCACCAGGGCGCCCACGAGCAGGATCGCCGCGGGGGGCAACAGCTCAAGCATCGCCGTCCCCCTCGCGCTCGGGGACGGGAACCGGTGGGTCCTCAGGAACGGCGTCGGGGTCGGGGCGCTGCAGCCATGCCTTTCCGATCCACTTGGAGATCAGGATGATGCCGATGCACCCGACAAGACCCACGGTCACCGCGTAGCCCGGAGGGTCGGCACCCATGGCCAGGTCGAGGCCAACCCCGATCACCGCGAGCACGGCGGTGATGATCAGCAACCGCGTGCGGGTCACGGGGCGCCCCCCATGACCGCGTCGGCCACGCCGGCGGCGATCCCACCCACCCCGAGGACGTCGCCCAACCCCAGGGCCAGGCCCACGAGGGCGGTGATGACCAGGGGCGCGACCATCAACGGTGAGGCGTCGATGCCGGCGGGCTCATGGTGCTCTTGCCCGTGCGCATCGTCGTCCCCCGTCGGGCTCTGATCGTGCTCGGCGCCGGCGTGGGGGTCAGCGCTGCGGTCGGGCTCGGCGCCGGCGGGGTCGGTGCCGGCGGGGTGGGTGCCGGCGGGGTCGGTGCCGGCGGTCGTGTAGGCATCCGGGGCCGGTGCGTGGGCCTCGGGGGCCTGGGCTTCCGGTGCATGGGCCTCCGGGACATGTCCGCCGGCGTGCACGTGCTCGGGGGCGGGATGCGGGGCCCGAAAGAAGGCACGATGCACGATCGGGAACAGGTAGCCGGCCGTGAACAGCCCGCTGCCGACCAGCACCAGTCCGAAGACGACGTCGCCGGCCTCGAACGCGCCCTGCACCAGGAACAGCTTGCTCACGAACCCGCCCATGGGCGGCAGCGCCGCAAGCCCGACCGAGGCGACGGCGAAGGCGGACATGGTGAACGGCATCTTCCAGCCGACACCGTCGAGCTCGGACACCCGGTCGAGGTGCAAGTGGATGTGGATCGCCCCCGCGGCGAAGAACAGCGTGATCTTCAAGGCCGCGTGGTTGACGATGTGCAGCAGCGCGCCCTCCCACGCCACGGCGGACAGGATCGACATCCCGAGGACGATGTAGGACAGATGCGCGATCGTGGAGAAGGCCAGGCGGCGCTTGAGGTTGTCCTGGCGTAGCGCGATCAGCGAGGCGATGACGATCGTCGCGGCCGCCAGGACGCCCAGATAGAACGTCACCCCCACGTCTGCCAGCGGCTCAGGGCCGAGCACGAACCCGATCGCCCGGCCGAACCCGAAGACGCCGGCCTTGACGACCGCGACCGCGTGCAGCAAAGCGCTGACCGGGGTCGGCGCGACCATTGCGGAAGGCAGCCACGCGTGCAGCGGCATGATGCCCGACTTGGTCCCGAACCCGACCGCCATCAGCACGAACACGACCGGCAACGCCACCGGCCCGAGCGCGTCGGCGGCGAACCCGCCAGGCGCGAACGTCAGGGCGCCGGTGCTGGCGTACACGACCGTCGTCCCGGCCAGCAGCGCCACGCCCCCCGATAGGAGATAGGCAAGGTACTTGCGCCCCGCTGCCCGGGCCTCGGCGTTCTCCTTGTGAACCACCAGCGGGTAGGTGGCCACAGTCAACAGCTCGTAGAAGGCGAAGAAGGTCAGCAGGTCCCCGGCGAAGGCCAAGCCGAAGGTGGAAGCCAGGCACAGGGCGAAGCTGGCGTAGAACCGGGTCTGCTTCTTCGCGCCCTCGCCCCGCAGGTAGCCGACCGCGTAGAAGGAGGCGAGGATCCAAAGGAACGACGCCGACAGGGCGAAGACCATCCCGAAGCCGTCGGCGCGGAGGCTCGGCGCGACACCCGGGACGAGCTCGCCGGCGGCGATGGTGTGCGGCCGGCCATCGAGCATCGCCGGCAGCATGGCCAGGACCACACCAAAGGTGAGCAGCGCACCGACGACGGTCGCCGTCTCGCGCAGGTTGGGCCGTGCCCGCAACGCCACCACGGCGGCAGCCGTTGCCATGGGCAACAGGACCGCCAGCAGCGGCAGCGCGCTGTAGTCCGTCTCCATCGCTCTCCGTCGTCGCAGGCGGCAGGCATCGGCCTTGTCGCGGTCCGGGGCAGCCCGGGTCGGCGGGCAACGGGACCCGCCGGCGCCAGACGCTAGCGGTCCGCCTGCCCGGCCGCGAACTTGGGCCCCGGCCGTCGAAGGGGGGAGACGGTCCGTCAGGGTGCGCAGCTGCGAGCCGTGCGAACCTCGTCAGCGCTCGCCGCGTGCTTGCCGCGCTTGGCGCTGCCACTCCTGCCGCTGTTGCTCGTAGGGGTAGAAGCGTCGGTAGTCGTCGACCACGGTGCCCTCCCAGAGCGGGGCACCCGAGCGGTACGCGGCTCGACCGATGACGTGACCAGCCAACGGGGCGGTCGCGAACTGGAGCACGATGGCCACCGCGATCTTGACGGCCGCCGATGGGGTGCCGATCGCCATGGCGACGCCCACGAGGATCAACGCAACGCCCAGGCCGGTCGCCTTGGTGGCGGCGCTGGCGCGCGTCAGCGCGTCGGGGAAGCGGAGCACCCCCACGCCGGCGAGCAGCATGAGCAAGGCCCCTGCGGTGATCAGCACCCCGGCGAGGGCGGTGGCGACCATCAGGATCTCCCGCCGACCAGCGCCGCGAGCGCCACCGTGGCGAGGAACCCGAGGAGGCTGGCCACGAGCACCACGTCGATGAACGCCTCGGACCCGCTGCGCAGCGCGAGCAGCGCGAACCCGGCCACCACCGAGAAGAAGCAGACGTCCGCGGCGATCGCTCGGTCGGCGACACCGGGACCGAGCGCGGCCCGGAGCAGCCCGAGCAGGAACGCCAGGGCCAGCACACCAAGCGCGACGTCCACGCCGGTCATCGCAACGCCCGGAGCAGTCGTCGCTCGAGCTCGCCGATGTGGGCTTCGAAGGCCTCGCGCGACGCGATGTAGAGCGCGTGGACGTACAGCGCCCGCCGATCAACCGAGACCTCGAGGCTCAGGGTGCCAGGCGTCAGCGAGATCACGTTGGCCAGCAGCATCGTCTCCCAGTCGCTGTTGGTGTGAATCGGCACTCGCACGATGCCGGCACGCATGGAGAACCCCGGCGTGAGCGCCTCCCAGGCGACACGCGCGTTCGCCAGCGCAAGGCTCCAGAGGAAGTAGACAGCGAACGCGGGCACCCGCGCCGCCCGACGGGCCCACAACCGGACCCTCACGGGTGTCTCACCGCCTCGAGGTAGGCCGCGGGGTCAATCAACCCCGCCGCGGCTGGCTCGGCGAGCGCGACGAGACCCTGCGCCCCGAGGCCCAGCAACACCGTGGCCACTCCGATCGCCAGGGATGGTGCTGCCAGCGCACGCACCCGGGAGGCGGTCAGCGTGACGGGGGCGGGTTGGACGAGCCCGTCGACCACCGGGGGGCCCACCGCCGGTTGCTGCATCGGGTGGAGGCCGGGCTCGGCGAGCACCGCGGCGGACGGTTCGCCCCAGAACACCGCGTTCCAGATCTTGACCATCGAGACGAGCGTGAGGAGGCTGACGAACACCGCCAGACCGCCGACGGCCCACTGTGACGCATCGAAGGCACCGCGGACCAGCAGCAGCTTGGCGACGAAGCCCGAGGTCGGCGGCAGGCCGGCCAGCGCCGCGGCCGGCAACAGGAAGCCCACGGCCAGGGCGGGGCGCGTGCGCGCCATGCCCCCGAGTCGTGGCAGGCGCCCGCTGCCGGCGATCGTCTCGACGGTCCCGGCCGCCAGGAACAGGGCCCCTTTGACCGCGATGTACTGAACGAGGTAGACGATCCCCGCGGTGACGCCCCCCACGGTCCACAGGCCCAGCGGCAACACCAGGTAGCCCACCTGGCTGACCATGTGGAAGGCGAGGATCGCCCGGATCTCTGACTTGCCGACCGCGCCGAGCACCCCGACGAGCATCGTCGCACCCGCCACGGCGAGCAGCAGGGGCTGCCAGGTCACGTCCCCGGCGAAGATCACGCTGTACAGACGGAACAGCGCGTAGACGCCGACCTTGGTCAGCAGGCCGGAGAACAGCGCGGTGACCGCCGGCCCGGCCGTCACGTAGGTTCGCGGCAGCCAGCCGTGCAGTGGCACGAGGCTGGCCTTGACCGCGACAGCGACTCCAACAACCGCGGCGGCAACGGCCACCCCGGGATCGGAGGCGGCCCCATGCAGTTCGCCCAGGTTGACCGTCCCCGCCCGGGCGTACACCAGCGCGGTGCCCAGCAGGAACACCGTGGACGCCAGCAGGTTGGTCACCACGTAGACCGCGCCGGCTCGCACCTGGGCGTGCCCGGCGCGCAGGGTCAGCAGCACGTACGAGGCGATGAGCATGACCTCGAACGCGACGAACAGGTTGAACAAGTCGGCGGTCAGCAGCGACATCGACACCCCGGTGACCAGGACACCGACCATGGGGTGGAACAGGTGGTGGCGGTCCTCGCCCCGGAGGGTGGCAAACACCACCGCGACGAGCGCCACCACGGCCATCGCGCACAGCAGCAAGGCTGCGAACCGATCGGCCGCGAACGGGATGGCCACCCCGGCCGGCCAGTCGCCGATGTGGGTGGCGACGACCCGCCCTTCCGCCGTCAGCCGCACCAGCCAGAGCCCCACGAGCGCGACACCCGCCAGCGCGACCGGGCCCGTCGTGCGCTGCAGCGCCGGGCGCGCCCGCAGCAGCAGACCCACGGCCGCCGACAGTAGCGGCCACCACACCGGGGCGGTCAGCAGCGTGCTCACCCCCGGTCCGCTTCGTCGGGCTCGGCTGGCTGCTCGACGTCGTCGCCGCCGAGGACCGTCCGGCCGCGAGCGGCGAGCGCGAGCAGGAACGCGGTGATGCCAAATGAGATGACGATCGCGGTCAGCGCGAAAGCCTGCGGCAGTGGGTCCGCGGGTTGTTCGGCGACCCCCTGCTGGCCCAGGATCGCGATCCCGCGACGGCCCACCCCGCCGGCTGCGACCAGCAGCGTCGTGGTGGCGTGACCGAGCAGGATGAAGCCCAGCACGACCCGGACCAGCCCGCGCTGGAGGATCAGGTACGTCCCGCCGGCGGTCAGCAACCCGACGATGATCGCCGCGGTCATCGCCGCACCGCGCGTTCAGGCAGGCGGGTGACGCCTTCGTCGCCTGTGTGACCGAGGTGGCGCATGATCCCCACGATCAGCCCAAGGACGACGAGGTACACCCCGACGTCGAAGATCAAGGAGGCCGCCACCTCCAGGCCGCCGGGTAGTTCGAACTTGGCACCCGCGAGGAAGCTACCGCCGAGCACCAGGCCGGCGATCCCGTACGTCACGGCAAGCAGCAGCCCGGAGGCGACCAGGGGGGCGTAGCGCAGCAGCCGGCTGCTGAGGATGCGCTCATGGCCGCGGCTGAAGTACAGCAGCACGACCACGGCCCCGGCGCTGAGCCCGCCGATGAAGCCGCCGCCCACCGCGTCGTGGCCGCGTACCAGCAGGTACAGCGATACGCCGAGCATGATCGGAGCGAGGCCGCGGCTGCCGGTTCGCAAGATCAGGCTGTCCCTCATCGCTGCAGCTTTCGGTTGGCCTCGGTCGGCGTCGCGCGGGGCGCTGGGTGGTCCTCCACGGTCCAGCGCGGCCCGAGCCCTGTCGGGTCACCCAGGCGCAGGAGGGCGTAGATCCCACCGGCGGCGACGGCAAGAACGGTGATCTCGCCGAGGGTGTCCAGCGCCCGGAAGTCGACCAGGATCGTGTTGACGATGTTCGCGCCGCCCGTCTCGGCTTGCGCCTCGCTGAGATACCAGGCGCCGACGTCGGACAGGCCACGGCGCCCCGCCAGCGCATACGTCGCCACGGCCGTCAGAACGCCAGCGATCACCGCCACGACGGCCGACGTGACCCGTCGTGACGGCCGCGCGAACGTGAACGCCGACGGCAGACGGCGAAAGGCCAACACGACCACGGCGACCGTCAAGGTCTCCACCAGCAGCTGCGTCAAGGCGAGGTCGGGGGCGCCGAGGACCACGAACCAGGCGGCCACCAGGTAGCCCGTGAACCCCAGCGTCGCGACGGCGCCGATGCGGCTGCGCGCCTGCACCACCCCGACGACGGAGACCACCAGCAGCCCGATGATCACCCAGTCCGGGCCCAGCGACGGCGCAGGAGCGCCCTGCGGACCGAGCTCGTCCCACACCACCGCCCCGGCGCCGAGCGTACCCAGGACCGCGAGAACCGGGACGAGGTAGACGGCGGGGACCGACGACGACGCCGACGCCCCGACATGCTTGCCGGCGGCCAGCAGTGCGTCGTAGGCGCCGTCGAAGGCGCGGTCGCCGCGCAGCGGGGTGGCGAATCGGCGCTGCCAGCCCTCTACGCGGTCGCGAAGGGCGAACAAGGCAAGCCCGCCGGCCACGACCACCCCCGACAGCACCAGCGGCAAGGTCCACCCGTGCCACAGCGCCAGGGCGAGTCCCGGGTCGGTGCCGGTCGTGACCAGGGCAACGGCGTTCTCCACAGGGTTGAGCACCGGCACCGACACCCCGATGGCGGCGCCGGTGATCGCAGTTGCCAGCGGTGCGGCGACGAACGTCGCTGGGGCCCGGTTGACCGTCAGCCCGGGCGCCTGTGGCCCCTCGAAGGTCCGCCAGTAGTACCGGGCCGAATACGCGAACGTCCCGATGGACACCGCCACCACTAGTCCGGTGGCGACGATGCCGAGCCACTCGGGCCCGGGCGCCTCTATGAACGCTGCCAGGGCTTCCTCCTTCGACACAAACCCCAGCAGCGGGGGCAGCCCCGCCATGGACAACGCCGCGAGCCCACCCGCGGCGGCGAGGCCCGGCATGGCCCGTCGCAGCCCGCCGAGTTCGTCCAAGTCCCGGGTGCCGACCTCGTGGTCGATGACGCCCACGCTCATGAACAGCGTGGCCTTGAACAGCGCGTGGGCCAGGGTGTGGACCGCGGCGGCAGCCACGGCGAGGGGCGACCCGATGCCGATCAGGGCGGTCAGGAAACCCAGCTGGCTCACGGTCCCGTAGGCCAGCAGCGCCTTGAGGTCGGTCTTGACCAGCGCGACGACCGCGCCCACCAGCGCCGTCGCCAGGCCGACGGCGATCACGCTGGAGCGCCACAGGGCGACGTCGCCGTACAACGGTGTCATGCGAAACAGCAGGTAGATGCCCGCTTTGACCATCGTCGCGGCGTGCAGGTACGTCGAGATGGGCGTGGGCGCGACCATCGCTCCCGGCAGCCAGAAATGAAAGGGCAACTGGGCTGACTTGGTGAACGCTGCGAGCAGCAGCAGCACGATGACTGCGGGAGCCAGGGGGCTGGTGGCCAATGTCTGATCGGCGAGGAGGCTCGATAGCGCGAAGGTCCCGCCGTCGATTCCGAGGAGCACCATGCCCGCCAACAGCGCCAGACCGCCTGCCGACGTGGTCAGCAGAGCGCGCGTGGCTCCGGCCTGGCCCTCGCCGCGCCCGCCGATCAAGAAGAACGAGCTGACGCTGGTGAGCTCCCAGAACACGAACAACAACAGCGCGTTGTCGGCGAGGACCAAGCCGAGCATCGACGCGGCGAAGAAGACAAGCAGGCCGAGGGTGCGACCAGTCTGGGCTGCCCCCGCCGCGAAGTAGCGCGCGGAGTAGGCCATCACGACCGCGCCGATGCCGAGGACGATCAGCGCGAACAGGAACGCAAGCGCGTCCATGCGCAGGGACAGCGCCAGGTCGGCTCCAGGAACCCACGCCACGTGAGCCACCACTGCATCGCCCCGCACAACCGCGGGACCGTAGCCGGCCAGGATGCCGGTCGCCCCCGCCAGCGCCGCGGCAAGCGCCCAGGCCGCTTCACGATCGAACGCCCGCACCAGCAAGGGCGCGATGGCCGACAGGGCGAACGTCCCCCCGAGGACGGCGAGAAGGATCACCTCAGCGCTGTCCCTGCCCGCCTTGGGCGGCAGAGGCGGGTTGCATCAGGCAAGCGCGCATGCGAGACCCATCTCACGCCGGATGCTAGTGGTCTCGAGCGCCGTCGGATGGCTCCCCCCTTAGCCAAAAGGCCAGGCCATGCGGGGGCGAGAGCTAGCGCCACGCTCGCGCCGCGCGCGCCTGCCAGTAGAACTCGGCCGGCTCGGCGAGGGGGGCAACCATCGTGAGGTCGTCGGCGGTGAAATCCACCTCAGTGGCGGCGAGGTTGGCGCGCACCTGGTCCGGGGTAACCGCGCCGGACAGCGCGACGTCACACCAGGGCTGAGCCATGACCGCGGCCAGGGCCACGGCATCCGGGGTGGTCCCCATCCGTGAGGCGAGCACCGCCAGCGGACCTTCGCTGCCCCCATCACCGCGGGCGGTCAGCCGCCCGTTGGCCAGCGCCTCCTTGACCACGACGACGAGACCGGCGTCGGCTGCTTCGGCCAAGGCTGGCGCGACGGACGGCTCCAGGAGGTTCCAGGTGGCCTGCACCAGGCCGAAGAGCCGGCGTCCGTCGACCTCGGCCGCAGTGCCGTGACGCACCACGTCGGCCTGCTGCGCCCCGCTTGTGGTGAAGCCGACCACCACCCCTGCGTCGCGAAGGCGCGCAAGCTCGGCGAGTACGGCCGGGTCCGACAGCACGCCGGTCTCGAGTGTGGCCGAGTGGATCTGATAGGCGCCCAGTGCCCCACCGAGCAGCGACTGCGTCTCGGCGAGCTGCTCGCGCAGGTGGCCGACGCTGTGGTCCTTGACCTCGTGGACATCTGCGTCGATGCGCCACCCGGCGGTGTACCGGTACCCCCACTTCGACGCGACGGTCACGTCGTCTGAGGTCAGCCCTCGCTCCTCGAGCCACCCGGCGAGGAACGCTTCGGCGCTGCCGTAGGAGCGCGCCGCGTCGAAGTAGCGGATCCCTGCGTCCCACGCAGCGTCGAGCACGGCGTGCGCTGCCGCTTGCATCTGGTCGGGAGACCGGTCCTGGCCCAAGTCGGCGGCGCGCCCCTCGGTGATGTAGCCGGGCCGCCCGACAGCCGCGAGCCCCAGCCCCAACGGCGTGACGCGGAGCCGGCTCGCGCCAGCGTGGCGGGTCT
>SLAO01000124.1 GCA_007126835.1 Nitriliruptorales bacterium | reverse complement strand
GTGCGCTGGACCGGCATGGCCGATGCTGCGCTCCCCCTCGTCTCGGTCGCGTCGGGCGCTGGACGGATGCGTCCGATGGCGCACCGCTGCGTCGATGACAGCCCCGTGGGCCTCAGTCCCGTGCAGCCGCCGTGTGCGCTTCGTTGGCCGCTGGAGATGAGGCGACAAAGCCCACCAGCTCCTCGGCGACTGCGTGGGGCTCGACAACGGGGGCGCCGTGTCCGGCACCGGCGATCTCGCGGACCTCGCTGTCGGGGACGTGCGCGGCGACGTGGCCGACCGCGTCGGTGAACCAGCGCAGGGGGGTGCGGCTGCCGTGGAGCAGCAGCACCGGTGCGGTGATCGCGGCGAGGACCGAGGGGCTGGTCGGGGTGAACGCCTCGGGTTGTGCCTCGAGTGTGAGCTCCTCCAGCAGGGTCGGGGCGTACTTCGAGGCGGATTCCAGGTAGCCCGTAGCGTGCAGGGTGGCCACCTCGTCGTCGTTGCCGACGAACTCGACGAAGCCGCGCATCGCGTCGGTCATTCGCCCCTCGGCGACCGCTTGGGCCATCGCCTCGATGGGCTGCTGGAGCCGTTGGGCCTCCTCGTCGCCGAGCGCCTCCGCCGCCGGGGGCTCGTAGGCGGCCACGGCTGCGGCTGCAGGGCTGCGCGCGGCCGCGCCCAGTGCGAGCACCCCACCGCGCGAATGGCCGAACAGGGCCACGGGCTCGCCGATGCTGTCGACGAAGGCGGTGATGTCCTCGACCCGCCGCTCGGGTGCGAGGTCGGGGTGTTGAGCGCTGAGCCCTCGGCCTCGCGTGCTCGGCAGGTAGCAGGTGAAGCGGTCGGTCAGATACGGCAGCAGCGCGTCCCAGTCGAGGTCGCCATCGCCGGGCTGGCCGTGCACCAGCACCAGCGGCGGCCCGTCGCCGTGGACACGGCCGGCGATCTCGGCGCCATCGGCGGAGACGGCGCGATGGATCCGTTCGGCGGGCATCGAAAGCACCTCCCTCGTGAGGCTGAGCCTCACAAACCATAGATAGGACAACTGTGCACACTAAGTTGGTACAAGTGTGCTAGCTTGTCAAGGGTGTCGCCAATGGGAGGGCGGGAACGCGCGATGGACCGAGCCACGACGTCGCTCCGACGGGGAGCAGACCCACCGGGCCATCCTCGAGGCCGCCATGCGGCTGGCCTCGATCGAGGGGCTGTCGAGCCTGACCATCGGTCGACTGGCTCGCGAAGTCGGCGTGAGCCGCAGCGGCGTGTTCGCCCACTTCCGCTCCAAGCAGCGCCTGCAGCAAGAGATCATCGCCGCCGCACAAGCAGTCTTCGAGCGCGAGGTCCTCAAGCCAGGGCTCGACGCCCCCGAAGGGCTCGCCCAACTGGAGGGCTTCTGCGAGGCCTACCTGTCCTACGTCGAGCGGGAGGTGTTCCTGGCGGCTGCTTCTTCGCACAACTCCTGGCCGAGTTCGACGCGCCCGATGGCGCGATCCACGACGAGGTCATCACCGTCCAGCAAGGCGGGATGGACCTACTCGAGGGCTTGATCGGCACGGCCCAAGAGAAGGGCGAACTCGACCCCAACGTCGAGCCCGCCCAGCTCGCGTTCGAGCTCTGCGCCGCCCTCGAGCTGGCCAACTACTTCTCGACCCTGCACCGAGACCCCGGCATCGTCGACCGAGGCCGCAAGGCCGCCCAGGCCGCGATCGCCAACGCCCAGCCCCGAACCAGCGCCCCCTAACCCGGCCCAATCACTCCCACCGACCCTCACGAGTGCGGCCCTTGATGCCGGGTAGGTCCGTAGCCAAGCGTCCTCACGTTCCGTCCGTCAACGTGGTGCCTCGACGGCAGTGGCGGGTACGAAAATACTTGCGCAAGCCAGATCCGCGGGCGGTCAGGGGTCGCGGACACGCGGCGGACACGCCGCCTGGTCGAGCTCGACGTCGCGGCAGACCCGACGCCACAGGCGCGCGACCTCCCCATGTGGCGCCCGGGTGGCCGGCAGCCGGTGGACCCCACGCGCGCGACGGTCGTGCCAGATCCGCCCCGGCGGCGTTGCCGGCAGCCGCGCGAGCGCGAGCCAGGCGATCGTGTCGGCCCCCTCGGCCGGATCGCGAAGCAGGGGGCCCACAACACGACGGAACCTCGGCAGGCTCGTGCGCACCCCCGGCGTATCCGCCCACCCAGGATGCGCCACGAGGGCCTCGACCCCGTGGCGGTCGGCCAATCGCGCCAACGCCGTGGTGAGCTCCACCTGGGCGCGCTTGGCCTGCGCGTAGGCGACCGTCGGCCGGTACGTAGGCCCGGGATCGACGAGCCGGTCGACGCTAAGCCGCTGGGTGTACATCCCACCGGAGGAGACGGTGAGTACCCGCGCCGGGGTACTCGCGGCCAGCCGCGCGAGCAGCAGGGCGGTCATCAGGAACGGCGCGGCGACGTGCAGCTGGTAGGTGCGCTCGAGACCGTCGACCGTGCGCTCCGCCCGGTCGAAGGTCGCGCCGGCGTTGTGCACCAGCGCGTGCACCGGCGCGCCGTCGTCGACCAGGCGCTGCGCGGCGCCACGCACCGACGTCAGGTCGGTGAGATCCACGACGTCGTGGCTGATCCTGTCGGCGACGTCCGAGCCGAGCGCTTGCACCAGCCGGCCGCGGGTGGCCTCCACACGCGATGCCGACCGCGCGAGCAGATGGGTGTGGGCACCGGCGGCCAGCGCAGCCGCGGCCGTGGCCTCCCCCAGGCCTGAGGTCGCGCCGGTGATGACCACGCGCCGTGCCCTGCCGTCGAGGTCGCCGGGCGCGTCCCAGCCCTCGAGGCGGGACCGGACCGCGTAGCCGATACGCGTGTAGGACAGGACGGTGGTCGCCTCGAGCGCGCCGTCGACGACGCCGGCGATCGGGGCGGGGACCGGTCGGATCCGCGTCTCCTTGGTGGACTTGCGGTCGGGGCGGCATCACCACGCTACGTCGCCGGAGGGCAGGAGGTCGCCCACCACCCTGGCGACCCCCCGCCGTCGCGTCGAGGGGTCGGCGGGGCTCGAGGACACGCGGGCCCGAGCTCTGGCTAGTCGCGACTCAGTGCCTGGTCCGGATCCTGAGGATCCCACGCATGGCCGAGTCGGTTGCGGTGGCGGAGGCGATCGACGCGCCACCTACTACGAGGATCCAGCCGACGCGGCCGAACTGCTTGCGCTGCTCGGCCTGACCGAACAGCGCGACGTGCGGTTCGCCAAGCTGTCGGGCGGGCAGCAGCAGCGGCTGTCGATCGCGCTGGCGCTGATCGGCCGCCCGCAGGTGGCGGTGCTCGACGAGCTGACGACCGGGCTCGACCCTCAGGCACGCCGCGACACGTGGACGTTGACCGAATAGGTCCGCGATCGTGGGGTGTCCATCCTGCTGGTCACCCACTTCATGGAGGAGGCCGAGCGGCTGTGCGATCGGGTCGCGGTGATCGACCGCGGCCGGATCGT
>SLAO01000028.1 GCA_007126835.1 Nitriliruptorales bacterium | reverse complement strand
TGCAGCTTGGGGTCCTCGCCCACCCCGGTGAACTCCCACGCGGCGACGTAGGCGTAGTGCTCGTCGTCGCGCAGGGCCTCGCCCTCCTCGGTCTGGTACTCCTCGCGGAAGTGCCCGCCGCACGACTCGTTTCGTTGCTCCGCGTCGATGGTCATCAGCTCGGCGAGCTCGAAGAAGTCGGCCACCCGGCCGGCTTTCTCCAGCGACTGGTTGATCGTCTCGTTCTCGCCGAGCACGCGCACGTCGGTGTAGTACTCCTGGCGCAGCGCGCTGATCTCCCCGCGGGCTTTGCGCAGGCCCTCCTCGGTGCGCGCCATGCCGCAGTAGTCCCACAGGATCTTGCCGAGCTCGCGGTGGAAGCTGTCCACCGAGCGGGTCCCGTTGACGCCCAGCAAGCCGTTGACCTTGTCGCGCACCTCGCCCTCGGCCTCAGCGAAGGCGGGGTGGTCAGTGGGTGGCGGCGTTTGGCCGAGCTGCGGCGCGAGGTAGTCGCCGATGGTGTAGGGCAGCACGAAGTAGCCGTCGGCCAGGCCCTGCATCAACGCCGACGCACCCAGCCGGTTCGCGCCGTGGTCGGAGAAGTTGGCCTCACCGATCGCGTACAGCCCGGGGATGGTGGTCATCAGGTCGTAGTCGACCCACAGCCCGCCCATGGCGTAGTGGGGCGCCGGGTAGATGCGCATGGGGACCTGGTAGGGGTCCTCGTTGGTGATCTTCTGGTACATCTCGAACAGGTTGCCGTACCGCTCGGCGATCGTGTGCTGACCCAACCGGCCGATCGCGTCGGTGAAGTCCAGGTACACGCCGTTCTTGCGCGACCCGGCGCCGTGGCCGGCGTCGACCATGCGCTTGGCGGCACGGCTGGACACGTCGCGCGGCGCGAGGTTGCCAAAGGACGGGTAGATGCGCTCGAGGAAGTAGTCCCGGTCCTCCTCGGGGATCTGGTCGGGCGCGCGCGCGTCGTCGGGGTCCTTGGGCACCCAGATGCGGCCGTCGTTGCGCAGCGACTCGCTCATCAGGGTCAGCTTGGACTGGTAGTCGCCGGACTGCGGGATGCACGTCGGGTGGATCTGGGTGAAGCACGGGTTGGCGAACAGCGCGCCCTTGCGGTGCGCACGCCACGCGGCGGTGGCGTTGGACTGCTTGGCCATGGTCGACAGGAAGTAGGCGCTGGCGTAGCCGCCCGTGGCGAGCACGACGGCGTGGGCGGAGTGGGAGGAGATCTCGCCGGTGTCGAGGTTCCGCACGACGATGCCGCGGGCCTGACCGTCGATGACCACGAGCTCGAGCATCTCGGTTTTTGCGTGCAGCTCCACGGAGCCGGCGTCGACCTGGCGCATCAGCGACTGGTACGCGCCGAGCAGCAGCTGCTGGCCCGTCTGCCCGCGGGCGTAGAACGTGCGTGACACCTGCGCGCCACCGAACGAGCGCGTGTCGAGCAGGCCTCCGTACTCGCGTGCGAACGGCACGCCCTGCGCGACGCACTGGTCGATGATGTCGGTGGACACCTCCGCGAGGCGGTACACGTTGGCCTCGCGCGACCGGTAGTCCCCGCCCTTCACGGTGTCGTGGAACAGCCGGAAGACCGAGTCGCCGTCACCCTGGTAGTTCTTGGCGGCGTTGATGCCGCCCTGCGCGGCGATCGAGTGCGCGCGCCGGGGCGAATCGTGGTACGTGAACGCCTTGACGTTGTAGCCGAGCTCACCCAGCGAGGCGGCCGCCGACGCACCGGCCAGCCCGGTGCCGACGACGATGATGTCGAACTTGCGCTTGTTGCTGGGGTTGACCAGCTTCATCGAGAAGCGGTGGGTGTCCCACTTGTCCTCGATCGGGCCGGCGGGGATCTTGGCGTCGAGCTGCATGGTGTAGGGCCCCCTTGGCCGCTAGGCGACGATGCCGACGAGCACGGCGATCGGGAAGCTCAGGTTGCCTGCCACGACCACCACGGCAAAGATCGTGGCGAAGTGGCGTCGCCAGTGGTTGAACCTGGGGTTGTTCCACCCCATCGTCTGGAACAGGCTCCACGCCCCGTGATACAGGTGCAGGCCAAGGGCGAGGTTGGCGAGGATGTAGATGCCCGAGATCACCGGGTTGGAAAAGCTCGCGACCATGTTGCTGTACACGTCCGCGTGATCGAACTCGGGGTTGAGTGCGCCGAACGTCAAATCGGCGATGTGGAACAGGATGAACAAGCCCACGATGATGCCGGTCCAGCGCATCGTGCGGTTGGCGAAGTTGACGGCGACGTAGTCCCGTGAGTCGTACTTGGCGGGGCGCTTGCGCCGGTTGTCGGCCCACAGCGCGAACGCCGCGTGGATGTGGATCGCCAGCGTGACGAGCAGGATCACCCGGAAGGCCCACAAGGCACCCTGGGCGGGCAGTGCGGGGTAGGCGATCTGGCGCAGCCAGTCGGCGTAGAGGTTGATCTCCTCCGGGCCCTGGTACAGCTTGAGGTTGCCGACCATGTGGACGAACACGTAGGCCATCCACACGATCCCGGTGATTGCCATCGCGTACTTCTTGCCGAGGGCGGAGCCGTAGAACCGCGTGATCCACAGGGAGCCGCCAGCCCGAGGGGACCGTCCGGTGCGCTCCTGCGTTGCCGACATGCTCGTCGCTCCCACGTCGAGCCGCTTGCGAGCCGAAGCGGCGCTCGGTGTCACGAGCGGAGACTAGCAGCGGTGCTGTCAGCTTGTCCGGTCAGCGCCGGCGTTCCGCCGCGACGCCTGGGTGCGTAGAGTGGACCCGGCCAGCCGGCCGCAACGGCGAGGAGGGCTGCGATGAGCGGTGACGGCGAGATCGTGACGGCCTCGGGTATTGCCACCGAGCCGGTGTATGGCCCCGACGCGACCGCCGACCTCGACTACGACCGCGACCTTGGCGACCCGGGGGCGTTTCCCTACGCCCGGGGGGTGTACGGGTCGATGTACCGCGGTCGTCTCTGGACGATGCGCCAGTACGCGGGGTTCGCCAGCCCCGCGGAGTCGAACGCTCGCTACAAGTACCTTCTGAGCCAGGGACAGACCGGCCTGTCGGTCGCCTTCGACCTGCCCACGCAGATGGGCTACGACTCCGACCATCCCATCGCCGCGGGCGAGGTGGGCAAGGTCGGCGTCGCCATCGACACGCTCGACGACATGCGGGCGCTGTTCGACGGCATCCCCCTCGACCAGGTCTCGACCTCGATGACCATCAACGCCCCGGCGTCGCTGTTGCTGCTGCTCTACGAGCTCGTCGCCGAGGAGCAGGGCGTCGACCCCGCCAAGCTGCGGGGCACCATCCAGAACGACGTGCTCAAGGAGTACATCGCCCGCGGCACCTACATCTTCCCGCCAGCGCCCAGCCTGCGCATCGTCACCGACACGTTCGCGTACTGCGCGCAGGCGCTGCCGTCGTTCAACACGATCTCGATCTCGGGCTACCACATGGCCGAGGCCGGGGCCACCGCGGTGCAGGAG
>SLAO01000077.1 GCA_007126835.1 Nitriliruptorales bacterium | reverse complement strand
GCGGCGGGCACTTCCGCGAGGAGTACCAGACCGAGGAGGGCGAGGCCCTGCGCGACGACGAGCACTACGCCTACGTCGCCGCGTGGGAGTTCACCGGGGTGGGCGAGGACCCCAAGCTGCATCGCGAGGACCTGGCGTACGAGTACGTCAAGCTCGCCACCCGCAGCTACAAGTAGCGCGGCGTTGCGGCCGCACTCGAGCAGCCAACAGCGGTACGGCCCAGGGGCCTAGGAAAGGACGCGCGTCGATGGATCTCACGCTCAGGGTGTGGAGGCAGGCCAGCCCCGATGCGCCGGGGCGGTTCGAGACCTATCCCGCCAACGACATCGACGAGCACGCGTCGCTGCTGGAGATGCTCGACATCGTCAACGACCGCCTGCTCGAGCAGGGGATCGAGCCGATCGCGTTCGATTCCGACTGCCGCGAGGGCATCTGCGGCACGTGCGGGCTCATGGTTGACGGCCGGGCCCACGGACCCATGGAGAACACCGCGGTCTGCCAGGTGCACATGTTCAACTACTCCGACGGCGACACCATCACCATCGAACCCTGGCGGGCGCGGGGTTTCCCGCTGCTCAAGGACCTGATCGTCGATCGGTCCGCGTTCGACGAGATCATCGCCGCCGGCGGCTACATCTCGATCAGCGCCGGCTCCGCGCCCGAGGCCAACCTGACTCCGGTGCCCAAGCCGGTAGCCGACCGCGCGTTCGACGCGGCAGCGTGCATCGGCTGCGGGGCCTGCGTGGCAGCGTGCCCCAACGGCGCTGCCCAGCTGTTCGCCTCGGCGAAGGTCGCCCAGCTCAACTTGCTGCCCCAAGGACAACCGGAGCGCTTCGACCGCGCCGAGCGCGTGGTGGGGGTCATGGAGGAGTACTTCGGGTCCTGCACCAACTACGGCGAGTGCCAGGTGGCGTGTCCCAAGGACATCTCCATCGACTTCATCGCGATGCTCAACAAGGACTACCGCAGGGCGAAGTTCAGTACGCGCAAGGCGTCGTAGCCCTCCGGCGTCGCCCTTGAGCCCTCCCCCGCTGGCCGGGCCGCGACCCGCGGCCTCACCCGCCTGGGTCGTTGGCAGCCCGGCCATGGCCTGCGAGGATCCAGCGGAAGCCGCCACCGCAGGGAGGTCTGATGGCCGAGCCGCATGACGAGATGACGCCGTTCGAGGCGGTGACGTTCTTCTTCCACGAGGCCGCCGACGCCGCGGACGTCGACGACGCCACCCGGGAGATCCTGTCGGGCACGTACCGCGAGGTGCGAGTCCAGGTGCCGCTGCGGCGCGACAACGGTGAGAAGCACGTCTTCTACGGCTACCGGGTCCAGCACAACGGCGCCAGGGGGCCGTACAAGGGCGGGGTGCGGTACGACCTGTCGGCCGACCTCGACGAGACCCGGGCACTTGCCAGCCTGATGACGTGGAAGACCGCCCTCGTCGACCTGCCCTTCGGCGGGGCGAAGGGCGGTGTGCAGGTGGACCCCCGGTCGCTGTCCTCCCCCGAGCTCGAGCGCCTGACCCGTCGCTACATGTCGCAGGTGTCCTACATCGTAGGAGCGCACCGGGACATCATGGCACCCGATATGGGCACCAACGCCCAGACGATGGCCTGGATGATGGATGCCTGGGGGCAGAAGGCCGGCCACGATCCCGCGATCGTCACCGGCAAGCCGATCGCCCTCGGCGGGTCGGTCGGGCGTGAGGCCGCCACCGGCCGGGGCGCGATCATGGTCCTCGACGAAGCCGTCCGGGACGCTGGGCGGGAGCGCGGCGACTTGACGATCGCCGTGCAGGGCTTCGGCAACGTGGGCTCGTGGGCTGCACGGATCGCCGTCGAGGACGGGTATCGCGTGGTGGCGGTGTCCGACATCGGGGGCGGGATCTACGTTGGCTCCGGCCTCGACTTGGAGGCCGTCGACCGTCATGTCGAGGAAGCGGGCACCGTCGCGGGCTGCCCGGGCACGGAGCCGCTCGACAGCGGCGAGCTCCTGTCACTCGACGTCGACGTGCTGATCCCCGCCGCGCTGGGCGGGGTCATCACCAAGTCCAACGTCGACGACATCCGTGCGGACGTGATCGTGGAGGCGGCCAACCACCCGGTGACCCCGGCCGCCGATCACGTCCTGCGCGACCGCGGGGTGGAGGTCATCCCCGACGTGCTCGCCAACGCCGGGGGCGTGACCGTCTCGTACTTCGAGTGGACGCAGAACATCCAGCAATTCCACTGGGATGCCGACCGCGTCAACGCCGAGCTGCGCAAGCGACTGCGACGCGGTTACCGCACGCTGCTCGACTTCGCCGATTCGGCAGGCTGCGACTTGCGCCGTGCCGCCTTTGGGGTGGCCGTCGACCGCGTCGCGGAGGCGGCCAGGTTGCGCGGATACTTGTAGGGGCGCTCGTTTTCTTGCCACTGAGTGCTGCTGGGCGCCGGCGATCAGACAGCGGTCGGCGCGTGTGCGGCGCGGTCGCTTGTCGCGAAGACCACCCCCAGCGGGCGCCAGTGCGACAAGCCACGCCACCGTCAGCGCCCGCTTGTCGCAATAACCACCCCCACAGGGCGCCAGTGCGACAAGCCACGCCACCGTCAGCGCCCGCTTGTCGCAACAACCACCCCCACAGGGCGCCTTCGCGACAAGCCACGTTCGGGGCAGGTCGGGAGCGCCGGCGCACGGGCGTGACCCCGCGTCCCGGCGAGCGTCAGGAGGCCGACCCGGCCTGCTCGCCCACCGGAGGAGCGGCGAGGAACAACACGTCGCGGTAGTGACGCAGCTCATCGATGGACTCGCGGATGTCTGCAAGGGCACGGTGGCCACCGGCCTTGTCGGGGGCGCTGCGCAAGACGTCCGGCCGCCAGCGACGACACAGCTCCTTGATGGTCGACGCGTCGACGTTGCGGTAGTGCAGGTGCGACTCGACCTGCGGCATGTAGCGCCGCAGGAACGCGCGGTCGGCGTGGACCGAGTTGCCAGCCAGCGGGGCCGTGCGAGGCTCGGGGACGTGCTCGGCGATGAACTCGAGGATCTGCCGTTCGGCGTCCGACACGGTGACGTCCGAGGAGCGGATGGCCGCCGTCAGCCCGCTCTTGTCGTGCATCGACCGGACGATCTCGATCATGGACTCGAGCTCGTCGTCAGACGCGCCGAGCACGAGGTCGGGACCCTCGATGATCTGCTCCAACGCGCCGTCGGTGATGACCACCGCGGCCTCGACGATGACGTTGATCTCGGGTTCAAGGCCCGTCATCTCGAGGTCGACCCATACCAGGGGACGTTCGAGCGTTTCGCTCATCGGTGCTCTCCGATCATCTCCAGCTCGAGCCACCGCGTCTCGGCGGTGGCGAGCTCGTCATCGACCGCGGCGAGTTCGGCCCCCACTCGCGCGGCCTCCTGGTAGTCGTCGCCTGCGCGCTGCAGCTCCTCGCTGAGGGCACGCCGGCGCTCCTCGAGCTCCGCGATCCGATCGCCGAGCTGCCCCAATTCCCGCTCCTCGTTGTACGTTCGCTTGCGCAGGGCAGGGTCAACCTCGCCGCTATCGACACGGCCAGACCCGCGGTCGGGGCCACTTGCCGCCCCACGGTCGAGGCCACGCGCCGCCCCATCGTTGGGACCACGCGCCGCCCCATCGTTGGGACCACCCGCCGCCCCATGGTCGGGACCGCTTGCCGCCCCCCGGTCGCCCACGCGCTCGTCGACCCCGCCGCGGCGCCCACCGTGCTCGGCTCGTGCAGCTCGCAGTTCGGCGGCCCGGGCTTGCCGGTACGCCTCCCACCCTCCCGGATGGTGACGCATGGAGCCGTCGGCCTCCAGTGAGAAGAGATCGTCGCAGACCCGGTCGAGGAAGTAGCGATCGTGGCTGGCGACCACGATCGCCCCGGGCCATCGATCGAGGTAGCCCTCGAGCACCGCCAGTGTGTCCAGGTCGAGGTCGTTGGTGGGCTCGTCGAGCAGCAGCAGGTTCGGTGCGTCGGCCAGCACCCGCAGCAGCTCGAGCCGGCGGCGCTCTCCGCCAGACAGCTCCGACACGTACGCCTTCTGCTGGGCCGCCGTGAACAGGAACCGCTCGAGCAGCTCGGACGCGGACACGCGCAACCCGTCGACCGTGTTGGTCTCGTGGACGACCTCGGAGACCGCGTCGAGGGTGCGGGTCCGGGGCGGGAGCGGCGCGGGATCCTGCCCGTACCAGCCCGCGTGCACCGTCTCGCCGACGCGCACGCTGCCCTCGTCTGGCTCGATGCGGCCGGCGATCAGCCCGAGCAGCGTCGTCTTGCCGCTGCCGTTGGGGCCGACGATCCCGACACGAGCGCCCGGGTCGAGGCGGTGCTCGACGCCGCGCAGGACCCACTGATCGCCGTAGCGCTTGCCGACGTTGTGCAGGTTGACGACCTTCGAGCCGATCCGACGCGCCGGCAGGTCCAAGGTCAGCTCGTCGGCTTCGGTGTGCTCGCGCCGCTCGAGCAGGTCGCGAGCCTGCTCCACCCGGTGCTTGGCCTTCGTCCCGCGCGCCTTGGGTCCGCGGCGCAGCCAGTCCAGCTCGGTTCGGGCCAGGTTGGCGCGCTTGCGCTCGGCAGCCCGCGCCTGCTGGTCCCGCTCGGCGCGGGCGATCAGGTAGTCCTGGTAGGAGCCGTAGCCGGAGCGGATCCCGCCGCCGACCACCTCGACGATGCGGGTGGCAACGCGGTCGAGCAGGTACCGGTCGTGGGTGACGAGCACCACCGCGCCGGCCCGGGCGGCCAGCTCGCCTTCGAGCCACTCGATGACCTCGACGTCGAGGTGGTTGGTGGGCTCGTCCAGCACCAGCAGCTCGGCGGGACTGACGAGCGCTCGGGCAAGGGCAACGCGCTTGCGCTGGCCTCCCGAAAGGGTGCCGCACGGCGCGGTGACCCCGCCAAGACCGAGCCGGTCGAGCACGGCGCGGGCACGCCGCTCCAGGCTCCACGCGTCGGCCGCGTCCATGGCCCGCGTCACCGAGGCCAGCCGCTCCTGCGCCGTCTGGTCGGTCGGCGCGTCGCGCACAGCCGCCTGAGCCGCTTCGAGCTCGTCGAACAGGCGCGCTTCGTCGGTCCCGGCGTCCAGAACGGCCGCAACCGGGTTGGCGCCGGGCGGCAGCCCGGGGTCCTGGCCCAGATACGCCACGCGCACGCTGGAGCCGTGGACCACCCGGCCGCGATCGGGGGCGAGATCGCCCGCGATCACGCGCAGCAGCGTCGACTTTCCGCTGCCGTTGAGCCCGATCACCCCGATCCGGTCACCATCGTCGATACCGAGCGTGATCCCGTCGAGCACGGTGCGTTCGGCGAAGCGGTGACCGACCGCTTCGAGACTGACGAGGTTCACGCTGTGAGGCCGACCTTGGCTCGCACGTCGACCATGGTCGCCGCGGCTGTGGAGCGGGCGCGATCGGCACCCTTGGTGAGCGCCTCGGCGACGCTGGCCGGGTCCGAGCGCAGCTCGGCGTACCGGGTTCGGACCGGCTGCAGGCGCTCGACGACCGCGTCGGCCACCGCGCGCTTGAAGTCGCCGTAGCCCGCGCCTTCGAAGTCGCGCTCGAGGTCGGCGACCGGGCGTCCGGTGGCCGCCGACAGCAGGTCGAGGAGGTTGGTCACCCCGGGCTTGTCCTCGCTGGCTCGGACCTCCGAGCCGGAGTCGGTGATCGCCCGCATGATCTTCTTGCGAGTGGTGGCCTCGTCGTCGGCGAGGTCGATGGTGCCCTGCGGCGAGTCCTCGGACTTGGACATCTTGTGATCGGGGTGGGCCAGGTCCATGATCCGCGCGCCGGATGTGGGAAAGGTCGCCTTGGGCAGGGTGAACGTCTCCCCGAACCGATGGTTGAAGCGCTGGGCGATGTCGCGCGTCAGCTCCACATGCTGGCGCTGGTCATCGCCGACGGGCACCTCCTCGCTTTGGTACAGCAAGATGTCGGCGGCCATGAGGACCGGATAGTTGAACAAGCCCACGCTGACCGAATCGCGGCCTCCGCCCTTCTCCTTGAACTGCGTCATCCGCCCTAGCTCGCCCATCGTCGCGACGCAGTCGAGGATCCAGGTGGCCTCGGCGTGCTCGCGCACGTGGGACTGCACGAAGAGCGTCACCACGTCGGGATCGAGACCCGTGGCCAGCAGCCACGTGGCCAGATCCACCGTGCGTTCCCGGAGCTCGGCAGGGTCGTAGGGCACGGTCATCGCGTGCAGGTCCACGACGCAGTAGATGTGCTCGGGCTGCTGATCGGCGGCCCAGCGGGTGAACGCCCCGAAGTAGTTGCCGATGTGGGGCTTGCCGGACGGCTTCACGCCGCTGAACACCCTGGCCACGCTGCGCTCCTGTCCTTCGTCGGTGCTGTCGCTGCATCGTAGGCAGCTCGCCGCCCCGTTTCAGAGGGACGCGCGATCCGGCGTGCCCTGGACGCTCGCGTTCGCACACGCGAGGATCCCCGCCGCGACCGGCGGACGACAGCGAGGTGATCCAGACCGTGGCGACACGACCGGGCTGGTGGAGTGAGCTCGACGTGGCCATCGTCGACTTAGACGGCACCCTGCATCCCGACGAGGAGTTCGTCGCCACCCACCTCGAGCACCTGGCAGACGAGACCGATCCGGTCACGGGCCCGGCGCTGATCGACGAGGTGCACCGCGTCCTGCAACGCCGCCACCCGGTCCCGCTCGGGTCGCTGTACGACCCGGCACGCGATGAGGTTCGCCCCAATGGGCTGCGCGGCGATCCGTCGACGACGGCCTGGAACGGCGAGCCCGTGCTCGACGCCCGGAGCTGGCCCGAGCACGTGATCTACCTGGGGGACCCCTGGCAGGTCATCCGCGCGGTGGCGTTCCACCACCGCGTCCCGCTGCATGCGCAGCAGGCGGCGTTCGTCCGGACGCGCGAGCTGATGAACGACCCCGCCACGCCCCTGCCCCGAGGCGGGGATGCCCGGGTCGCCGCAGAGCTGTTCGCCGGGTTCGGGTTGCGCATGCTCGTCAGCAACACCCCGCCGTCGCTGGCCGAGCCGCTGGTGCACCGGCTGGGCGTGGACGACGCGTTCGACGAGATCCGCCTCGGAGCCGACAAGCCCGCCGGGCTCGCAGCCGTGCTCGCCAACCTTGTCGACGGTGCGGGCATGGCCCCGCACCGCATCGTGTGCGCCGGCGACAACCTGCGCAACGATATCGCGCCGGCTCGTCAGGTCGGCTGCCGCACCGTGTTCGTCGATCCCCTGGGGATCGCCGCGCCCGACGATGCCGACCTGGTGGTGCGCCGGCTGACCGACCTCGAGCGGGGACCTGGCCAGCGGGCGTATCCACCAAGGCCGACCGTCTCTTAGCGCTCCCCGCGCGCCTGCTTGGCCGAGCTCCTCACGAGACCCCGCGTGTGCGCTACTCGTCAGCGCCCTTCGAGCTCTCGGCGAGCTGGGACACGATGTCGGCGTTGGCCAGCGTCGTCACGTCACCGAGCTCGCGCCCCTCGGCGATGTCCTTGAGCAAGCGGCGCATGATCTTGCCCGAGCGAGTCTTCGGCAGGTCGGGGGTGAACAGCACGTTGGCGGGACGGGCGAGCTTGCCGATGCGCTGCGCGACGTGCTCGCGCAGCTCGGCCGCAAGCGCGTCCGACGTCTCCTCGTCCCCGCGCAGCGTCACGAACGCGACGATGGCCTGCCCGGTCAGCTCGTCGACGCGGCCGGTCACCGCTGCCTCGGCCACCTTGGGGTGGTCGACGAGCGCCGACTCGACCTCGGTGGTCGAGATGCGGTGGCCCGAGACGTTCATGACGTCGTCGACGCGGCCGAGCAGCCAGATGTGACCGTCCTCGTCGAGCTTGGCTCCGTCGCCGGCGAAGTAGACGTCCTCGCCGTAGCGCGACCAGTAGGTCTGCCGGTACCGCGGGTCGTCTCCCCACAGCGTCCGGAGCATCGCCGGCCAGGGCCGTTGCAGCGTCAGGTAGCCGCCGCCACCGGGGGGGACGGGCTTGCCCTGCTCGTCGACCACCACCGCCTTGATCCCGGGAAACGCGCGCATCGCCGAGCCTGGCTTGGCCTTGGTCAGCCCCGGCAGCGGGGTGATCATGATCGCGCCGGTCTCGGTCTGCCACCACGTGTCAACGATCGGGCAGCGCCCACCGCCGATGTGCTGGTGGTACCACATCCACGCCTCGGGGTTGATCGGCTCGCCGACGCTGCCGAGCAGCCGCAGGCTCGACAGGTCGTGGCCCGCCGGCAGCTCGGCTCCCCATTTCATGAACGCGCGGATCGCCGTCGGCGCGGTGTACAGGATCGTCGCCTTGTAGGTCTCGACGATCTCCCAGAAGCGGTCCTTGCCGGGATGGTCCGGCGCGCCTTCGTAGAGCAGGCTCGTGGCGCCGTTGGCCAGGGGCCCGTAGACGATGTAGCTGTGACCGGTCACCCATCCGATGTCAGCGGCGCACCAGTACACGTCGGATTCGGGCTTGAGGTCGAACACGAGCTTGGTGGTTGCCGCGACCTGGGTGAGGTAGCCACCGGTGGTGTGCACGATGCCCTTGGGCTTCCCTGTCGTGCCCGACGTGTAGAGGATGTACAGGACGTCCTCGGCGTCCATGGGCTCGGGTTCTGCGTGCGCATCGCAGTCGGCGGTGACCTCGTGGTACCAGTGGTCACGGCCCTGCGTCCACGGCACGTCGTTGCCGGTGCGCTGCACGACCACGCAGGTCTCGACCCGGTCGGTCGCGCCCATGGCCGCGTCGGCGGCCTCCTTGAGCGGCACGACGTTGCCTTTGCGGTAGGACCCGTCGGCGGTGATCAGCACCTTCGAATCCGCGTCGTCGATGCGGTTGACCAGCGCTTGGCTGGAGAAGCCGGCGAACACCACCGAGTGGATGGCCCCGATGCGCGCGCAGGCCAGCATCGCGATCGGCAGCTCGGGGATCATCGGCAAGTAGATGTTGACGCGGTCGCCCTTGCCCACCCCGAGACGCTTGAGGGCGTTGGCGAACTTGCAGACCTCGTCGCACAGCTCCTGGTAGGTCAAGGTGCGGGTGTCGCCGGGCTCGCCGATCCAGTGGAACGCCACCCGGCCGCCGTGGCCAGCGTCGATGTGTCGATCGAGGCAGTTGTCGGCCACGTTGAGCTGCCCGTTGACGAACCACTTGGCGTGCGGCGGGGTCCACTCCAGCGTGGTATCCCAGTCGCGCATCCACCGCAGCTGCCGGGCGTGGCCCTCCCACCAGCTCTGCCAGTCCTCTTCCGCCTGGTCGTACACCGACGGGTCGTTGACGTGCGCGGCGGCAGCGAACTCCTGGGGTGGAGGGAACGTCCTGCCTTCGGTGAACAGGCTCTCGATCGCAGGCTCGGACATCGTGGGTCGGCTCCTTTGGTCGCTTGTCGCAACAACGCGGCGCGGGTGCAGTGTTCCTCACCGTGGAGCCTAGGAGTCCGTGCCCTGCGCGGCCAGGGGGTCGCCGCCGGATCGCTCGACCCGGCGGTCGGTGGCGAGCAGACCGAGCCGACCGGCCGCCCCGCGCGCAGACCGAGTCGACCGGCCGCCTGCTAGCAGACCGAGTCGGTCGGCTTGGGGTTGCCCAGGCCGAACAGCGGGCGGGCCTTCAGCCCGGCGAACGTGCCCGCGAGCGCCAAGGCTCCCCAGAGCCAGCCGTGCAGGCTGAAGGAGGCGATCCCGCCGAAGTACGCGCCGATGTTGCACCCGTAGGCGAGCCGGGCGCCGTAGCCCATCAGCAGACCGCCGACGATCGCCGCCGCCGCGGTCTTTGGCGGGATGCGTCGGTGGAGGAGGAACGTTCCGCCCACCGCTGCCGCGCCGAGCGCGCCCAGCACGATGCCGAAGTTCAGCAGGCTGGTGGTGTCCGCGAGCACTGAGGCGTCCAGGGGCGCCGCGCGCTCCCCCGCCCAGTACTCCCAACCCCGCACGTCCACGCCGAGGCGCTCGGCGATCTTGGAACCCCACAGCGCGAACGCCCCGGTGACCCCCCACGGGCGTCCGCTGACCAGCAACACCGCGGCGTTGAGCCCGGCGAGCGCCAGCGCTCCGACCCACAGCGGCCAGGACCCGCGCAGGATGCGGATCGGACCGCTTGCCGCCGGGGGACGACCCGCCGGCGGAGCGTTGCGCCGGCGCGACAACCGGCCGGCGGCCCAGTACATCAACCCCAGCACGGCCAAGGTCGCGACCACGGCTCCGGGGTAGCCAAGCGGCGTGTCGTCGGCCAGGCTGACCGGACCGGTGCCGAGGTGGGCCAGGTCCTGGGTCCAAAATCCCCAGTGCGCGGCGCCGATGACCGAGCCGCCGATGAACCCGCCCAGGGTCAGCAGGATCGCGGTGTGCCCGCCGCCGACCGCGAACAGCGTGCCCGACGCGCACGCCCCGCCTAGCTGCATGCCGATGCCGAACAGGAAGGCGCCCACCACGACGCTGATGCCCACCGGGGCCACGTAGCCGGCCGGTTCGGTGCCGAACAGCCCCACGCCGGCGGACAGGATCGGGGCGAACAGCACGCTTGCTGTGGCCAGCATCAGCGCATGGGCGCGCAGCCCCTCGCCCTGGCCAACGGCCAGCAGCTGACGGAACGCCGACGTGAACCCGAAGCGGGCGTGGTACAGCGCCAGGCCGAGGCCCAGACCCAGCCCCAGGATGGTGGCCTGCTGCCACCCCTGGGTGGTCAGGACCGTCGCGAACAGCAGGAGGATCGCGGCGGCGGCCACAGCGCCGACCCCAGCCTTGGGAGGCGGTGCGGGTTCAAGGGATGGCAGCCGCTGCGGTCGTGCACCTACCCGCCCGGGGTCGAGCATGGCCATGACGTCGTTCCTCCGAGATCATCGGTTCGATGGAGTGATCGGAGGTGACGCTACGACGTGCCGTCACCCTCGGCACGCTCACAAATAGTGCAAACGCACGCGAGCGGCGAGGGAAACGGTGAAAAGTCGGCTCTTACTCCTCGTCGTCTTCTTCTATGAGGATGAGCCCCTCGAGTTGATCCCGCGGAGAATCCCGGTCGTGGATGCTCGCCTCGGGCTGTTCGGGGATGTCCCGGGCCGCCCGGCGGATCTCCTCCACGTCGAGCCCGTCGTCGGCGAGCGCCCGCAGCTCCTCCTCGCTGAGCACAGTGTCGGGTTCGGCCCGGATGCGCCGACGGATCCCCTCGGTGGCGCTGCTTCCGCCGCGTTGCCGGCCGGTGCCGGAGGCCGGTGGGGCGTTCTTGCGCTCTCGGGTCATGGTGGCTCCGTTGGTCTGATCGGTGGCGGCCGCCTGGCTAGGCGAGGCCTTGCACGTCGGCTTGCTTGGACCGGACCGCCTCCGCGGCCTGGCGAAGGTCGGTCAGCTCGGCCTCGGTGAGGTCGATCTCGACGATCTCGTCGACCCCGGCGCGCGACAGCCGGGTGGGCACCCCAAGGTAGACATCCCGGATGCCGTACTCACCGGTGACCCAGGCGCAGGTTGGCATCACGCCGCCTTGGTCCTTGGCGACCGACTCCACCATCCGGGCGGCCGCCGACGCGGGCGCGAAGTACGCCGAGCCGGTCTTGAGCAGGGCCACGACCTCGGCCCCGCCGTTGCGGGTCGCGTCGACGATCTCGTCGATCGTGGCTTGGTCGAGGACCTCGCCGAGCGGCTTGCCATCGACGGTGACCTTCGAGGGCACCGGCACCATCGTGTCGCCGTGGCTGCCCAGCGTGATGGCCTCCACCGACAGCGGCGAGGTCCCCGCCGCCGCGGCGACCTTGTCCTGGAAGCGCGCCGTGTCGAGCATGCCGGCCTGGCCCATGACGCGCTGGTGGGGAAAGGCCGAGACCTGCTGGAACAAGGCGGTCATCTCGTCCAGCGGGTTGGAGACGACGATCACCACGGCGTCGGGTGAGCTCTGGGCGATCTCGCGGGCCACCCCGCCGACGATCTGGGCGTTGTCGTTGATCAGGTCCATCCGGCTCATGCCGGGCTTGCGGGGCTTGCCGGCGGTCACGACGACGACGTCGGATCCCGCGGTGTCCCTGTAGTCGTTGGTCCCGGTGACCGGCGTGACGTAGCGCTCGATCGGGCGGGCCTGGTTCATGTCGAGCGCGAGGCCCTGCGGCAGACCCTCGACGACGTCGAGCATGACGACCTCATCGGCGTAGTCGGCCCGAGCGATCTTCTCGACCAGCGTCGATCCGTACTTGCCGGCACCAATGACGGTGATCTTCACGACGGCTCCCCTCGTGGCTTCGGATATGGGCCAGCGCACTGCGCTGACGGCGCCCGGGAGCCTACCGTTCCCGCGTTGGGCCCGGCCAACGCCTACGACGGCCCGGTGTCGCGTAGCAAACGGGCAGCCTGCACGGTGTTGACGAGCAACATGGCCCGGGTCATCGGCCCGACGCCGCCGGGCACCGGGGACAGCCACCCGGCCACGTCACCCACACCGTCGGCGACGTCGCCGTAGAGGCTGCCGTCCTCTGCCCGGTTGATACCGACGTCGAGCACCGCCGCGCCCGGGGTCACCATGTCGGCGGTCAGGGTCCGTGGCACGCCGGTGGCGACGACGATGATGTCCGCACTGCGGGTGTGGAAGCCCAAATCCGCCGTCCCGGTGTGGCAGACGGTCACGGTGGCGTTGGCCGTGTCGCCCTTGAGGCTGAGGAGATTGGCCAGCGGGCGACCCACGAGCTGGGACCGGCCGATGATCACGACGTGGGCGCCGGCCACGGGGATGTCGTGGGTTCGG
>SLAO01000126.1 GCA_007126835.1 Nitriliruptorales bacterium | reverse complement strand
TACGCCGACGCGCTGGCCGACCCAAACGTCGCCCAAGGGTTGCTGGCCTTCCAGCGGGGCTGGGCGCAGACGCGCAACGCGCAGATCGCCGCGCTGGAGGAAGCCGAGGGACGCTCGTTCGACGAGCTGCGGCAGGAGCTGGCCGGCGTAAAGGACGCGGTCCTGGCGGACTGGGAACGTCACCTGGCTGAGTTCACCGCCAACGCCGAAGCGGCGGGCACCACGGTCGTGCGGGTGGCCACCCCCGACGAGGCCAACGCCTACGTGACCGACCTGGCCCGCCGCCATGGCACGCAGCTGGCGGTCAAGGGCAAGTCGATGGTCTCCGAGGAGATCGGCTTGAACGCCGCCCTCGAGGCCGCCGGGGTCACCCCGGTCGAGACCGACCTCGGCGAGTGGATCCTGCAGCTGGCCGGCGAGCACCCCTCGCACCTGGTCATGCCGGCGATCCACAAGCGCGCCGGCCAGATCGCGGACCTGTTCACCCGCGTGCTCGGTCGCCCGTTCGACCCCGACGACATCCCGACGATGGTGGCCACCGCCCGCGTCGAGCTGCGGGAGCGGTTCCTGTCGTCGGGCCTGGGGATCTCCGGCGCGAACGCGCTGGTGGCCGAGGGCGGTTCGGTGATGCTGGTCTGCAACGAGGGCAACAACCGGATGAGCGTGGCGTTGCCGCCGGTGCACGTCGTCACCGCCGGCGCGGAGAAGCTGCTGGCGACGTACGCCGACGCGATGGCGCAGGTGCGGTTGCTGGCCCGCTCGGCGACGGGCCAGCCGATCACGGTCTACACCAACTTCGTGACCGGCCCGCGTCCCGGGCAGGAGCAGCACATCGTCCTGGTCGACAACGGCCGCTCGCAGATGGCCGCGGAACCTGAGGTCTCCAGCGCGCTGCGGTGCATCCGCTGCGGCGCCTGCGCGAACGTCTGCCCCCCGTACGCGGTCGTGGGCGGGCACGCGTTCGGCTACGTCTACACCGGCGCGATCGGGCTGGTCAACACCGCGTGGCACCACGGCATCGACGCGGCCGCGGGCCCGCAGTCGCTGTGCGTGTCATGCGGCGCGTGCGCGCAGGTCTGCCCGGTCGAGATCGACCTGCCCGCCCAGATCCTCGCGGTGCGCCGCAGGGTTGCCGAGCAGCGGCCCGATCGGGTCGACACCCGGGTTCGCCGGGTCGCGCTGGACCTCTTCGCGCGACGGCGGCTCGTGGGAGCCGCGGCCCGCGCAGCCGGCTGGCTGGCCGGGCCAGTGGCTGACGACGGCGTCGTGGTGGTCCCCGCGTCGATCGCCAAGCGCCCCCAGGTCGCCAAGCGGGTGGCCTGGCGAAGCCCGCCTCGCCCGGCGCGCGTGCCGGCGCGCGACCGGCTGCGCAAGGGCCGCCAGCCCGAGGTTCCCCAGCTGGGCGAGACCGCCGTGACCGGGCGGACGGTGCTGCTGTTCCTGCAGTGCCTGACCGATCGGCTGGCGCCCGAGATCGCCGTGGCCGCTGCGCGGCTGCTGCGCGCGGCCGGCGCCAACGTCGTCGTGCGGCGGGCGCAGCATTGCTGCGGGTTGCCCGCGTTCGACTCCGGGCAGTGGGACACCGCCAGAGCCATGGTCACCCAGACCGTCGAGGCGTTCGACGGCGTCGACGACGTCGTGACCCCCGCGGCCAGCTGCCAGGCCATGATCGGCCACGAGGCCCCCCGTCTGTTCGCCGACGACCCGTTGATGCGCAGGCGTGTGGAGGACCTCGCGGTGCGCAGCCACGACCTCGTGGAGTACCTCCTGGGACCGGCCAGACTGCCCGCGGGCAGCCTCGACAACGGCGATCGCAGCCCGGTGACCGTGCACCGCTTCTGCCAGTCCACCAACGCGCTCGGCCACACCGACGAGATCGAGCGTCTCGTCCGTGACGTCGCTGCCGCGCCGGTTGTCGCCCTTGCCGAGGCCAGCGTGTGCTGCGGGTTCGGCGGCTCGACGTCCATCACCAACCCCGAGGTGGCCGAGGGCATCCTCGACCGTAAGCTCGCCAACGTCGATGCCACCGGGGTCGCCACGGTCATCAGCGACAACCCGGGCTGCCTGCTCCACATCGCCGGCGGCGCGCACGCCAGCGGCCGGCGCCTTCGCGTCGCCCACCTGGCCGAGTACCTCGCCGCACGCCTCCTACCCGAGGG
Source organism: Nitriliruptorales bacterium (assembly GCA_007126835.1). GTDB lineage: Bacteria > Actinomycetota > Nitriliruptoria > Euzebyales > Egibacteraceae > SLAO01. The sequence goes on along the minus strand of SLAO01000126.1, from coordinate 10,624 downwards.
GTGACCAACGACTCGTGCGCCGGCTGGCTCAGACGCGGCTCTCGTTCGGCCGCGGGTGTTGCTGGATTCCCACAGTCGATCACGGCTGTGTCGGCTGACGGCCGTGGCGTTCGTCCGTCGCACGCCGGTTTCCGCCAGCGGCGCCAGCGGCGAGTGGCCGCACAGCCCGTGTGAGTCACCCGCTGCGGTGAGGGCCTCGGTGGCCTGCCCGCCGGACGCACCGGCGTTGTGCGCGGGGCAGCATTGCTCCACAGCGTTCCAGGCCACGTGCGGAGATGACGGCGGCCGCTTCGTCCGGGTCAAGAGCAGACGCCCGCGACCGTGCTCGTTCGAGCGCAGCGACCACCGCAGCTACCGGGTCAGGCCCATCTGGGCCCCACCCGGCAGCCATCGCGGCCTCGAGCTCGTCTTTGCTCAACACCGCGGCTGTCTGCTCATCCAGCAATCCCGCGGCAACTGCTGCGCGACGCATCCCTTCTGGCGCCGGCTGGGGACGGAAGTCCCACCCGTCGAGACCCACCTGTTCGGCCACAACGTCGAGGATCGCCAGCGCCTGCCACAGGTCGGTCAGCTCATCTTCGCTGAGCACGCCTGCGTCACGCAGGGCTACCGCCATGTCGTACACCTCGGCGTCGCTTCGAGGCCCCAGACACAGCACCTCGATGAGCCCAACCCCATCGACGACTGAAGCTCGATATACCGCCCGCTGGTGACCCCCGAGAACCTCCAAGGTGTTCCACCCGGCAAGCGGAGCGCGCAGCGGGTGCTTGCCACCAGGGTCGGAGCACAACCCCGCCAGGTCGACCAGCACGTCCTCACGCTGCTGCGCAGTCAGGTCGACCAGCTGCTCGACGAACACGTCGGTCAGGCCGAGCTCTGCCTCATCAGCCGGGAAACGTTCCCCGCGACGCACTCAACCTGCCAACTGGCGGGCCCGTTCGTGGACACGCTCGAGATCGACCCCGAGCTTGTCGCACACCGTGTCGAGGGCGTGCGTACGCCCGGCGCGGCCGGCTGCCACCTCGCACATCTGCTCGACGACCTCGCGACGAGTCTCGCGGACCAACCTGGTGGTCTCGTCGAGCCGGTCAGCACTATCGATCACAGCGGAGGGCCGTCCGTACTTGGTAAGCACCACGCGCCGGTGCGCCGCTTGCTCGTTCAGCCAGGAGATTCCTCGTTCAGCCGCAGCGCTGATCGGCACCCGCAGGGGCGCCGTCTGAGACGGCGTGCTCGGCGCGTCGTGGCTGCTCATAAACGCTATCGTATGCGTTCTGCACAGTCTTGCAAAGCACCTGTCGGCTGATCGTGAGTCGTCCATCAACACCCGCTGCCGGGCCCCCGGGCCCAGACCCCGCCGGCTCAGACCCCGTGGCTCAGATCGACCACAGGTCGAGGCGCTCGGCGAGCTCGTGCAGCGCGACGTGTCCCGCCAGCGAGTTGCCCGACTCCTCCAGCGGCGGCGACCAGACGCACACGCCGAACCGGTGACGAACCACCCCGACGATCGCTCCCGAGACCCCGCTCTTGCACGGGAAGCCGACGTCGAAGGCGAACTGGCCCGCTGAGTCGTAGGTCCCACAGGTGATCATGAGCGCCGCGACCCGGCGGGCCTGCTCGGCTCGCAGCACCTGGCGCCCCGAAGCGGGGTCGACGCCGTCATTGCCGAGGAAGCGGACCGCCCGCGCGAGCTGACGGGGCGTCATCGCCGCGGCGCACTGGTGGACGTACGCGTCCAGGACCTGCTCGACATCGTGGCTGAGGTTGCCAAACGACGCCATGAGGTTGGCGATCGCCCGGTTGCGCGCAGCCTCCTCGGCGGTCTGGTCCCGGACGATCTCGTCGAGGTGCACCTGGTCGCCAGCGAGCTCGCTCAGCAGACCGATCACCGCCTGCGGAGGCTCCTCGCGGTGGTTGAGCAGCACATCGTCGACGATCAGCGCCCCGGCGTTGATCATCGGGTTTCGGGGGCGGCCCTCCTCGTGCTCGAGCTGCACCAGCGAGTTGAACGGGTCGCCGGAGGGCTCCACGCCAACGCGGGACCACAGCTCCTTGTCCACACCTTCGGCCTCGTCGGCGGTCTGCATGGCCAGCACGAGCGAGAACACCTTCGAGATGCTCTGGATCGCGAACGGCTCGTCGACCTCGCCGGTGACGTACTCGCCGCCGTCCATGTCGATCACCGCCAGGCCGAAGCTGTTGGGGTCGGCGTTGGCGTGGGCCTCGATGTAGGACGTGACACGCCCCTCGGCCGCGCGGGGCCGGGCGACGTCGGCGACCTCGGCCAGGACATCGTCAAGATCGTGCTTCACCGTGCATCCTTCCGACTCGGAGGAGCCGCACCGCCACGCGGCGGCGCGCTTGGACCGCAGATCAGCTACCGAACGCTAGGGTCGGAGCCTGTCCGGAGGAGCCCTTGCCTAGACCTGCCGCGTGGTTGCTGCCTGCCACGGTGGTGCTGTTGGCCGCCGGCGTGGCCGCCGCCTGTGCCGACGATCCGGACGAAACGGTCGGACCCGACGAGGTCGCCGACGAGCCTGGCGACGCGCCGGGTGGCGCGCCGGGCGACGCGCCGGTCGAGACCGAAGAGCCTGAGCCAGCGCCCGACGACGCTGACGACCTCGAGTTCGAGCCGCTCCCCACCCCCCAGACGCCCGAGATCGAAGAACCCGACGCGCCCGAGGGCCCCGACCCCGACGCGGTCGCGGCGCACGGGGTCAGCGCCGGCCATCCCGCCGCGGTCGACGTCGGCATGGAAGTGCTCGACAACGGCGGCAACGCCGTCGATGCCGCGATCGCCACCGCCTACGCCGTCTCGGTGGTCGAGCCGTTCGGCTCGGGGCTGGGCGGCGGCGGCGTCACCCTGGTGCACCCCCACGGCGAGCCACCGATCGCGTTGGACTACCGCGACGTGGTCGCCCAAAACGGGCAGGTGCCGGCCAGCAACATCGGCATCCCCGGCTTCGTCGCGGGGATGGAGTCGCTGCGCGAGACCCACGGCACCGCCGACCGCGACGAGCTGGTCGCTCCCGCCATCGCGCTGGCCGAGGACGGCGTCGACACGTCGAGGACGCTGGCCGACTGGCTCCGGGCGAGCGCCCATCGGCTGCCGACCCAGTCGCTGGGCCACTTCTTCCCAGGGGGCGCCGCGCTCGCCCAGGGCGACGCGCTCGTGCAGGAGCAGCTGGCCGGCACGCTGCGACGCATCAGCGACGAGGGCGCCGAGGCCTTCTACGCCGGCGACCTCGGCGACGAGCTCGCCGGCGCGGTCGACGGGATCGACGTCGAGTCCCTCGCGGCCTACGAGGTGGCCGAGACTCCGCCCGCCTCCGGGTCGTTCGCCGGCTACGAGCTCTACAGCTCCGGTCCTCCCCTCGCGGGCGGGGCGCTGATCGGCCTGCTGCAGATGACCGAGGCGCTCGGCGTCGACGAGCTCGAGCCCGGATCGGCCGATTTCGTCCACGCGGTAGCGATAGCCTGGCGGCTGGCGGAGCAGCGCCTGAACTGGAACGTCGGCGACCCCGCCTTTGTGGACGTGCCCCTGGATGAGCTGACCGATGCGGACGCCAACGCGGCCTTGGCAGAGCAGATCGACATGGGCGCCGTGCTGCCGATCGACCCGGGCCAACCCGACGGCGGCGTCGACACCGAAGGGGCCAGCACCACCCACATCACCGTGGTCGACGCCGATGGGACGATGGTGTCGATGACCAACACCCTGCGCAACTTCTGGGGGTCTGGACGTTACGCGCTGGGGTTCTTCCTCAACGACCAGCTGCACAACTTCGGGCAGCGTCCCGGATCCCCGAACGATCCCCCCGAGGCGGGAAAGCGCACCGTGGCCTCCAGCGCCCCGGTGATCGTGGCCGACGTCGAGCAACGCCCGGTACTGGGAGCGGGAACCCCGGGCGGCCGGCGGATCCCGACGGTGCTGGCCAACGTGCTGCTGCGCTGGGGCGTGCACGGCGAGGACCTCGAGGACGCCATCGCGGCACCGCGGGTGCACATGTCGGGCGGCGTGCTCCAGACCGAGCAGCCCCTGGCCCAAGACGTGGCCAACGACCTGCGCGGGCGCGGGCACGGTCAGATCAGCCAGCCCCCGTCTGCGTACCACTTCGGCTCCGTGCAGGCGCTCGAGCTCGACCACGACGCCGACGAGCTGCGCGGCGCGCGTGACGAGCGACGCGACGCCGACTGGCGCGTCGAGGACTTATGACCGCAATATGGGGAGATGCGCGAAGACGTCGGCTGGTTCTATCGTTCGCTGAGCGGGTAGCGCTTTCGGGAGTGGGCGATGTGCATGAGCGGCGCGCTCGAGCCCACGCCTACGTCGGCCACGCCGGGACCGACGACGCACGGACAGCGAGGTGACTGACATCGGCACGTCCGACGACCTGGTGTTTGCGGTCGTCCTGCTCGCCGGGGCGGTCCTGCTGATCGCAGGCATCGTGGAGCGGCGCCGGCACCACCGGCGCTTGCTGGCCGTGCCCACCCGGATCGCGGTCAACGGCAGCCGTGGCAAGTCCACCGTGACGCGCCTGGCCACCGGGGCGCTGTCCGCCGGCGGCTTCAAGGCCCTGGGAAAGACCACGGGAGCCGAGCCGATGGTGGTCCGGGGCTGGGACCGGTCGCAGGACCCGCTTCACCGCCGCCCGGAGGGACCAAACATCGGCGAGCAGCTGACCGTGCTCCGGGAGGCATCTGGCGAGCAACTCGACGCGCTGGTCTTCGAGTGCATGGCGATCACCCCGGAGTACCAGCAGGTGCTCCACACCGACCTGCTGGCCGCCAACGTCGTCGTGATCACGAACGTGCTGGCCGACCACCTCGAGGAGATGGGGCCCACCACGGCCGACGTCGCCGACGTCTTCGCCGGGACCATCCCCGCCGGCGGCGTCCTGGTGGCCGCCCCCGGCGAGCACCTGAGCACGCTGCGACGCGCCGCCCGCCGCCAGGGTGCTCGCGTCGAGATCGCCGACCCCGACGCGGTCGACCCGGCCCTGCTGACCCGCTTCGAGCATCTCGTGATGGCCGAGCACGTCGCCCTGGTCCTGGCGCTGGCCCGTGCGCTGGGCATCGACGAGACCATCGCGACCGAGGGGATGCTGTCGGCGCCGGTGGACCCGCTTGCCACCCGGCTGCTGGCGGTGGGGGACGCGACCGACCCGGCCGTCTTCGTCAACGCCTTCGGGGCCAACGACCCCGCATCCACGCTGGCGGTGTGGGAACACGTGACGGGGCTCGGCCATCCACGCGACGGACTGGTGGTCGTGATGAACTGCCGCAGCGACCGGGTCGCGCGGACACGGCAGTTCGCGGTCGACGTCCTGCCGCACCTGCCGATCGACACGCTCGTGGTCACCGGCTCGGTGACCGGTCCGGTGCTGCAGGCCGCCGGCAGCGGCCAGATCCCGACGCGCAAGGTCGTCGACTGCACCGACCGGTCCGCCGACGAGGTGCACGCGGCGCTGGAGCCCGACCTGTCCGGACGCGTGGTCCTGGGGGTCGGCAACCTCCACGGGGGCGGGGTGGAGATCGTCGAGGAGATGGAGCGCCGCGCGGTCGGCGCGCAAGCTCCGGGAGGAGTGGCTGATGTTCGGGACTGAGCTGTACGCATCGCTGGTCGTGGGGGTGGTGCTCAGCCTGATCTACGCCGAACGCACCGGTGTGATCCCCGCCGGGCTGGTCGTGCCCGGCTACCTCGCGCTGATCTTCGACCAGGTGGTGTTCGTCGGCGCGGTCTTCCTGCTGAGCTTCTTGACCTACCTCGTGGTCGACCGGGGCATCTCTCGGCTCGTCATCCTCTACGGCCGGCGCCGGTTCGCCGCGATGATGGTGATCGGGGTGGCGTTGAAGCTGGTCTTCGACGCCTTGTACCCGGTGATGCCGTTCGAGGTCTACGAGTTCCGCGGCATCGGCGTCATCGTGCCGGGCCTGATCGCGAACACGATCTACCGCCAGGGCGTCGTCCACACGGTGCTGTCGACCTTGCTGCTGTCGGGGATGACGTTCCTGATCGTCTTCGGCGTCGGCTTGTTGGTGTCCTAGCCGATGCCAGCCCGCACGAGCCGCCACCGAGCGGACCCGCTGCCCCTGCGTGGCCGCCTGCAGCGCGCGCTGCGACGTCAACGACGCCACGCCGCCCGCGACGCCGCCCTCGGCGCGGCGATCTGCGCGGTGCTCGTGCTCGCGCTGCCACGGGTCGACGATCAGACCGCAGCGGACGCCACAACCCTCGCGACGGCCAACGCCGATCAGGGCGTGTTCAGCGCCGCCATGGTCGGCGACGTCATGTTCGGGCGCCACGTGGAGGCCGTGGCCGAGCGCGAGGGCTACCGCGCCCTGCTCGAGCCCGCCGCACCGCACCTCGACGCGGACTACGTCAGCGCCAACCTCGAGCAAGTCGTCAGCGACCGCGCGGACCTGCCCGAGGCCGGCAAGCTGATCCACCTGAAAAGCGACGCCCGCCCGCTCGACGCCCTGGCCGACGTGGGCTTCACCACGCTGACGCTGGCCAACAACCACACCATGGACCACGGCCTGCCCGGCCTCGGCGACACGATCGAGGCGGTCGAGGCCGCCGGGATGGACCACGTGGGCGCCGGGATGGACATCGAGCAGGCCTCGTCGGTGCTGTATCAGGACCTCGGCGAGCTCACCGTGGCCACGCTGTCGTTCACCGACGCCTTCGTTGAAGGCTTCATCGCCCGCGCGTTCCAAGGCGGGGTCCTAGACGCCGACCCCGGCAGGGTCATCCCCCTGGTGGAACAGGCCGCCGCGAACTCCGACCTCGTCATCGCACAGTTCCACTGGGGCCGCGAGTACGACTTCTCGCCGACAGGCACCCAGCGCGACCTCGCCGTCGCCGCGGCCGAAGCCGGAGCCGACATCGTGGTGGGCCACCATCCCCACGTGCTGATGCCCGTCGAGCGCATCGACGACACGGTCGTGTTCTACAGCCTCGGCAACTTCGTGTTCGACCAGGGCTGGTCGCGCACCCGCGAGACCGCGGTGGCGCGCTACACCCTGGCCGAGGACGGCACCGCCACAATCGCCCTCGAGCCGATGTTCATCCGCGAGGCCACACCGACGCCCCTCGACGGCCTGGACTCCGTCTACCGCCGCACGCGCATCCACCAGCAGCTGGCCGGCGAGGGTCTCGACTGGCGCCGGGAGGGCTCCCGTCTGGTCACCGAGGTCGACCACCGCCACGTGCTCGAGCGCGCGGAGGTGGCACGATGATGACCAACCGGTGGCTCAACGTGGTGCTGGCCGTCATCGTCACGGTGGGCCTGGCCGGCGTGGCGATCTACGAACGTCCCCGGGCGGCCGAGGAGCGCGCCGAGCTGCTCGACCAGGACGTGGCCACCATCGACGACGCCGACGACGCCGACGCCGGAGCCGACGACGCCGAGGCCGAAGCCGACCCGGACGACGGGGGCGCGGCCTCAACCGACACCGCCGGTGCGGGCCCGGAGATCGAACCGGGCGGTGACCCCGACGCGGTGGCCGACGCGGACGGCAGCTACGGCGTGACCGCCAGTCACCCGCTCGCGGTCGACGTGGGCATGGCCGTGCTCGACGCCGGCGGCAACGCCGTCGACGCCGCGGTGGCGGTGTCCTACGCGCTGTCGGTCGTCGAGCCCTTCGGGTCGGGGCTCGGCGGCGGTGGCGCGATGCTGGTCCACCCGCCCGGCGAGGCGCCCACGTCCTACGACTACCGCGAGATCGCACCCCAAAGCGGCGAGATCCCGGCATCGGAGATCGGCGTCCCCGGGTTCGCCGCGGGCCTGGCACACGTCCACGCCGAGCACGGCACCGCGGACCTGGCCAGCTTGATCACCCCCGCGATCGAGCTTGCCGAGGACGGCTTCGAGGTCGACGCCGGCCTCGCCGAGCGCCTCGAAGGCGCCGCCCACCGGCTGCCGATCAACCAGCTGCCCCGCTACTTCCCCGACGGGCAGCCGCTGCAGCCCGGCGACGTCCTGGTCCAGCCCGAGCACGCCGACGCCTTGCGGATGGTGCGCGACGAGGGCCCCGCCGTGATGCACAGCGGCGAGCTCGGACAGGCCATCGCCGAAGCGGTCGGCGGGCTCGACCTCGAAGACCTCGAGGCCTACGAGGTCGTGGAGACACCGGTGGCCACTGGCGAGCTCGGCGACTACGAGGTGCTGTCGGGGGGACCCCCGGTGTCGGGGCCGACGCTGGTCGAGCACCTGCAGATCGCCGAGGCCGGTGGCATCGCCGACCTCGAGCCCGGCAGCGCCGAGCACACCCACCTGTTCGCGCAGGCGTTTCGCATCGCGTACGCCGACCGCACCAACTTCATCACCGACCCGGTGGTCGAGGACGTGCCGCTCGAGGAGCTGCTGTCCCCCGACTACGCCGCGGACCAGGCCGGCACGATCCCCGACGACGGCTTCGTGCCGGTCGACGACGAGAGCGCTTCGACGTCGCCGGAGACCGACACCACCCACATCGTGACGGTCGACCCGACCGGGACGATGGTCTCGACGACCAACACCCTCAGCAACTTCTTCGGGTCGGGCCTTCCGATCTCCGGCTTTTTCATGAACGACCAGCTCAAGAACTTCTCGCGCGACCCCGAATCGGTCAACTACCCCGCTCCCGGCAAGCGGCCGCGCAGCTTCATCACCCCGACGATCGTCGCCTCCGACGACCAGCCGGTGCTCGGGCTCGGCTCGCCCGGGGGACGGCGGATCCCCACGATCACGGCGCAGGTGCTGTTGCGCTGGGGCGTCCACGGCGAGTCAATCGAGGACGCCACCACGGCTCCCCGGGTCCACCTCGAAGGCCGGGAGCTGCAGTTCGAGGAGTCACCCGATGCGGCCGCCGCCAACGACCTCGTCAGCTGGGGCTACGAGGTGGTCGACGACATCCCGCTGACCGAGTACTACGGGGCCATCCAGGCCCTGCTGCACGACCCCGAGACCGGTGAGCTGTCGGGCATCGCCGACGAGCGTCGCAGCGGTGACTGGCGCGTGGATCAGCCGTGAGCGGGAAGCGACCGCGCCGGCCGCTGACCGTCGTGGCCCCCACGTGCGGTCGGCGGTCACCAGCGTGCGTCGCCAGCGTGACAGCCGGGTAGGTACCTGCCCCCCGGGCACCAACGGAGTGCGGGGAAGGAGGACATGGTGGTCGAGAGCGTTTACAAGGTCGTCGAGCTCGTCGGGACGAGCACCGAGTCATGGGAGCGCGCCGCATCGGCGGCCGTGGAGCGGGCCAGCAAGAGCTTGCGCGACCTGCGGGTGGCAGAGATCAGCGAGCTGGACATGGTCCTGGAGGACGGCGGCGTCACCGCCTTTCGGGCCAAGGTGAAGGTCTCGTTCAAGTACCACGACAACGAGTGAGGCGCGCCGCGGTCTGAAGCGGCCGCGGCATACCGGCGCCGGCTGGGTGACGCTGCCGTCGCGTTGGTCGGCCACCGCCTGCGCGCAATGATGGGCGCGGTCGATCAGGCGGAGGCAACGTGTCGAGACCCAGCACGCAGCAGCGCGCCGCGCGCTTCGTCCCCTGGCTCGCCGGCGCGGCCGGGGCGATCCTCGCGGTCGTCGTGGCCGTGGCGGTCTGGGTGCTGCTGGTCATCGCCGGGGCAACCGCCGAGCGCGGTGGGATATCGCCGACCGAGGCCGCGACGATCCCCGCGGTCCTGGCACTGGCCGCGGCGCTGGCTGCGGGCGTGGCCTACCCGCTCGGGATCCCGCTGGCGATCGGCATCGAGGCGCTGCTGGCACGGGCCCGCGAAACGATCGCCGTGCGGGCCCGCTACCCGCTGTACGCAGCGCTGGGCCTGTTGCTCGGCGGTGTGATCGGCGCGGCTGCCGGCGCCGCGCCCGCTGCCGTGGGCCTGCTGGGCGCGGGGGCGGCGGTCGCCGGCGCAGCCATACGGCGCCTGGCACAGCGTCGCTTGGACCTGGGCCGACGGTTGGCGCTGTCGGCGCCGTTGCTGCTGCTGCTTGCCGCCGCAGTGCTGCAGGCGGCCTCCTGACGCGAAGCCTACGCCCCAGCGCGGGCGCGGAGGCCTTCGGCGATGCCTCGCCCGACCCGCTGTGCGGCGTCGAGGTCGAGGACCTCGACCGTTGCGGTCCCGCCGACCAGCCCGGTCGCCGTGGCGGCGTCGACGGCGAACCGGCTGCGGGCGCAGAACGTCGCCCGTAACTCGTCGTGCGTGCGCGGGGGCGCGGCCGGGTCCGGGACGGGAACGGTCAGCACCAGCGTGGCCGGCTCGGCGGCGTGCAGGCGCCCGTCGGCGGCCACCGACAGCGACACCGGCGCCTTGGTGACCGCGCAATGACCGGCGACAGTCGCCTCCTGGCCCAGCAGCGGCGGCAGGAACACGGTGTCCAGCGCGCACCAGGTGCCACGCCGGCCTCCGGGCAGCGTCAGGGTGTACGCCGTGGGCTCGACGCTCAGGCCGTGGATGCCGACGATGGACCCGTCGTCGGTGCGCTCGGCCAGCGCCGCGACCCGCTCGGCGCGTGCCTGCGGGTCATCGCCGGCGTCGCTGTGCGCGCCGGCGTCCGTTGCGAGAGCCACCAGGTCCTCCCAGTCCACCCGCACCCCGTCGGCGATCCGGTGGGCCACCGCCAGCGCCAGCCGTGCG
>SLAO01000138.1 GCA_007126835.1 Nitriliruptorales bacterium | reverse complement strand
GCGCGACGGCCCCCACCAGGGTCAGCGCCGCACCGGTTGCCCTGACGACGACGTCGGTGAAGAACCGGGTGATCGCGGTCGCGTCGCCGTCGGTGCGCTCCACCAGCGTGCCCGGCGACGTCGCCCCGTGGAAGGCGAGGTCCAGCGACAGCGCATGCCGCGCCGTGCGTTCGCGCAACGAGTTGGTCGCGGTCCATGCCACTCGTGTGGCCAGATAGGTCGTCCCCACCTCGGTGACCTGCGCGGTCACACCGATGACGACGTACACCGCAGCGATGCCGAGCAGAATCCCCAGCGCCGTGCCTGCTGCGGCCTCGTCGATGAACCGGCGCAGCAGCTGGGGCCCCGCGAGCGGCAACGCCGACGTGACCGCCAACGCGATCCCCAGCCCGATCAGGATGTTGCGGTGCGGGCGCAGCAGCTCGGTCAGGAGCTGCCAGTGGGTCGTGCGGGAGGTGGCGGCGGCGGTAGCGGGGCCGGTGCTGGAGCTGGAGCTGGAGCTGGTGCTGGAGGTGCTGCTGGCCATGGTGGGCCTTCCGACGCGCAGACAGCGCGGACCAGAGGATGCGAAGCGATCGTGGAGGAGCTCGGGTGGACGGCCCTGAGGCCGGTGGGACCTAGCGGTTGCCGCCTGGTCCGAAGAGGCATCCCGGTGCGGGCGTGGTGACGTGTCGCATCCCGGTGCCTCCTCTCGCGTGCTCGCTGCCACTACCGACTGCGCTCGCGTAGCGCCCCATGCGTGCGGACGCGTGCCAGCGACCGATAAACCTATGTGGCCGGTCCAAGGGGGGCAAGCGGCCGATGGGACAGGTCGCCGCCGGCTTGGTCGGTCGCAGCAGTGGGCGGAGGATCGGCTCCCGTCTTGGTGCTCGACCCGGGGCGGTAGGCTGCCGATCGTGGACACCTCGACCCGCCGCTCGGCGACCCCGAAGCCAGCTGACGACCCCCGCGGCCTCGCGCGGGAGCTCGGCCTGACCGACGACGAGCACGACCGGATCGACGCCACGCTGGGGCGCCGGCCTTCGGTCGCGGAGCTAGGCGCGTACTCGGTCATGTGGTCGGAGCACTGCAGCTACAAGTCGTCCAAGGTGCATCTGCGCAACCTGCCGACCGAGGGCGAGCGAGTCCTCGTCGGTCCCGGCGAGAACGCCGGCGTAGTCGACGCCGGCGACGGCATCGCGGTCGCGTTCAAGATCGAGAGCCACAACCACCCCAGCTACGTGGAGCCGTTCCAGGGCGCCGCAACGGGCGTCGGCGGCATCATCCGGGACATCCTCACGATGGGCGCCCGGCCCATCGCGCTCCTCGACCCCTTGCGGTTCGGGGCCCCGACCGACAAGGACACCCGGCGGGTCGTGGATGGCGTGGTCCGCGGCATCGGCCATTACGGCAACTCCATCGGCGTGCCGACCGTCGGCGGCGAGACCAGCTTCGACCCGGTCTACGGCGGTAACCCCCTGGTCAACGTCCTGTGCGTCGGCGCGATGTCGGTCGACGGCATCCAACTCGCCCGAGCCGAGCGGGTGGGCGACGTGGCGGTGCTGATCGGGCAGCGCACGGGCCGGGATGGCATCGGTGGTGCCAGCGTCCTGGCCTCCGCCGAGTTCGGTGAGGCCGGGATCGACGATGCCAAGCGACCCAACGTGCAGGTCGGCGACCCCTTCGCCGGCAAGCTGCTGATCGAGACCTGCCTCGAGCTCTACCGCGCCCGGTTGCTTTCGGGGATCCAGGACATGGGCGCCGCCGGCATCGCCTGCTCGACGTCGGAGATGGCCTCGGCCGCTGGCCTGGGGATGCGCGTCGACCTCGACCGGGTGCCCCTGCGCGAGCCGTCCATGGAGGCGTGGGAGATCTTGTGCTCGGAGTCGCAGGAGCGGATGCTGGCGCTGGTCTCGCCCGATCGGCTGGATGAGGTGCTCGCGGTGTGCTCCCGCTGGGGCGTCGACGCGACACCGATCGGCGGGGTCACTGACGGCAATCGGCTCGTCTGCACCCACCACGGCGAGCTGGTCATGGACGTCCCCGCCGCCTCGCTGGCCGACGAAGGCCCGACGTATCACCGCCCTGTGGGGCGGTGGGTGCCTCCCTCGCTGCCTCCGGGGTTGCCGGATGCCGACTCGCCAGCCGCGGCGCCCCCGGACCTGGCCGGTGCGGCGTGGGCCGTGTTGACCTCTCCCGAGGTCGCGCCAGCGGCGTGGACCTGGGAGCAGTACGACGGGCTCGTCGGCTCAGGCACGGTCCAAGGGGCAGGCGCCTCAGCCGCGGTGGTTCGCCTGCCGGCCGACGTCGCGGGCCCGACCGTGCGGGGTGTCGCCGTGGCGACCGACGGCAACGGACGCTGGTGCACGCTCGACCCCGAGGAGGGCGCGCGGCTGGTGGTGGCCGAGGCGGCACGCAACGTGGCGTGCACCGGCGCGCGGCCGGTCGCAGCGACGAACAACCTCAACTTCGGGTCCCCCGAGCGAGCGGACGTGATGGGGGCGTTCGCCGCGACGATCGCCGGTCTGGCCGACGCCTGCCGGGCGCTGGGCACGCCGATCACCGGTGGGAACGTCAGCTTCTACAACCAGACAGGCGACCGGCCGATCCACCCGACCCCGGTGATCGGCGTGCTCGGACTCGTCGATGACGTCACGGCGTCGGTTCCGGCGGCCGCCAGCTCCCCCGGCGACGCGGTGGTGGTGCTCGGCGCGCCCGCTCGTCCGGGCTTGGCCGGATCGGCGTACCAGTGGATCGTGCATGGCTGCATCGCCGGCGACGTGCCGCCTGTGGATCTGCGGCTCGAGGCGGCGCTGCACGCCCTGCTGGTCTCGGCGGCCGCGGAGGGCGAGTTGGCCAGCGCACACGATGTCGCCGACGGCGGGCTGGTGGCGACATTGGTTGAGGCGTGCGGCAGCGACCTGGGGATGCAGGTCGCGCCCGAGCCTGGCATCGCCGGCCACCAGTGGCTGTTCAGCGAGGCGCCGACCAGGGTGCTGGCCACCACCTCGCCTGACCGGCTGGCATCGCTGACCGAGCGTGCGGACCGCGCTGGGCTGACGTGCATGTCCGTCGGGTCGGTCACCTCCGAGCGCGTGCTTCGGGTGGAGGGGTTGCTTGACTTGGACCTCGACGAGCTGGGTGCGGCCAGGCGAGCCGCGTTGCCCGCGGTCCTCGGCGAGTCGCCCGCCTGGTAGCGCCACCGAGGCGTCAGGCAGGACAGGTACCGTAAATCGGGCGAGGGGGCCTGCCCCGTCTTCGACCGGCGTCGTGTACAAGGGACGCATACCTGGCGAAGGGGCTGCTCGCCTCCGCTGGCGCTTACGTACAAAGTATCGCTTATCGGGTGATTTGGACTGGAGATGGGCTGGTCTCCTCCGTCGGGCGGGCTGGCCCTCCCGCCGGTGACGGACAAATGCGGTATATCGGTCAGACGTGGCCGGAGGTGGCCGCCAGCCCGCCGGGCAAGTGACGCATACCGGACGCGGGTGGTACATCTGCACGAAAACTCGTGCAGATGTACCATC
>SLAO01000017.1 GCA_007126835.1 Nitriliruptorales bacterium | reverse complement strand
TCCGCGGGCTTCGGTGATGTCGCCGACGTAGACCACCGACCCGTCGGAGGCCTGCGGCTCGGGAAGGCCGTCTGGCTCGGGGTAGTTCGGCAGGACCGGGTGGTCGCGGCGGAACAGGTGGCGGTAGTTCGGCTCTGCCAGCGTGATCGTGAAGCTGCGCTCGGCGACACGCAGCAGCCCGGCCGCTAGCAACGCCAGCGGCGCTCGCAACGGGGCTGGCAGCCACGGCTTCGTGCGCAGCTGGCCAGGGACGTTCTCGTGCACGTCGAAGACGACGGGCCGCCGGCGCAGCACGCGTACGGCGAGCCCGATGGGGATCGTCTCGGGGTCGTGCAAGCTGACGAGGTCCACGTCGCCGCGCAGGCTGGCGGCGAGGGCTCGCCACCAGCGCGCTGGTCGGCTGCCGGGCAGCGGGCGCCACTCCACATCGTCGGCCGCGGTGGGTTCCGGTGGAGGCGTCATATAGCGCACGGCGTGCTCTCGGGCCAAGACCGCGACGGTGCGCCGGCGAATGCGCGGGTCTTCGGCCTGATGCACGGTGGACAGCACAAGGACGCGTGGCATGGCCACGGAGCGTAGCGGCGCTCGGGGCCGGCGCGCGGTGTTCGGGGCCGGCGCGCGGTGTTCGAGGCCGGCGCGCCGTGTTCGAGGCCGGCGCGTCGCCGTCACCGCTGGCGTCGTCAGCGCCGTGACGCCCTGCGCGAGCACCCCCGCCGGGCGGTCGCGTCCCGGGTGCATCCGTTTTATCCCGGTTTGCGCTGTTGAGGTGACAGCAAGGCAGCCGATGGACGACCGCCAAGGGGGCTGAGCGCGCCTCAGGGCCTTGGCCGTGGTCCCGCTTTGGTCGGTTATGGCCGTTCTACTGGGTCAAGGGAAAGGGGCAGATCGGGCACGACTGGTACATCTGCACGAATTCTCGTGCAGATGTACCAGTCGTGCGGCTTTTGCCCAAGTACATCACCGCCTGTGCGGCCCCGAGCAGCCCAAGCTGGTCGAACGGCACGAGGCAGCCGAGCGGCAGGAGGCAGCCGAACGGCACGGGGCGGTCGAGCGATACCAAGGCGGACGGGCGCCAACGAGCGGTTGGGAGCCCGAGCCCCGCTGCACCAGCCGGCGAAGAGCCAGGCCGTGATCAAGCTCGCGACGAGCGCGCGGGACCGACGAACCCCTCCGGCGACGTGATTTGCGAGACCGAGGAACGGCTACAGCGGAACTGCTACAGCGACGTGACGTTGTCCGCGACGATCCCCCGCCGGCGGTAGGCGCCGCGGGTGTCAAAGACCGCCGGCACCTGCGCCGCGACCGCTTCGAGGTCGAGCGCGTCGTGGTCGGTCAGCACCACCGCGAGGTCGAAGCCGGACAGGTCAGCATCCTCGGCGACGGCTTCGTAGCCGGCCGAGCGGAGGCGTGCGTCCCCCACGAGTGGGTCGAGGATGGAGATGCGACCTCCACGGCCGACGAGCTCGCGCAGCACGTCGTACGCGGGCGACTCGCGGTCGTCGGCCACGTTGGGCTTGTAGGCCACGCCCACGCCCAGGATGCGCGAGCCGAACACCGGCTTGCCGAGTCCGTTCAGCATCTCCGCGATCCGGTCGGCCGTGTAGTTCGGCATCGTGGTGTTGACCTGCTCGGCCAGGTCGATGAATCGTGTGGCGAACTTTGCCTCGCGCGCTCGCCAGGCCAAGAACTGCGGGTCGAGGGGGATGCAGTGCCCCCCGACGCCGGGACCGGGGTAGAACGCCTGGAACCCGAACGGCTTGGTGTCGGCGGCGTCGATGACTTCCCAGACGTTGATGCCCAGCTCGTGGGACAGCTGGGCGAGCTCGTTGACCAGCCCGATGTTCACCGCCCGGTAGGTGTTCTCCAGCAGCTTGGCCATCTCCGCGGCCTTTGCGCTGCCGACCATGTGCACGCTCGGGACGATGCGGGAGTAGGCGGCTTCGGCGACGAGCCCGGAGACCTCGGTCACCCCGCCGACCACCTTCGGAATCTCACCGGTGCTGCGCTTGTTGCCGGGGTCGACCCGCTCCGGGCTGAACGCCACGAAGACGTCGGAGTCGAGCACCAAGCCCCCGTCGGTGGCTGCTGGAACGAGGATGTCGTCGGTGGTGCCCGGGTAGGTCGTCGATTCCAGCGACACCAGCTGTCCTGGCCGGACGACGCGGCGGACCGTCTCGGCGGCCGCTTCGATGTAGCTCATGTCGGGCTGCCGGTTGCGGCCCAGCGGGCTGGGGACGGCGATGAACAGCGTGTCGGCTTGCCCCAGCAGCTCCGGGTCAGCGGTAGGGGTGAAGCCCCGCGCCAGCGCCTCCTTCAGCTCGACATCGGTGACGTCGCCGATGTGGCTGTGCCCGGCTAGCAGCGCGTCGACCGTCGCCGGGTCGATGTCGAAGCCGATGCACGACAGGCCCTTCTGGGTGGCCGTGACCGCCAGCGGCAGGCCGACGTAGCCAAGGCCGATGACCCCGGCGGTCCAGTGCTCGTCACGGAACGCAGCTGCACGCGGATGGGTCATGAGCCTCTCTCGATGTCCAGGAGTCGGTCGGGCAGCGTGGAAGCCAGCGGATCGGGCACGGCCCCGAGCCGTGGAGGGCTGGTCAGAAACCCGGCGGCCCAGGACAGGTGCATGGTGACGTAGGCCACGGGCAACCAGCGGAGGGCCGCCCAGTCGAGGTCGGAGCCCTCGACCGCGCTGACACCGACCACGGCTGCACCATATCCCGCCGGCGCGAGCCATCCGATCCGCCGACCGGACAGGCCGACCGCGCTGCCGACGAGCAGGCCCAGCAACGTCAACGGTGGGATGGCCTGCCGCCATGCCAGGGAGTCGGGGTGGCGGCGCACCACCACCCGGCGCCACCGTCCGTACAGCAAGTACTGGCGGGCCAATGCCCGAACCGAGCCCCGTGGCCGGTAGGTCACGCGCAAGTCGGGATGAAAGTAGACGGTGCCGCCGGTGATCCGGAGGCGGTGGTTCAACTCGGCGTCCTGTGCCCGGACGAAGGATTCGTCGTAGCCCCCCGCCCGCTCGAGGGCCGCTCTGCGGAATACCCCGAGGTAGACGGTGTCGACCGGCCCGGGTGGGCCACCGGTGTGAAACCGGGCGTCCCCGGTGCCAAAGCGCGACGTCATCGCCGTCGCCACCGCCTCGGTGAAGGGGGTGTCGCCGATGGCGGCCATGACCCCACCAACGTTGTCGGCTCCGGTCTCGGTGAGCACCTCGACGGCCCGGCGGATGTAGCCCGGCGGCAAGACCGCGTGCCCGTCCACCCGAACGACGACCTCGCCCCCGGTCGCGGCGATCGCGGAGTTCAACGCCGCGGGCGTGGTCCCCGCCGGGTTGGCTACGACCGTGACCCGGTCGTCGCCCTCGGCCAGCTCGGCAGCCAAGGCCTCGGTGCCGTCAGACGACGGGCCGACGGCGACGCAGACCTCCAGCGGCCCTTGGTAGTCCTGGGCCAGCACGGCCGACAGCGACTCGCGCAGATGACGCGCCTCGTTGCGCGCAGGGATGACCACGGACACAGAGGG
>SLAO01000044.1 GCA_007126835.1 Nitriliruptorales bacterium | reverse complement strand
GGTCGTCTCCCGGCGTCAGGATGTCGTGGTCGGCGAAGTGCAGCTGGAAGCCCGACACGCCGAACAGGGACCCGGCAGGGGCGCGGATCTCCGCCGGGAAGTCGGGAAGCGTCGCGAGGTCATTTCCCAACGCGGCGGTTGCGGAGGTGAAACGCGTTCCGGTGAGCTGCATACCATCGCCGGAGTCACCCGCAAACCGGATGGTGACCGTGCCGACCTTCTCGATGGGCTTGGTCTCGAGGGTGTCGCTCATCTCGTCCTGCCTGCTCGAAGGTGTTCGCCGGGCCATCGGTTCCTGGGGCACCCTAAACGGACCGGGCGCCCTCCCCCGGACATCCTAGGGAGTTATGGCCCTGCTCCCCAATCGGTTTGTCCCGTTCGCGCAGGGCCGAAGGTCGCTCAGCGGCGGGGCGGATGGCCCACGTCCGCCCGCGCGGGCCTCGGTAGCCCGCGGCCGCAGCGCAAACGCGGTGGCTGGTGGTTAGCTGAAGCTGTCTCCGCAGGCGCAGGTCGACGCGGCGTTGGGGTTCTCGATGGAGAAACCCGCGCCCTGGAGGCTGTCAACCCAGTCGATGCGCGTGCCGCTCAGGTGCGGCGCCGACATCTTGTCGACCCTCACCGGAACGCCGTGGATCTCGGCGGCCACGTCTCCGTCGAGCTGACGATCGTCGAAGAACAGGGCGTACCGGAACCCTGAGCATCCACCAGGCTGGACTGCGACCCGCAGCGCCAACGCGTCGGGACTGTCCTCGCGCTGGATGAGCTCTTTGACCTTGGTCGCCGCTGATTCGGTGAGGATCACTGGATCCTCGGGCTTGCTTTGGACGGTGAGCGGTATGGACATGCCCTGGCTCATGCGGGAAACCTCGGTTGGCGATCGGGTGTGGACGTTTCGCGGTTCGGACCCTCCCCATCCTGCCTGAGGATCGTGCGCAGCCGAATCCAGGCCTGGATGGCACACTCGAAGTCTAGCTGCCTGGGAGAGCGCAGCCATGAATTCACTGCCTGAGCGCCACTGGCTGCCATCCGACGGCCCGATGCAGTGACCGATGCGAGGGGGTGGCTCCATGCGCAGGCGCGGGTCGCTCGCCACGCTCGCCGCCTTGCCGCTCCTGCTGGGATGCACCGACCCCGATGACGGGGAGTCGCCCTCGTCGGCGACGGGATCCACCGAGGTCGAGCAACAGCGCGCGACCCCACCCGACCCGCTCGCTGAAGGCGAGGTCCCGATCGGCGTGCGCGACCGCGTGCGGGTGCACTACGAGGTGGACGCTCCCGGCCGCATCGATGAGCTCACGCTGTCCTACGAGCCCCCCCGGTTCGCGCTGCGCGCGGGTGGGCGCCTCGTCATCGGGGACGGCGACGACCTCGTGGCGTGCGGGGTCAGGGGCGACGCCGAGTGCGTGGTGGTCGACGACACCGCTCCGCCCGAGATCCGCGAGGCCATGCTGTCCGAGGGATTGGCACCGGTGCTGGCCGTCGCACGAGCCGAGGCCGACCCACGCCACACCACGCCCACGCGGCCGACCGGACGTGGCTTGGAGGAGATCGCCGGACGGTGGGCGCGGTGCGCGACGGTGCCCCAGGGCGGCATCGAAGGCCTCGACGAGGCCGACGTCGAGGTGTGCGTGGACGCCCTCACCGGGGTGGGGCTGCGCTGGTCTGTGAGTCAGCCTGGGACGGGCACCACCAACCTCGAGGCCGTCGAGGTCGGCTTGCCGTTGCCGCGCGACTTCGTGCCGCGCGACGAGCCCGTCGACCCCCTCGAGCAGCCAGACGCCGACGAGACCGGCACCCGGGCACCCGAGGGGCACCGCGCGGTCAGATCCGGCAGGTCGCCAGGCCGCGCTTGACCAGGTACTGCTGGTGATACTCCTCGGCGGGCCAGAATGTCTCGGCGTCCACGATCTGGGTCGCGACCGGCACGCCCCCGGCAGCCAGCTGTTCGCGCGCTAACTCCGCCGCCTTGCGCTGGGCTTCGTCGTGGACCAGCACCACCGACCGGTACTGCGTACCGACGTCGGGGCCCTGCCGGTTGACCTGAGTGGGGTCGTGGGCCTGGAAGAACACGTCGAGCAGCTGCTCGTAGGTCACCTGCGCAGGGTCATACGTGACCTCAACGACCTCTGCATGCCCCGTCTGGCCTGAGCAGACGGCTTCGTAGGAGGGCTCGGGCACGTGACCTCCCGCGTAGCCGACGACAACGTCCGTGACGCCCTCGACGTTGCGGAACGTCACCTCGACACCCCAAAAGCAGCCAGCGCCGAACGTCGCTTGCTCCATGTCGTCCTCATCTTGTCGCGGTTATCAGGACCCACGCGCTGTGGCTGACCGCCGACCCGGCGCGGGAGACCATGGTAGCCAGGCTCCGGGCGCGGCCGTTGGCGGGTGGGTCGCCGGGTGGTCGCCGGCGCCGGCTTGTCGCGGTAGCACCCGTATTGGGGGGTCTTTGTGACACGCGGGGTGGTCGCCGGCGTCGGCTTGTCGCGGTAGCACCCGTATTGGGGGGTCTTTGCGACACGCGGGGTGGTCGCCGGCGCCGGGGTCGGATCTCGGCGCCGGCTTGCGACCTCACTCGGCGATGCGGGCGACCGTGGCCGCAGTCGCGCGGACGAGATCGTCCGGCGGTATCGGGAAGACAAGGTTGGGGGTCCCGGCCGCCGCCCAGACCTCGTCGAAGCCCAGCAGATCGGCGTCGGTCACCGTCGTCAGCGGCGCGGGGTGGCCAAACGGTGGAGTGCCCCCCACGGGGAAGCCGGTAGCTTCCCGCGCCGTGCGCGCATCGGCCTGGTGGACGCCGGTGACCCCGAGGGCGGCGGCGACCGCAGCGAGGTCTGCGCGGTTGGCGCCGCTTACAAGGGCGAGCACAGGGCCGTCGTCGCTTCGGAGCACCAGCGACTTGACGATCGCGCCCACCTCGACACCGATCGCGGCAGCGGCGTCAGCGGCGGTGCGGGTGCCCTCCGGGAACGAGTGCACCTGCAGATCGAACCCGAGTGCGCGCGCTGCCTCGACCACCCTTTGGGCGTTGCGGTGCAGGTCGTCGTTCATGCCCAGCGCTGGTCAACGGCCTGGGTCGCCAGCTCCGCGGCCCGCTCGGCGCACAGTTGCGCGGGCCGGTCGAAGCCTTCTGGGCCCAGTGCGCGAGCGGCGTCGGCCAGGGCCTCGGCGCCGTCGGTGATCTGACCTGCGATCGCGAGCACGCGGGCACCCCGGGCCCGCGCTTGCTCCGCAACGTAGCCGGGCGCCTTGCCGTGCGCGGTCTGCCCGTCGAGCTTGCCCTCACCGGTGATGACCACGTCGGCGTCGGCAACCGCGGCGTGGAAACCCACCAGCTCGGCGATGGTCGCGGCTCCGGGGGCAAGGCGCGCGCCCACGAACGCCGCCAGGGCAAAACCCAGCCCGCCGGCTGCACCCGCACCAGGCAGGTGCCGCCACGGTCCACCCGGCACGTCCCGCTCGACGACGTCGGCCCACAGCGTGAGCGCAGCCTCGAGCGCCGGCACGTCGTCGGGTCCCGCCCCCTTCTGCGGGCCGAACACAGTCGCAGCGCCAGCCGGCCCCAAGAGGGGATTGTTGACGTCGCACGCAACCGTGACCGTGGTCCCGAGGGCCGGGCCCAGCTCCACGCGGTCGAGCTGGCGCAGCGGAAGCGCACCGACCTTCAGGCGGTTGCCATCGGCTCGCAGGAGGCGGTGGCCCAGAGCGGTCACCGCACCCGCACCTCCGTCAGAGGTCGCGCTGCCACCGAGCGTGGTGACGATCTCGCTGGCCCCCTCCGCCGCCGCGGCGGCGATCAGCTGGCCCACTCCGTAGCTCGTCGCCGTCAGCGGGTCGCGGTCCTCGGGTGCCAGGCCGGACAGACCCACGGCCTGGGCTGCCTCGACCAGGGCCCGGCCGTCGGGAAGCGACAGCCAGGCCGCCTCGCACGCCCGTCCCCGCGCGTCGGCGACCTCGGCGACATGGCGGGTCACCCCGCGTACGGACGCGACGACGTCGATGGTCCCCTCTCCCCCATCCGCGATGGGCACGAGGACCGTCTCGTCATCGGGCCGGACCTGGCGCCAGCCAGTGGCCATGGCCTCGGCTGCCTCCGCAGCCGACAGCGTGCCGGCGAACTTGTCGGGCGCGACAACGACCTTCAAGGCGTCACCACCGTCTACGGCGAGCGGGAGGGCAGTCTAGCCTTGCCACACCCGGTCGCCGCTGAGCCCCGGGCCGCCGAGCCCTCGGGTCCATCGGCCTGCGGGCCCAAGCTCAGCTCTCGCCCTAGCCCTTCTTGGCCGCGCCCGCGACCTCACGCCACCCGGGCTCGGCGAAGAACTCCCGGGTCTCACGCACGACCAGACCGGACAGCAGCAGCAAGCCGATGAGGTTTGGCAAGGCCATCAGCCCGTTCATCACATCGGCGAAGGTCCAGACCAGTTGGAGCTCAACCAGCGCTCCGAGGAGGATGGCGGCGGCGAACACGGCTCGGTAGGGCGTGATCGCGCGAGCGCCGAGCAGGCGGTCCATGGCCCGCTCACCGAAGTACGACCACCCCAGCAGCGTGGAGAATGCGAACAACGCGATGCCCACCGCGACGATCGCACCGCCCCACTCGCCGGGGAGGCCGTCGCTGAAGGCGAGCACGGTCAGCGCCGCACCGTCCTCACCGGTCTCCCAAGACCCGGTGGCCACGATCGCCAGCCCGGTGAACGAGCAGACCACGATCGTGTCGAGGAAGGTCTGGGTCATCGAGACCATGGCTTGGCGGACCGGGTTGGATGTCTGCGCCGCGGCGGCGGCGATGCCGCCCGTGCCCAGACCGGACTCGTTGGAGAAGATCCCGCGCGCCACGCCGTAGCGGATCACGGTCCCGATCGCGCCGCCGGCGAGCGCGTTGCCGGTGAAGGCGTCGGTGAACACCAGCGAGATCGCCGCCGGCAGCTGCTCTGCGTGGATCGCGAGGACGACGCTGGCGCCGATCATGTAGATCAGGGCCATGAACGGCACGAGCGCGGCGGCGACCCGCCCGATGGAGCGGATGCCGCCGACGATCACCACGCCGGCCAGCGCGGTCAGCACCAGGCCGGTCGCCAACGGTGCGACCCCGAACTGGCTGTCGAGCGCCTCGGCGACGGAGTTGGACTGCACCATGTTGCCGATGCCAAACGCTGCGATGGCGGTGGCGATCGCGAAGAAGACGCCGAGGAATGCGCCCAGGCTGCCGCCGATTCCCTCGGTCAGGTAGAACATCGGCCCGCCCGACTGGTTGCCGCGGGCGTCCTTGCGCCGGAAGCGCACACCAAGGAACGCCTCGGCGTACTTGGTGGCCATGCCCACCAGGCCGGTCACCCACATCCAGAACAGCGCGCCGGGGCCTCCGGCGGCGATCGCCGTGGCCACCCCTGCGATGTTGCCGGTGCCGATCGTGGCCGCTAGCGCGGTGGCCAGGGCCTGGTAGTGGCTGACGTCGCCCTCGGCTCCCACCTCCTTGCGCTTGATCAACGCCAGCCAGAGGGCGTACCCCAGGGTCCGGAACTGCAGCCCGCGCAGCATCACGGTCAGGTACAGCCCCGTCAGGAGCAGCAGGGGGATCAGCAGATACGGACCCCAGACAAAGCCGTTGAGTGTGTCGAGACCGTCCTGCACCGGTGCCAGTGCTTCGTCCACGCAAACCTCCCCATCGGGCTCGACCGCTCAAAGCACGGGAACGGATGTCCACCCGCGGCCGCGGACCCCGCCCCCCGAGTGGGCGAAGAGTAGTGCCGGCTGACTCAACGGGGAAGACAAACGGGAAGAAACGACAGGAACGCGTCAGCAAAGGCAGAACGCCGTCAGGCCTTGGGGTCGGCCTCCACGAACGGGGGACGGATGATCTCAGCGGAGATCTCCTTGCCTCGGACGTCGATCACGACCCGGTCGCCCAGCTCCAGGCCGACGTCGACGTACCCGAGCCCGATGCCTATGCGCAGCATCGGCGAGAAGGTACCGCTGGTCATCTCCCCTACCACGCGGCCATCGTGACGGACGTCGCAGCCTGCCCGTGGGATGCCGCGATCGAGGGCGCGCAGACCCCGCAGGCGCCGGGGCCGGCCGGCCTTCTTGGCGCGGAGGTACGCCTCCTCGCCGACGAACCCCGTCCCGGCAGCGACGGCCCAACCCAGCCGGGCCTCGACGGGCGTGGTCGCTCGCGTGATGTCGTTGCCGTGCAGCGGGTAGCCAACCTCGAGGCGCAGCGTGTCACGCGCTCCGAGGCCGACCGGCCCGGCGCCGGCGTCGAGCAGGGCGTCCCAGTAGCCCTCGGCCTGGTCTGGCGGCACGAACAGCTCGTAGCCTCGCTCACCCGTGTAGCCGGTGCGGGCAAGGGTCCCACCGCCGTCACCGAGCTCGACATGATCCAGGAAGGACAGGCCCTGCACGTCCACGCCCGCCGCGGCCAGCACCTGGACCGACCGGGGGCCTTGCACTGCCAGGCACGTCCAGGCGCGCGATCGGAGCTGTGCGTGACCCTGGGAGGCCGCGGTCAACACGTCGAGGACCGCATCGGTGTTGGCCGCGTTGGGCACCGCCAGGTAGTCGTCGTCGGCGCGGCGGTAGACGATGAGGTCGTCGACGATCCCGGCGTCTGGCTGGAGGCACAGCGTGTACTGAGCTCGGCCGACCGGCAGCGCCTCGGCGTCGTTGGTCAACGCGCGCTGCACGGTGCCCGCCGCTTGGGGCCCGACGATCTCCACCTGGCCCAGGTGGGACAGGTCGAACACGCCACACGACTCCCGCACGCTGCGGTGCTCAGCCACGACCGAGCCGTAGTCCAACGGCATGTCCCACCCGGCGAACTCGGTCATGTTCGCTCCGAGAGCACGGTGGCGGCTGTCGAGCGGCGAATGCCGGAGCTCGTTCATCGAAGTCCCCTCGTCGTCGGATGGCCAGGCAGGCTACACGGCAACAGCGCCGGCCTCCGAGTGTGAGGATCGGTGTGATCGGTAGGATGCACACGCTGCATCGGCGCCCACGACGCGGCAAAGACCATGAGGAGCAGCGATGTCCGACAGCTACGACATGATCGTTCTCGGCGGCGGGACGGGTGGCTACTCGACCGCGCTGCGGGCCGCACAGCTCGGCATGGAGGTCGCGCTGGTCGAGCAAGCCAAAGTCGGCGGGACCTGCCTGCACTGGGGGTGCATCCCCACCAAGGCGTTCCTGCAGGCTGCCGAGGTGGCCGAGCACACCCAGCACGCCGGGGACTTCGGGGTGAAGGCCACGTTCGAAGCGGTCGAGATGGCGGCCGTGCTCGAGTACAAGAAGTCGATCGTCGACGCCAACCACAAGGGGCTACAGGCGACGCTCAAGGCCAGGGGCGTGGACACCATCGAAGGCACCGGCCGCGTCGAGTCCGGGCGGCGCGTGGTCGTGAACACCGCCGATGGTGAGCGCACGATCGAGGCCAGCCGGGCGCTCGTGCTCGCCACGGGCTCGGTGCCGCGCGGACTGCCCGTCGAAGGCGCGCAGACCGACGGCGAGGTCATCATCGACTCCGACCACGCCCTCTACCTCGAACGGGTGCCCGAGCGGCCGATCGTCATCGGGGCCGGAGCGATCGGGGTGGAGTTCTCCACTGTGTGGAACGCGTTCGGCTCCAACGAGGTGACCGTCGTCGAGGCCCTCGACGGGGTCGTGCCCAACGAAGACGTCGACACGCAGAAGGAGCTCGCCAAGCAGTTCAAGCGCCGGGGCATCACCACCCATGTGGGCACGAAGGTAACGGGGGTCGAAAAGGGCGACGGCGGCGTGCGGATCACCGTCGAGGGCAGCAAGGGCGAGGAGCACCTCGAGGGCGACCTGCTCATGGTCGCCATCGGCCGGCGCCCGGTGACCGAGGAGATGGGGTTCGAGGACGCCGGGGTCACCCTCGATCGTGGGTACGTGCAGACCGACGAGTACTGCCGCGCCGGGCCCGAGGGCGTCTACGCCGTCGGCGACATCTTGCCGCCCCACACCCTCGGACTGGCCCACTCGTCCTTCCAGGAGGGCTTCCTCGTCGCCGAGCACGTCGCCGGGCAGGCGGTCACGCCGATCGACTACCACGGCGTGCCGCGGGTGACGTACAGCCACCCCGAGGTCGGCAGCGTGGGCTACAACGAGCAGGAGCTGTCCGAGGCCGGGGTCGACTACGACTCCCACAAGTACCCCTTCAGCCACAACGGCCGCGCCATGATGATGAAGGAGACCGGGCATGTGAAGGTACTCGCTGAAGCCGGCGGAGGCCGGGTCCTCGGCATCCACATCGTGGGACCCAAGGCCACCGACCTGATCGCTGAGGGGCAGCTGATCTACAACTGGGAGGCGCTGCCCACCGAGGTCGGGCAGTTCATCCACCCGCACCCCACCCTGTCAGAAGCGGTGGGCGAGGCCCACCTCGGCATCGCCGGGCGCGCCCTCCACGGATAGGTGCACCCCCGACCCGCCTGTGAGGGGTAGGCGCCGCCAGGGGTTGCACCGCCACCGCACGGGTACGCAATCAGACGGCAAGGAGATCGCACAGGGTGGCTGACCGCAGGCGCCAGCGGAGAAACGCCCCAGCAGAAGTTGGGGACTCCCGACGACGGCGTCGCCGGGGTGGTCCTGCGGCCGACGCCGGACAGCGCAAACGCCGCCGCGGATCAGCGGCAGACGACCAGGACACCCCCGCAGCGACGCCGGAGCAGACGCATGGCCACGCGTCCGCGAACGCAGACCCTCCTGAGAGGAGCACCCCCGTGGCAACCGAAGTGACGCTTCCCCAGCTCGGCGAGTCGGTGACCGAGGGTACGATCACCGAGTGGCTCGTGGACGTCGGCGACACCGTCGAAGCCGACCAACCCCTGTTCGAGCTGAGCTCGGACAAGATCGACACGGAAGTGCCGGCTCCCGCAGCGGGGGTCATCACCGAGATCAAGGTGTCGGTCGACGAGACCGTCGATGTGGGCACGGTCGTCGCGGTCATCGGCGAGGGCGAGGAGGCCGCGGGCGCCGACGACCAGCCCTCGAAAGCGAGCGAGACCCAGGAGACCGAGCCGGCGGAGGCCGAAGCCGCCGAGACCGAGGCCGAACCGGCTGAACCCGCCGAGCCCGAGGCCGGGGAGCAGGCCGAGTCGACGCAGGCGCAGCCCGCGGCGGATACGACCGAGCAGCAGCCCGCAGAGGGCAAGCCGGCAGCCGAGGACACCGACCAGGCCGTCACCGACCGAGTGCCCGTGTCGCCGATCGTGCGGCGGCTCGCTCGCGAGCACGGCATCGACCTGTCGGCGATCTCGGGCAGCGGGCAAGGCGGCCGCGTCACCCGCGAGGACGTCGAGGCAGCGATCGATTCCGCAGGCGAACCCGAGCCGGCGGCCGGCCCGTCCTCCGCCGCGGCGCCGGCGGCAGCACCGTCGGAGGCGGCCAGCCCGCAGCAACCGTCTCGACCCGACGTCAAGGCCGGCGAGCGCGAGCACGTCGAGGACCTGTCCCGCATCCGCCAGCGCATCGCCCAGCGGATGATGGAGTCGATGCAGTCCTCGGCGCAGCTGACCACCGTCCAGGAAGCCGACGTCACGTCGATCATGCAGCTGCGGGCGCAGCACCGGGACACGTTCAAGGCCCGCGAGGGCGCGTCGTTGTCGCCCTTCGCGTTCCTGGCGCGCGCAGCGATCCTGGCGGTCAAGCGCCACCCGACGGTCAACGCTCAGGCCGACTGGCAGGCCGGCAAGGTCCGCTACCACGACTACGTCAACCTCGGCGTGGCCGTCGACACCGAGAAGGGGTTGCTGGTCCCCAACATCAAGGCCGCCGACGACCTCACGCTCGCGGCGTTGTCCCGCGCCATCGCGGAGGCCGCCGACAAGGCACGCGGCAAGGGCAAGCTCGAGATGAGCGACATCGAGGGCGGCACCTTCACCGTGACCAACACCGGCAGCCGAGGCGTCCTGCTCGACACGCCGATCCTGAACTACCCCGAGGTCGCGATCCTCGCCACAGGTGCCATCCAGAAGCGCCCGGTGGTCATCGACGACGGCACCGGTCCCGCGATCGCCATCCGCGACATGGTGTACCTGTGCTTGACCTACGACCACCAGCTGCTCGACGGCGCGGACGCCGCCCGCTTCGTCACCGACGTCAAGGAGGTCGTCGAGACGCACGACTGGGCCGGCGAGATCGGGTACTAGACCCACCGTGCTGGCAGTTCACTGCGGCGAGGACGTCACCTACGAGGAGGCGCTGCGCTGGCAGCGCCTCCTGGCGGAGGCGCGTGCCGACGACGCCATCGACGACGTCATCTTGACGCTGGTTCACGACCGGGTGTACACGGCAGGTCGGCACGCCAACCTGGCCGCGCATTTGCTGGGCACCTCCGACATCCGCGTCGTGCCGGTCGACCGGGGCGGTGACGTCACCTACCACGGGCCGGGCCAGCTGGTGGCGTACCCCATCCTGCGGCTTGCTCACGCGAAGGCGGTGCGCCCGTATGTCTCCGCGCTGGAAGCGGCCTGTGTTCGGACGGCGGCGGATTTCGGGGTCGACGCTCGTCCCGACCCAGACCGGACCGGTGTCTGGGTGGGCGACGCCAAGCTCGCGGCGATCGGGATCCGAGTCGACGGCCGCGTCACCAGCCACGGGCTGGCGTTCAACGTCGCCCCCGACCTCGGGGATTACGGGGGGATCGTGCCGTGCGGCCTCGCCGGCGCCGGGGTGACGTCCCTGGCCGCCCTCGGTGTCGAGGCCCCGATGCACGAGGTGCGCCGCCGGCTCTTGCATCATCTCGGTGACACCCTCGAGCTGCCGGTGCAGCAGGCGTCGCCTGCCGACGTCGGCCTGTCGATGACGGGCGCAGTCGCGCCTGACTAGACTTGCCGTCCTCCCAGCCGTCCAGGAGCCGAGAGCCGTGAACAGCATCGTTCCCGACGACGCCACCCGCCTCGCGATCGTCGCCGCCCCCGAGATCGCCCAACGCAAGCCGCGCTGGCTCAAGCGCAAGGCGCCGCTGGCGGGACCCAACTACCGGGACATCAAGCGCACGATGCGAGGCCTCGACCTCCACACCGTCTGCGAGGAGGCCGACTGTCCCAACATCAACGAGTGCTGGGAGGACCGCGAGGCGACGTTCCTGATCGGCGGGTCGGACTGCACCCGACGGTGCGGGTTCTGCGAGATCGCCACGGGCAAGCCCACCGAGTACGACCGCGACGAGCCGCGGCGGGTCGCCGAAGCGGTCGAGGCCATGGGCCTGCACTTCGCGGTCGTGACCGGCGTCGCTCGAGACGATCTCGACGACAAGGCCGCGTGGCTGTACGCGGAGACGTGCCGCCAGATCAAGGTGCGGCTGCCCCACTGCGGCGTCGAGTTGCTCATCGACGACTTTCGCGGGGATGGCGATCTGCTGCAGCTCGTGCTCGACGCTGGGCCCGAGGTGCTGGCCCACAACCTCGAGACGCCCCGGCGGCTGTTCCGCCACGTGCGTCCCGGGTTCGACTACGACGGCAGTCTCGAGCTGCTGGCTCGAGCCAAGGCGCGATCGAGGTCGGCGACGAAGTCGAACCTGATGCTCGGGATGGGCGAGACCTTCGACGAGGTCGTCGAGGCGCTCGCGGACCTGCGCGCCGCCGGGTGCGACATCGTCACCGTCAACCAGTACCTGCCTCCCACGCACAAGCACCTGGCGCTGCAGCGCTACGTCGAGCCCGCCGAGTTCGACGAGTACGCGCGGGTGGGCATGGGCATGGGCTTCGCCCACGTCGAGTCGGGCCCGCTGGTGCGCTCTTCCTACCGCGCGGGCTCCCAGGCCATCGCAGCCGGGGTGTGGCAGCGGCCCGGGGACCCGTCCGTTGCCCAGCCGGCCTGACCCAACCGCGGGACGCTCCCGTGCCCGCCGCCCGATGGCGTCGGTAGGCTCACCAAGCTTCAATCCGTTTCGAAAAGGACCTGTGCGATGCGGCCGTTGACCTTGCTGGCGCAGGACGAAGGACCGGGCGCAATCGAGCGCTACATCTTCGACCTGACCGATAGCGAAGCGCTGGCGTTCATCGGGGGTGCCCTGGTGCCTCGCCTGTTGCGCATCGCCATGATCGTGATCATCGCCTACTTCCTCACGCGCCTGCTACGACGCTTGGTCAAGCGGTTCGTCCGCCGGCTGCAGGCCGGGGATGGGGTGGCAGCCCTGGGGTCGCTGCGGGCGCGGGCGCCGCTGGCCGACACGACCCCGCTCGACATCGGCCGGGCCACGATGCGCGCCGAGACGATCGCGGGGGTCCTCCGCAGCGTGGGCGCGTTCACGATCTGGGCAGTGGCGTCGGTGATGATCCTCGGGGAGTTCGACGTCAGCCTGGGGCCACTGATCGCGGGTGCAGGCATCGTCGGTGTGGCCCTCGGGTTCGGCGCACAGAAGCTCGTGCAAGATTTCCTGTCGGGTATCTTCATGCTGATCGAGGACCAGTACGGCCTCGGTGACATCGTCGATGCCGGTGAGGCGATCGGCGTGATCGAGGGGATCACGCTGCGCACCACCCGTCTGCGCGACATCAACGGCACCGTGTGGCACATCCCCAATGGGTCGATCTCCCGGATCGGCAACCAGTCCCAGCAGTGGGCCCGCGCGCTCATCGATGTGGGGGTGGCCTACGACACCGATGTACCAACCGCCATCGAGTTGATCGAGCGGGTCGCCGTCGACATGTCCTACGAGTCGGGATGGTCGGAGCTCGTGATCGAACGCCCCGAGGTTTGGGGGGTGCAAGCGCTCGCCGACAGCGAGGTGACCATCCGCCTCGTCGTCAAGACTCGCCCCGGGCAGCAGTGGAAGGTGGAACGAGAGATCCGCAAGCGGCTCAAGGCCGCATTCGACACCGAGGGCATCGAAATCCCCTTCCCCCACCGCGTGGTGTACACGCGCAGGGACGACCGGCGCGGTGGCTACCTCGAAGAGGCCGACACCGCGCGCGCCGCCGCTTCGGGTCGGCACCAGGACCCTCCCAAGGCTGGCTCGGAGTTTCCCAGCACCGAGGACGAGGGGTGGGACCAGCCGGACGAACCGTAACCGAGTTGAAACAGT
>SLAO01000179.1 GCA_007126835.1 Nitriliruptorales bacterium | reverse complement strand
GCAGACCTCGACGAGTGGGCGGCCACCGTCACCCGCCCGGGGGACCTGCTCGTCGTCCCCATCCACGGCACGGCCATCGGACCGCCCGCGAGCCGGGTGTACCGCTCGGGCCGATCCGTACTCGCCGTCAGCCAGAACCCCGAGACCTCGTCGGCCTCGGCGGTGAGCCCCATGAACCTTCCACTGAACCGGACACTGGGCACCTGATCGCGTGCCCTCCCCGTCGCCGATACCCCTCAACAGGCCGCGGGCTTGCCGAGGGGTGACGGCGTGCGCTCGGAGCCGATCCGAAGACCACCCGGCGCTACGACCGTTACCAACACGCCCTGAACCGGCACGCGACCTACGCCATCGCCCACTACCGCGCCGGCGGCAACTGAAGACCAAGGTGTCGCCCCGGTCCTGCGGGCAAGGACCTCGTCGCGCAGGAAGTGCAGGCACGACCCGGGCGGCCCCGCAGTGGGCTTCCGGCCACCGCCGGGGCCCCGGGTACATCTCCCATGGCGCGCTCGGGCACACTCCCCTGCAGCGGGCCTTCGATCCTGCACCCAGCCCGGCCCGCCAGGAGACCTGCACCCATGGTCAAGGAGACCCAACTCGTCGGCGCGATCCTGCTCGTGGTCGGGGTGGTGGCGTATGTCGCGACGGGGTTCGCGAGCGTGACTGCGCTGCTGCCGTCGCTGCTCGGACTCGTCATCGGCGTGCTCGGCATCGTCGCGGCGCGCATCGAGGCGGGCCAGCACGCCATCCACGCGGCGCTTGTCGTCGCACTCCTCGGGCTGCTCGGCTCCCTCCAGCCGCTCGGCGGGCTCGCGGATGCCGACCCTGCTGCGATCACGTCGCTCGTGGCCGTGCTCGTGCTGACGGTCTACCTGGTGGTCGCGGTCCGCTCGTTCATGAGCGCGCGACGAGCACGCTAACTCTGTCTATCCGAGGTGCGGGGTGGCCTTCGCGGCCGACCTTGCGGCCCGGGCATGCTGACGTAGCGCGCTTCTGGGGCTGCCCACAGACTCTTCGGTTGACGGCGGTCCTGCATCCAAGGACCGCACGCCGGACGATGACATCGCGCTGTCGGCCGGGTAGTTGCAACGGGTGCGGGCTCGGTCAGGATGCGTCGCCGGTGTCCTGCCGAGGGCGGTCCTTCGCCTGTGAGGGTCGACTCCAGCGCTCCGGAAAGACGGCGCGCGCGTTGCAGATGTAGCCGGCGCCGCCGGTATTCCGGACAGGTCATGGTGGCGTATGAGCCGTTGCTCGGTGACCTCGACGTCGACGTGCTCGTCATCGGTGGCGGCATCGCGGGGACGACGACCGCGCTGCTACGCAAGGAGGCCGGACGGTCCGTGGCGCTGGTCGAGGCGGATCGCCTGGCCAGCGGCTCGACGGGTAGGTCGACCGGCACGGTGACGTCGCAGCACGACCTCTTCTACGTCACCGTCGTCGACAAGGTCGGCGAGGCCAGCGCGCAGCGTTCCGCCGAAGCCAACCAGGCGGCGATAGCCATACTCGAGGGGCTCACGGATCGCCACGGTGTCGATGCGTATCCCTCGCGTCTCGCGTCCCACGTGTTCACCCGCGACGAGTCGATGGTCGATGCCGTCCGTATAGAGGCCGATGCCGCCCGACGCCTGGGGCTGCCGACCGCGTTCGTAGAGGACGTCGACCTGTCGTTCGCGGTCGCCGGGGCGGTGAGGTTCGACGGTCAGCTGCAGATCCACCCCTCACGAGTCGTCCGAGGGTTCGCTGCCGCCGTCGCCGGTGATGGCTGGTCCGTCCACGAGCACAGCCGGGTCGTGGGCATGTCCGCCAATGGCGACACGGTCGAGGTGACGACCGAGCGCGGGACGATCCGGGCGCGGCAGCCGGTCGTCGCGACGGTGCTGCCGGTCCTGGACCAGGGTTTCGAGTTCGCCAAGACGCGACCGAGTCGGTCCTACGGCATCGCCGCCGGGCTGGGCGGGGAACCATCCGAGCCGATGCACATCTCGGCCGAGTCACCCAAACGCTCGCGGACGCGGACGCGCATCCACGCCGCGGCGGCCCGGCGGCCCGTGCCAGCAGTCACCCAACTGGCACCGCCGACCGGGTCCGGCCCCTCGTATCGTCGCGGAACACCGACCCCGAGGATGTGTTCCCGATGATCGACGACCGACTGGCCGAGACCGTTGCGCTGTTCGGGAGCCTGCTGATCAGCCTGCTCGTGCTCTTCATCCCGATCACGATGGGGTTGGTGCTCGTGCAACGTTGGCTCGGCACCGAGCGCCTGGCTCGTCTGCTCGGCGGCGAACGGATGTTGCCGGCGCTCGTCAAGGGCACCGTGCTGGGCGCGGTCACCCCGTTCTGCGGGTGCTCGACGATCCCGTTACTGCTCGGACTGCTCCGCGCGCGCGTCCGCTTCTCCGGCGTGGCGGCCTTCGTGCTGGCGTCGCCGCTGTTGAACCCCTACATCCTGGGCGTGGTCGTCCTGCTGTTCGGCGGGCGCACCGCGGTGGCCTACGCGGTGCTGGCCGTGACGACCTCGGTCGGCCTCGGGGCGCTGTGGGAGGTCCTGGAACTCGACCGTCACCTCGGGCCTGCGGCGATGCCGCGCCGGGACGGCCTGGCCGGTGCTCGGCAGCGACCGGCGACCGCAGCCATGGCGACATCGCCGTCCGTGACCGCTGGGGCGGCACCTGCCTGCGGCGCCACGTCCGACGATGCCTGCGCTCCCGATGACGGTTACGACGATCGGCCCTGGGCCGGCCTACGACCGGAGCTTCCCGGCGCATGGGCCGCCGCGGTCGAGTTGTTGCGCCCCATGGTGCGCCCGCTGCTGGTCGGCGTGAGCATCGGTGCGCTGATCTACGGTCTCGTGCCCGAAGGCTGGCTCGCTGGCGTGCTCGGCGCCACGACCTGGTGGTCGTTGCCGCTGGCCGCGATCCTGGGTCTACCGCTGTACCTCCGCGGCGAGGCGGCGTTCCCGATCGGGGCCGGCCTGCTGGCCGCGGGGGTCGGCGAAGGCCCCATGTTCGCGATGGTGATCGCCGGCATGGGTGCCAGCCTGCCGGAGGTCACGATCCTCTCCGGGCTGTTCAGGCCGAGGTTGCTGGGCGCGTTCCTCGCCTCCGTGTTCGCCACGGCGCTGCTCGGAGGACTCCTGCTGCCGAGCGTCACCGGCTGAGGATGCGGGCCTCGTCGACGATCATCTCGAGCGCCGCCGCGAGCTCCTCCGGCGAACAGGTCACGGCCAGCGCCACGGCCTCCGGCCTCCTGCTGCCCAGTGCCCAGGACGACCCGGCCCCGACCAGCAGGCCGCGCTCGCGGACGGCGTCGGCGAGCTGGGAACCGGGGATCCCGACGGTGGGCAACCACAGGTACGGGCCACCGTCACACGGTGCCACGGTGATCCGCGGTGCCACGGGTGTCACCGCACGGATCGCGATGCCCAACTGCTGCGCGAGATGGTCCCGCCAGCGACGATGCAGGGCCGCGTGCCCGGCATAGGAGCGTGCCACCACCTCAAGGTTGCCCGACGCCGGCTCGGCGCCGAGCGTGTCGGTGATGACGGCGACGCGCTCGGAGACGGCGTGGTCGGACGTGTGTATCCAGCCGAGCGACTGCCGTCCGCCGAGGCTCGCGTCGAGCCCCCCGACGCTCAGGGTCCGATCGCCGGCCCCCGGACCGAAGCTGGCGAGTGGCGGCGGCGGTGGTCGGGTGATCCACAGGTCGTGGTAGCTGAGATCCTCGACGATGGTCAGGGCGGCCTGATCGGCGGCCTCGACGAGCAACTGCCGCTCGTGTGCGTGCAGCACGGCGCCGGTCGGTGCCGCATGGCTCGCCGTGAGCAGCGCCACACCCGCCTGCCGGGAGCGGATGGCCGACAACCACGACGGCAGGTCCGCTCGGCCGGTCTCGTCCAGCGGGAGCGCGACGGGATGGACACCACGGATGCGTAGCAGCGCCCGGAGCCGTGGCGGCAGCAGTGCCGGGACCAGCACGCGATCTCCAGGGCGAAGCAGCGCGGCGAGCACGACGTCGAACGCCTGCATGACGCCGCCGGTCGCATGCAGGTGACCGGGGGTGACACCGTGGCTCTCCAGATGCGAACCCAGACCATCGAGGAGTGCCGACCGGGCGTCAGCGTCCCCATCGGTGATCGTGGTCGTGGGGGCCCGATCACCCTCCGACGCCTCCGCGTTCTCCAGCAACTCCCAGCGTGGCTCGCGCAGATCGATGATCGACCCGGCCGGCCGCAGCGCCGGGCGCACGAGCGGCGCGAGCTGTGCCGCCCGGGAGGAGGCCCACGGCCCCTGGCAGCATCCCACGGTGGTCGCAGCTCCGTGACGGGTGTGCGCCAATCCCTCCACGCGCAGCCGTTCGTAGGCACGGGCGACCAACCCTCGGCTGCGACCGAGCGCGTCGGCGAGATCGCGTTCGGAGGGCATGTCGACCCCCGCCGGTAGTCGTCTCCGGCGGATCGCATCGGTGATGCCCGCCGCCAGCGACGCGGCATCGACCTCGGCCCCATCGAGGGGCTCGAGGAGATCCAGGAACTCTCGGGCTCTCACTGGTGCACGTCCGCTTCGCCACCGGGTACACCACCCGGGCCCGGGCAGTGTGCACGCTCGCCGGCTTCGGGACACGCCGGCCGGCGCCTACAACATCCAGTACCTGGTTGCCGCACTCGCTCGCGCTGCTGCGATTCCGGTGCACCTCACCCCCCACGGGCTCCGGCACTCCGCGATCACCACCGGGCTCGACGCGGGCGTATCGCTACGCGACATGCAGGACTTCGCCCGCCACGCCGACCCCAAGACCACCCGACGCTACGACCGTTCCCGAGGCGCACTGAACCGCCACGCGACCTACGCCATCGCTCACGACCTCGCCGGAGGCAACTGAAGACCAAGTTGTCACCCCGGTCCTGCGAGCAAGGACCGCGATGCGCGCGGCTGCTGACGACGCACGCTGGTAGCGCTACCGGGCGTCCGTTACTGATTCGTCAGAGGTGCGGAAGGCCCCTGATGGAGTGCACCTCCGTTTGTGACCCGGGTGGGGCTCCGGAGCTGTCGATGAGCCCTACTGCCCTCGCTCGCGGAAGGCCAGCACCGGTTCCGCGACGAGCTCGGGGCCAGTGATGTCGGCCTGGTGTGCCTGGCTGTGTCCGTACCGCTCGGGGTGGCGTCGTAGGCGGTGTCGAGCGGATGCCGTGATCTTGCCCCGTCGACCTCTCGCAAGAGGTGGGAGCTACGCTCGATGGCAGCCCAGGTCAGGTCGCCGCGATGCGTATCGGTCTCCCACTCCAGTACGGCGGCGACGTGCGCGCCGCCGCCGACCAGGTACGCGACCTGGAGGCGGCCGGCCTCGACGTGGTGTGGGTTGCTGAGGCGTACGGCTTCGACGGCGTGTCGCTGCTCGGCTACCTAGCCGCGACCACCGAACGGGTCGGGCTCGGGTCCGCGATCCTCAACGTCTACTCGCGCACTCCGGCGCTTCTGGCGCAAGTCGCGGCCGGACTGGACATGGTCTCGAGTGGGCGGTTCGAGCTCGGCCTCGGCGCGTCCGGTCCGCAGGTCATCGAGGGCTGGCACGGGGTGGCGTACAAGCAGCCGGTGACCCGGACCCGCGAGACGGTCGCGTTGGTGCGACGCATGCTCGCCCGCGATGAGATCATCCACGACGGCAAGGTCTTCACGCTGCCGCTGCCGCCCGAGCAGGGCACGGGGCTCGGCAAGCCGCTCAAGATGCTGGCTCACCCGGTCCGACCTCGCGTGCCGATACATGTCGCGGCGCTCGGAGAGAACAACGTCGCCATGACCGCCGAGGTGGCCGACGGCTGGCTGCCGATCTTCTACCTGCCCGAGCGTGCCCATGAGGTCTGGGGCGAGCCGCTCGCGGCGGGCCGGGCCAAGCGCGACGACGGCCTCGGTCAGCTCGACATCATCGCCGGTGGCGCGCTGGCCATCGCGGAGGGCGAGCAGCGCCGACAGCTGCTCGACGGTCTGCGCCACATCTACGCGCTCTACATCGGTGGGATGGGGGCCAAGGGCCGCAACTTCTACAACGATCTCGCCGTGCGTTACGGCTACGGCGACGTCGCGGCGACCGTCCAGGACCTGTACCTCGACAAGCGTAAGGACGAGGCCGCGGCGCTCGTGCCCGACGAGCTGCTCGAGTTGACCAACCTGGTCGGTTCGCCCGGCTTCATCCAGGAGCGCATCGCCGCCTACCGCGAGACGGGCGTCACGACCCTCAACGTCACCCCCCTCGGTGATGCGCCGGCGCTGATCGGGCAGGTCAAGGCCTGGGCGAGCTGACCTCGTCGCCGGCGGGCGTCGCGAACAGCGTTGACTGGTAGTCGTTGTGCGTACCTCGCAACCCGGTGGCCGGCATCGGGATCGGGTGACGAGCGCGTCTTGTACTGCGCGGGGCAGGCCACCGGCTTTGGCGCGTATCGGTGTCGCGCGGACGCGTCACGCCGAGACCTTGCTGTCAGATGAAGCAGCTCCCAGGTACACCTGGACTGGGGTGACCCGCTCCGGGTGGCCGTGCGCCTCACCCAGGATCCCAGCGTCGTAAAGGGGCAACATCCGTTCGGCAGCGAAATCGCCACGGGCAGCCGGCGTCTCCCAGACCATCACGGAGGTGATCTCGTCGTCACCACCGGACTCCCAAGCGATGGCCGCCAGCAGCCCGGCAGGTGGCTCCGAGAAGAGACGGCTGTGATCCCAAACAGTCTGCGCCTGTGCGCGCGTGATGGTGATGGTCTCGGCGAACATGACTTGCTCCTCACCCGTCGCTGAACCGCTGTTCCAGTGTCGCACCCGACGTCATCGGAGGCTTGTGCAGAACCCACCGTCGGTCGCTTCGGGCAGGCCGGGTCCAGATCGCCGACGGGCGAAAGCACGGCTGTCGCGCTGCCGGCTCCGACCTTGGCTACTTCAGGATCGGGAGTCAAAGCCCTTCGAACGGATCGGCCAGGACGGCTGCGCCCGAAGGGCGAGGGGGCCAGGCCTGGACCAGGTGGCTTTCGCCGGCCGCCGAGTGCCAGCCGCGGTCATCGAGCGCTGCCCAGAAGGGGGCCCACTGGGTGCGGTGGGCCTGGAAGGCGGCCCGGATCAGCGGTAGCACGGGTCGTTGGTCGATGGTGCAGGCGATCTGCTCGTCGGGGACCCCGCGCGGGTGGAACACGACCGTGGGATCGAAGGGCTCGAGGCCATCGGCGACCCGACGGGAGTTGAGCCGGTCGAGAGCCGACTGCTTCCAGGCCGCGTGATACAGCCGTGCCAGGCCCGGTCCACCGTCGCCGGCGAGCCGCGTGAACGCGGCCGTGGTCGCCGCGCCGACGGTGATGTGGTCGGGATGGCCGGTGATGCCATCCGGCCCGAACGTGAAGACCACGTCGGGCCGTTCCTCAGCCAGCACGCGCGCGATCTCGGCCTCGAGCAGGCCCGCCGGCAGCTCTGCCAGCTCACCGTCGGCGAACCCGAGCCATTCGTGGCGATCGGGAGTCCGCCCGATGACCCGCCACCCCGCCTCGTCTTCGCGGCGCCGCACCGCTCCGAGCTGCTCGCGAGCGACGCCCGTCTCCGGCGCGATCTCACCGGCTTCACCGTCGGTGGCATGCAGCAGTACGAACCGCAGGTCGCGGTCCTCCCGATGCAGCGCGATCAATCCGGCAGCACCCATCACGTCGTCGTCGGGGTGCGCCACGGAGAACAGCACCACCCGTTGGCTTCGCTTCAACCTCCCACCCCTGCGAGTACAGCGATCAGCCTACGTATGGCGGAAAAGGGATGACCGGCAGGTCGGCCGTCCTGACCCAGGCCGAGGCAGAGGCCGGAACCCAACAACCCGGATGTTCGTAAAGGGAATCCGAACCCATGCCTGCCGCGGCACCTACGAGCAGTTTGTGAACGAGGGCCCAGGCGCGAACCACCTCGGCAACGCGTGAGTGCGGCCGTCTCGCTGCAGGCAGTGCTGTCGACCGAAAGGCAGAGGATAGCGCGATCGCTGAGCGGGCCCTCACCGGCTGGACGGCATCGGCAAGATTCGAGCATCTCGGGCCGGTTCGCGAGATGGCTACCCAACCTGATGCCTGGGGCGGGCCGACACCACTTCCGGCGTCGGGCCGCACGTTCAGCGAAACAGACCCCACAGGGTCTCCGAGCCAAGGGCGATCCCGGTCCTTCGCCTGCAAGGACCGGATTGGCGAAGCCGAATCGGACCCGCGCCGGACGGTGACGGATGCACACCCTGCTGGCTGACGGGCGAGAATCAGCGTGACCGCGTTCGCGGCGACCTCGGCACCCGCCCGCGCATAGTCAGCTTCATGACTTACCCAGGCTGCGGGCGGCCGCTGCTGACAGGATCTGCAGCTCAGTGTGGCCGAGCGTGGTGCGGGGCCAGGAGGTGGTGG
The DNA here is from genome assembly GCA_007126835.1 of Nitriliruptorales bacterium. Lineage (GTDB taxonomy): Bacteria > Actinomycetota > Nitriliruptoria > Euzebyales > Egibacteraceae > SLAO01. Next base: position 4,909 of record SLAO01000179.1, on the reverse strand, counting down.
TTGAGGAATCCGATGTGCTCAGTGACGACCTGCTCGAAGTGGTTGAGGAAGCCGTCGAAGTGACCCCCTGGGTAGGGCAGCAGTTCGCCGCGAGGGGCCCGCCGTGCGGTCCGCTCGATCGGGCGGGATGGCACCATCGTGTCGTCGCTTCCAAGGCCCACCAGGAGTGGGCAGTGCACGCGGTGAGCAGCCCGTACCGGGCGGATCCGGGCGGCGGGTTGTGAGGGCAAAACCAGGACCTCGTTACGCCACTGCGAGTCCTCGCCCCGCACGGCCTCGAAACCCCGGGCGGCCTCCGGCTGGGTGAACACCACCAGCGCCCCTGTCGGTCCAATCAGCGAGAGGCGGATCGGCCGACGCTCGAGCACCGCGCGGCCGGCCGCCCCCATGAGTCGCATGGTGTTGCGGACCTCGCCAGCCAAGGCGAACGCCAGCCCATCGACGAACGGGCACATCGCTATCGCCGCTGCCAGCCGGTCATCCCGGGCGGCCGCGTCGATCACATGTCCGCCGCCGAGTGAGAACCCCCAGACGGCGACACGTTCGGGATCGATGCCTTCGAGCGTGCGCGCGAAGGCGATGGCAGCCGTGAGGTCCGCGCGCTGCTTCTTGAAGTCGATGAGTTGGCGGGGTTCGCCTTCGCTGTCGCCGAGATGCCGAAAATCGAAGCTCAGTACGGCGAAGCCGGCGTCAGCGAACCGTTCAGCGAAGCGGTGGAAGCCGTCGCGGCGGGTCTGGCTGAAGCCGGCTGCCAGCACCACACACGGTAGGGTCTCGCCGTTCGACGTGGCAGGTCGGTACATCGTGGCTGCGCAGGCCGCGTCGTCTGAGCGGAAGCGCAGCTCCTGACGCGAGTGGCCGTCGGTGACCGTGGGTTGGGCGATGTGATCGCTCAGGTTCTCGACCTCGTCGATCGATGTACGTGCTCGGCGCTCAGCGTGAGGGGCTCGCTCCGCCAAGAACGTCAGCTCGGAGGTCGTTGCCTGGTGATTGCGTTGTTCGCGCATGTCGCATCCCATCGGGCTCGGCATCGGCGCCGCAGTATCGGTTCCGCGGTCGCGCCTGCCACGATGACCCAGCATCCGCCGACATACATCACCCGACCGGGTACGGATCGCTGGCCCGAGGGGCGCTACAGCTCGCGGCGGGCCACTTCCGCGGCGAGAGCCGCGCGTCCGTCGACCTCCACCTTGGCGTAGACGTGGGACAGGTGCTTCTTCACGGTGTTGACGCTGATGAACAGGTGCTCGCCGATCTCGACGTTCGTGCAGCCCCGCGCGACCAAGCGCACGAGGTCGACTTCGGCGGGGGTCAGGGACGCCCAGCCCGACTGCGGGCGGTCGCGCTCACCCCAGCCACGACGGGCATAGGCGATAGCGCCGTCCAGGGTCAGCCCGCCACCCGCCTCCCAGCACTCGGCCGCTTCGGCGTCATCCAACCCGGCCCACGCCGCGTCGTCGGCACGACCGAAGCGCTCGGCCTCCAACGGGAAGCGCTCGATGCCCGCCTCGGTGTGGAACAGTTGGGACGCGGCCAGCAGACGCAACGCCTGTTCTGGCTTCCCGAAGGTCACGGCCAGTTCCGCGATCGCCTCCAGCGCCTGGGCGCTTCCGACCCGGTCGCCGTAGGCAGCCAGGACCTCGAGCCCTTCGTGAGCCAACTTCCATGCATCGTCTAGCTCCCCACGCATTCTGGCCAGGTCCGCGAGTCCGAGTGCAGCTCGACCGCGCGGGAGCGGCAAGTGCGGGTCGGTCGACCTTGCGAGGCTGCGCTCCAAATGCGTGCGCGCCTCGTCATGGCGGTCTTCGCTGTGCGCGATCACCCCCAGCAACCACTCACCGACGGCTTCGTCCCAGCGGTTCTCACGCTCGCGACCGATGGCCGCGAACGTTTCGGCCGTCGTCCGCGCCGTCGCCGCATCGCCGGACGCATACGCACACAGCGCGAGCCAGTGCAGCATGGCCCCAGCGAACTGCGTTCGCTCCAAGCCTCGCTGTCGCAGCTTCTCGCGCGCTTCGGAAAGCCGGTCCTTCGCCAGGTCGTATCGTCCTTGGAGGACATCGGCTGCTCCCAGGCCGGTGAGCCCGAGCGCTTCCCACCCGGGCCGCCCAATCTGGCGGTTGAGTGCCAGGCCATGCCGGGCGTGTCGGCGTGTCCAGTCGAGGCTCCCGGTGATCGCCGGCCAGATGCCCAGGGTCGTGTGTGCAGCGAGCAGGTGGAAGGGGACCTCACCGGATTCGCACACCTCGATCGCTCGCTCCAGCAGGTGGCAGCCAGCATCGATCGTGTGGGTTCGGACCAGCGCGACCCCGGCGAGGATCAGAACGTGGGCGTGGGTCGCGGCCTCACCGCACTGGCTGGCGTGTTCGACCGCCTCCTCGGCGTCCGCAAGCACCTGATCGCTGGACGCAAGCCCCGACATGGCTCCTGACAGTGCCCGGATACTCAATCCCAGCGCGAGCGGCGGGTTGACATCGGCGGCACGTGCCGCGTCGACCGCCCGGTTGGCGGACGCGTGGGCGCGGGCGGGCTCACCGCGGCTGATGGCCAGGAGCGCCGCGGCGACCAAACCCCGCACGCGGTCGTAGTCGCGGGCGGCCGGGGCGTTAACCGCGGTGTGCAACCGCTGCTGCATCTCTGCAGACAGCCCGTGGTCGAACCAGAAACGCATGATCGGCTCGGCGATGTCCACCAGCAAGTGCGGGTCTCGGGACGCCACCGCCCAAGCCATGGCGGCGCGTAGATCGTCGAGGTCGGCCGCAAGCCGTGCCGTCCAAGGCCCGGGACGGGCGCCGATGAGGCCGGCGGCAGCTGCTCGCACCAGCCCGACGTAGAACGCGAGATGCCGGTCACGAACCCGGTCGGGATCATCGAGCTCGGCCAGCCGTTGCCCGGCATACATCCGGATCGTCTCCAGCAAGCGGTAACGGGCCCTGCCGTCATGCTCGGCGACCTGCAGCAACGACCGGTCGACCAGGGCCGCAATCCGGCCGAACACCTCGCTGCTACCGACACCATCCGTGGCCACCACCGCCTCGGCAGCGTCGAACTCGAACGACGCCGCGAACACCGACAACCTTGCGAGCGCCAACTGCTGCTGATCGTCGAGCAGCCCATAGCTCCAGTCCAGCGAGGCCTCGAGCGTCTGCTGACGAGGCGGCGCACCCCGAAGCCCGTTGGTCAACAGTCCGAAGCGATGCGACAGCCCGACGGCGATCTGCGCCGGTGCCAGCACCCGCACTCGGGCCGCCGCAAGCTCGATCGCCAACGGGATCCCATCGAGGCAACGACAGATCTCGGCCACCTCCGAGGCGTTGTCGTCGCTGATCCGGAAACCGGTGCCCAACTGCCGCGCGCGCACCTCGAACAACCTCGCGGCCTCCGAGGCTGCGACCGAAGCGGCCGACCGCGAGCCGGCGGCAGGCACCCGCAGTGGCGCAAGCTGGAACAACACTTCGCCTTCGACCGTGAGCCGCTCACGGCTCGTGGCCAGCACGTGAAGCTGCGGGCACGCCGACGACAGTCTGCTGACCAGCCTGGCACACGCTGCCACCAGATGTTCGCAGTTGTCGAGCACGACCAACAGATGCCGAGCGCGGGCCTGCTCGACAAGCGCGTCGACCAATGGCTCCCCAGATCGCCCACGCACCCCCATCGCCGCTCCAACCGCCGGAGCGACCATCTCTGGTTCGCTCACCCCGGCGAGGTCCACCCAACAGACCCCGTCAGAAAAGCGTGAGGCCACGTCACCAGCGACCTCCACGGCGAGTCGGGTCTTGCCACAGCCGCCGGAGCCTGTGAGCGTCGCGACGCGCATCTCCATGACGAGGCTTCCCACCTCGGCACGCTCACGCTCGCGACCGACGAACGCCGCGACACCGACAGGCAGCCTGCTCGACATCTCCATACCCCCACCCTGCCCCAAGCCGCATGTGCGCGCCATCACCTACGTTGGTGCACCCCCACAGGGCGAGCAGAGCCCAGAACGCCGAACGGACGTGCCATACCGGCGATGACCTCGTCCCCACACGACCGTCCGCCAAACCTCGTGTCCGCGGATGTGAAACCGGCCACGGACAACCGGGGATCCCGGAGCGGGTTGTCCGCCGTAGCGTGCTGCCCAGCCCACAACACGGACCTTGGCCGCGCTACTCAAGGACCGAGGCAAGCTTCATCGGTTCCGGGGTGCAGTAGGCCTGATGGTGAAGGTTGGTCAAGTGGACTCGGAAACGGGTGTGGCCACATCGTCGGTCGCTCGGGCCTGCTGGTACCGCCACCACCAGGTGGCGGCTGCGGTGAGGCCGACGAAGGGCAGGAGGTACAGGTTGAGTCGTGCCCATCCTGCGGTGTGGAGTAGGACACCTGCCAGCAGCGATCCGATCGCGACGGCGGTGAAGATGACCAGTTCGTTGAGCCCCTGGACCTTGCCGCGCTCTGCGGGGGTGTGGGTGGTGGCGAGCAGGGCGCTGCCGCCGACGAACAGGAAGTTCCAGCCGACACCGAGCAGGATCAGGGCGAGCAGATAGTGGGCCATGGTCTCGCCGGCGACGGCGGTGGCGATGGAACCCGCGAGTACGGCGGTGCCGGCGTGCAAGATCTTGGCGTGCCCGAAGCGGGCGATGAGGTGGCCGGTGAAGAAGGACGGGACGAACATGCCGAGGACGTGCCATTGCATCACGGTGGCGGCTTGGGGTAACTCGAACCCGGAGCGTTGCATCGCCAGCGGGGTGGCGGTCATGACCAGGATCATGATCATGTAGCCGACGGTGGCGGTGAGCATGGCGACGCCGACGGCCGGTTCGGCGACGATCTCACGTAGGGGGCGCTGGTATCCGGTTCGGGCTTCGTGCTCGTTGGGGATCTGCAGGCCGAGGTGCAGAGCGGCGCCGAGGAGGGCGAGCACGATGAT
>SLAO01000186.1 GCA_007126835.1 Nitriliruptorales bacterium | reverse complement strand
GCGACGTGCTGCCCGACGACGCCGACGTGGAGATCCGGTCGGTCATCTCGGGAGGGTAGGAACCGATGCGCTGTCATGCCTGCGGGGGCGGCTCGATCATCGAGGTCGCCCGCCATCGCGCTGCGTACTGTGCAGAGCACTTCCTCGACCACATCCGAAGCCAGGTGCGTGCCGCGATCGACAAGCATCGGATGCTGTCCTATGACGACCGCATCCTGATCGCCGTGTCGGGTGGCAAGGACTCGTTGGCGCTGTGGGACGTGCTCCTCGACATGGGCTATCGGGTCGACGGGCTGTACCTGGGGCTCGGCATCGGGGGGTACTCCGACCGTTCCGAGCAGGTGTGCCGTGACTTCGCGGCCCGCCGGGACGCGGATCTGCACGTCGTGGACCTGGCAGCCGAGTACGGCTACGACGTGCCCGACGCCACGTCGATCAAAGGTCGGTCCGCGTGCGGTGTCTGTGGGCTGTCCAAGCGCTACGTCTTCAACCGGGTCGCGCTCGAGGGCGGCTACGACGCGATGGCCACCGGCCACAACCTCGACGACGAGGCCGCCACCCTGCTCGGCAACGTGCTGCGGTGGCAGACGCCGATGATGGAGCGCCAGTCGCCGGTTCTGCCCGCCGACGGGGAGTTGGCCAAGAAGGTCAAACCCCTGTACCGACTGGGCGAGCGCGAGATGGCCGCCTACTGCGTGATCAAGGGTCTGGACTACATCGTGGAGGAGTGTCCGCTCGTCGCCGGCAACACGGTGCTGCGCTACAAGGAGGCCCTCAACGAGCTCGAGCAGCACTCACCGGGGACGAAGGCGCAGTTCTTGTTCGGGTTCCTCGACCGCGTCCGCGACGAGCACTTCTCCGGTCACACCGCCGGCGACGACGGCGTCGTGGCATGCAGCGAATGCGGGATGCCCACCTCGCCGCCGACCGGCGCCCACGAGGGCCAGCAGGCGCGTTGCGCGTTCTGCCGCACCAGAGACCGGGTCCTCACCGTGGTGGAGCGGCGCTCGGCGTGACCACCGACAAGGGCGCCGACGCGTCCGCGCCGAAGCGCCCGGGCCATCCTGACCCGTTGGGTGCCGGGGAGGCCGTCTTGCTGATCGACCGCAAGGGTCGTCGCTACCTCATCACCCTGGCCGCCGGCGGGGCGTACCACTACCACGGCGGCGCGGTCGCCCACGACGACCTCATCGGCCGTGCCGAGGGCAGCCGGGTGCGCAGTGCCAAGGGCACGACGCTGCTGGCGGTCCGTCCTACTGCGGCTGACTGGACGCTCAAGGCCAAGCGCGGCGCGCAGGTGGTCTACCCCAAGGACCAGGCGATGATCGTCGGGCTGACCGACATCGCCCCTGGGGCCACCGTGGTCGAAGCCGGCGCCGGGTCGGGAGCCTTGACCTGCGCGCTGCTGCGGGCAGTGGGTCCCGAGGGAACCGTCGTCAGCTTCGAGCTGCGCGAGGACCACGCGGCGGTGTGCCAGCGCAACGTCGAGATGCGCTTCGGTGGCTCGCCCCCCAACTGGGAGCTGCGCCATGGCGACGTCGTCGACGGCCTCGCCGACGTGCCGTGCGACCGGGTGGTGCTCGACCTCCTCGAGCCCGACCTCGCGCTGCCGGCCGCTGCTGAGGCCTTGCACCCCGGCGGGCTGCTGTGCGCCTACACCCCGACGGTGCCCCAGGTGATGCGCGTGCGCGAAGGGCTCGACGGCGACGCCCGCTGGGGGCTGTCCGCCACCGTGGAGACCCTCGTTCGGGGTTGGAACGTCGATGGCCTGGCGGTCCGGCCCGACCATCGGATGGTCGCGCACACGGCCTTTTTGACCACCGCCCGGAGGCTTGCTCCAGACCTTTGAGTCGGCTGGGTCGATCGGGGGCATAACGCGGAGGGCTCAGCCGACCGCTCCTATACTCGGACTCGGAGTCCGTTTGGCTCCTGAGGAGGTCCCGATGGCAGATCGCGACGCTGAAGTCACCGAGCTTCAGGCCCAGGTCAGCTCGTTGCAGGAGGAAGCCGCGCTGCTGCGACGCCGTCTGGAGGAGTCGCCTGCGCGCATCCGCGCCCTTGAAGAGCGCGTGCTCGAGACCAAGTCCCAGCTGTCGACCGCGACCGCGCAGAACGCCAAGCTCGTCGAGACCCTGCGCGAGGCTCGCGAGCAGATCGTGTCGCTGAAAGACCAGGTCGAGAAGCTGTCGGCGCCACCGTCGAGCTACGGGGTGTTCCTGCGCCTGATCCCGGCCGACGAAGTGACCTCTGTCGACAGCCACGAGCAGGAGGGCGACGACAACGCCCCGGTGCTCGAGGTCTTCGCGCAGGGGCGCAAGCTGCGGGTGTACGCCAGCGCCGAGATCGACGTCGACACGTTGCGGCCCGGCCAGGAGATCGTCCTGAACGAGGCGCTCAACGTGGTCGAGGCAGCGGCCTACGAAACCGTCGGGGAGGTCATGTCGCTCAAGGAGCGCATGGCCGATGGCCGGCTGATCGTGATCAACCACACCGACGATGAGCAGGTCGTGCGCATGGCCGAGCCGCTGTTCGAGCAGCCGCTGCGCGCCGGGGACACCCTGCTGGTCGAGCCGCGGTCAGGCTACGCGCTCGAGCGGCTGCCACGTCCGGAGGTCGAGGAGCTCATCCTCGAGGAGATCCCCGACATCAGCTACCACGACATCGGGGGGCTCGCGGGGCAGATCGAGGCCATCCAGGACGCGGTCGAGCTGCCGTTCGTGCACGCGGACTTGTTCTTGGAGCACGACCTCAAGCCGCCCAAGGGGATCTTGCTGTACGGCCCGCCGGGCTGCGGCAAGACGATGATCGCCAAAGCGGTGGCCTCCAGCCTCGCCGGGCGCGTCGCCGAGAAGGAGGGCCGCGCCGACGCGCGCAGCTACTTCCTCAACATCAAGGGTCCAGAGCTGCTCAACAAGTACGTCGGCGAGACCGAGCGCCAGATCCGGCTGATCTTCCAGCGCGCCCGCGAGAAGGTCGAGGAGGGCTTCCCGGTCATCGTCTTCTTCGACGAGATGGACTCGATCTTCCGCACCCGGGGTTCCGGGGTCTCCAGCGACGTCGAGACGACGATCGTGCCCCAGCTGCTGTCGGAGATCGACGGGGTGGAGGCGCTCAAGGACGTCATCGTCATCGGCGCGTCCAACCGTGAGGACATGATCGACCCGGCGATCCTGCGGCCTGGGCGGCTCGACGTGAAGATCAAGATCGAGCGCCCCGACGAGGACGCCGCCCGGGAGATCTTCCGGATCTACCTGCACCCGAAGGTCCCGCTGCACCCCGACATGGCCAAGCGCTACGGCTCGGAGGAGGAGGCCTTCACGGCGCTGATCGACGAGACGTGCCGGCGGATGTACGCCGAGACCGAGGAGAACCGGTTCCTCGAGGTCACCTACGCCAACGGCGACAAGGAGATCTTGTACTTCCGCGACTTCAACTCCGGGGCGATGATCGAGAACGTCGTCGCGCGGGCGAAGAAGATGGCGATCAAGCGCTACCTCGACGAGGGCCAGCGCGGCCTCAAGGAAGAGGACCTGTTCTCGGCGATCCGGGACGAGTTCAAGGAGAACGAGGACCTGCCCAACACGACCAACCCCGACGACTGGGCGCGCATCAGCGGCAAGAAGGGCGAGCGCATCGTCTACGTCCGCACGCTGCTGGCCGGCCAGGAGTCACCCGGGCGCTCGATCGAGAACGTCAACCCGGGC
>SLAO01000139.1 GCA_007126835.1 Nitriliruptorales bacterium | reverse complement strand
GGCTCGCCGTCGAAGGCCGCGTCGAGGTCGACGACGTGCAGCCACTCGGCGCCCTGCTCGGCGAACCGTCGCGCGACGGCGACGGGATCGGCGTCGTAGACCGTCTCGGCATCGGCACGACCACGCTCGAGCCGGACGGCGCGGCCTCCTCGGATGTCGATGGCTGGAAGGATCGTGAAAGTCATGAGCACCTCGGGTTCTGCCTCATGCCGCCCGCCGGAGGGCGTCGACCTCGGTCACCCAGTTGGCCAGCAGCCGCGCACCGACCGCGGCCGACTTCTCGGGGTGGAACTGGGTCGCCGCGATGCTGCCCGCGCGAACCACCGCCGGGAACGACGGCCCGTACGGGCAGGTGGCGACGACGTGCTGGGGGTCCGACGGCTCGGCGTAGTAGGAGTGGACGAAATAGACCTGTGTGTTGTCGAGGCCGGTCAGCAGCCGGTCCTGTTTGACGACATCGAGCCGGTTCCAGCCCATGTGCGGGACGATCAACCCGGCCGGCAGGCGGACCGTGCGACCTGGCAGGACCCCAAGGCCGGGGACGTCGGGGGCCTCCTCGCTGGCCTCGTACAGGATCTGCATGCCCACGCACACGCCCAGGACGGGCCGTCGGGTGGCTTGCCACGCTGCGACCAGGCGCTCGAACCCCCGCTCGCGAAAGGCCGTGACGCACTGCCCGAAGTGGCCCACCCCCGGGACGAACAGCCCGTCGGCGTCGGTGGCCTCGTCCGCGTCGGCGGTGACGAACGCGGACGCGCCGGCGGCCGTCAGCGCCTTGGCCGCGCTGCGCAGGTTGCCGGCGTCGTAGTCGAGCACCGCGATGCGTGGCTGGGTCATGACCACCGAGCGTACCGACCTGCTGCTCGCGCCGGCGCACGCACCGGGCTGACGGCCTGGCTGACGCGTCGCCGCACGAGCTAGCCGAGCACGCCCTTGGTGGACGGCACGCCGCCCCCGGTGACCGCCACCGCCCGGCGCAGAGCCACCGCGACGCCCTTGAACACCGCCTCCTGGATGTGGTGGGTGTTGTCGCCGGCGAGCAACGCCACGTGCAGGGTGATGCGACTGTGGGCGACGAGGGCCTCGAAGAAGTGCCGGGTCAGGGTCGTCTCGTACGTGCCGGCGAGTTGGACGGGCGTTGGAGCGTCGTACACCAGGTAGGGCCGACCCGACAGGTCGACGGCGACGCGGGCGAGCGCCTCGTCGATCGGCACCGTGGCGTCACCGAAGCGCTCGACGCCGCCCTTGTCGCCCAGGGCCGCGTCGAGCGCCTGACCGACGGCGATGCCGGTGTCCTCCACGGTGTGGTGCGCGTCGACCTCAAGGTCACCGTCGGTGCGAACCTCCAGGTTGAAGCGGCCGTGCCGGCCGAGCTGGTCGAGCATGTGATCGAAGAACGGCACCCCGGTGGTGATGTCGGTCGTGCCGGTGCCGTCCAGGGCGAGGCGGACCAGCACGGACGTCTCAGCCGTCTGGCGGTCGATCTCGGCGGTGCGGGGCGCGGTCACGGCAGGGCCTCCTCGAGGGCGGAAAGGAACCGGTCGTTCTCGTCGGGCGTGCCGATGGTCACCCGCACGCATCCGGGCGTGCCCGGCGCCGTGGCGAAGTCCCGCACCAGCACGCCGCGCTCGAGCAGTCGATCGAACAGGTCGTCGGCGTCGCTGTGGACGAGCAGGAAATTGGCGTCGGAGGGCACCACCGTGACGTCCCCGCGGCGGTCGAGCGCCTCGGTCACGCGCTCGCGCTCAGCGACGATCGCATCGATGTGGCCGGTGACCTCGTCAGCGAGATCGCAGGCGATCAGCCCGGCGTGCTGCGTGATCGTGTCGAGGTGGTAGGGCAGTCGGACCTTGCGCAGGTCGTCGAGGACCCACTCGTGCGCGAGCAGGTACCCCAGCCGCAGCCCCGCAAGCCGGAACGCCTTGGAGAACGTCCGAGCGATCACCAGGCGCGGCAGCTCGTCGAGCAGTCCCACCGCATCGTCGCTGGCGAACTCGGCGTAGGCCTCGTCGACGACGACGAGGGCCTCGCCCGCGTCGTGCAGCGCCCGGATGGCGTCCAGGCCCACCGACGTCCCCGTGGGGTTGTTGGGGCGGGCCAGGCACACCAGGTGGGGTTGGAAGTGCTGCACGGCGGACGTAGCCGCGGCGGGTGCGAGGTCGTAGCCGGGGCCGTCCAGGGCCACGGTGACAAGCTCGGTGCCGGTGGCGCGGGCGATGGTGGGCAGCGCGGCAAAGCCCGGCACCGTGCCCAGCACCCGCCGGCCCGCTCCGCCGTAGGCCAGGTGCAGTTGCGCCAGGACCTCGTTCGAGCCGTTGGCCGCCCACACACGCGTGGCGTCGAGGCCGAACCGGGCCCCCAGCGCAGCCCGCAGGGCGCGCAGCTCCCGGTCGGGGTACCGATGAAGCTGGAGGTCGCCGATCCGGCGCGCGAGGCGTTCGGAGAACGCCGGCGGCGGCGGGTAGGGCGTCTCGTTGGTGTTCAGGCGCACTGGCACGTCGAGCTGGGGAGCGCCGTACACCTCCACGTCGACGAGGTCGTCGCGCACGGGCACGCGCGACCCCGACGTCCCGGCAGCCATCACCGCGACTCCAGGCGCGCCTGCACCGCCCGGACGTGTGCGGGGAGATCCTCGGCAGCGCCGAGCGCCTCGACGACCGGCGCCAGATCGGCCAGCGACTGCTGGTCGTACTCGACCCAGTTGACCGGCACGAGGAAGTCGTCGGTGCGCAGCCCGCCGGTGAACCGGGCGGTGCCGCCGGTGGGAAGCGTGTGGTTCGGGCCGGCGGCGTAGTCCCCGAGCGACACCGGGGTGTTGGCGCCGATGAACAAGGTTCCAGCGCGACGGACCCGGGCAGCGACGGCAGCATCGTCGGCGGTCTGGACCTCCAAGTGCTCGGCTCCCCAGGCGTTGCAGACCTCGACCGCCTGGTCGAGGTCGCTGACCAGCACCGCGGTGCCTTGTCCGTCCAGCGCGGCCATCACCCGGTCGGTGTGCCGTGTGCGCGCCACCTCGGCTGCCAGGGCGGCTTCGACCGCCTCGATGAGCTCGGGCGACGGCGTGACCAGCATCGCGGTTGCGAGTGGATCGTGCTCGGCCTGGGCGACGAGGTCGGCGGCGACGTGGACCGGGTCGGCGGTGGCGTCGGCGATGATCGCCACCTCGGTGGTCCCAGCGAGCAAGTCGATGCCGCACACGCCAGCCATGGCCACCTGCTGCTTGGCCTCGGCGACGTAGGCGTTGCCCGGCCCGACGATCTTGTCGCACGGCGGCACCGTCGCCGTTCCGTAGGCCATCGCGGCGATCGCTTGCGCCCCGCCGACGCGGACGCGCCACTCGGCTCCCCCGGCGATGGCTGACGCGGCGAGGATGCCGGGGTCGACCTCGCCCCCGGGGCCGGGCGGAGTCGCAAGGACGATCTCGCTGACGCCGGCGACGCGCGCCGGCACGATCGTCATCAGCGCCGACGACACCAGCGGAGCCAGGCCACCGGGGACGTACACGCCGACGCGCGCCAGCGGCTCGTGGCGCACGCCCATGCGCGCGCCGTCGCGCTCGTCGGACCAGTCCGGCGGTCGGCAGCGCTCGTGGAACCAGCGGATCTGCTCGGCGGCTCGCTCCAGGCCCGCGCGAAGCTCAGGCGACAGTCCGTCGAGCGCGGCGGCCACCTCGGCGTCACCGATTTCGAGCGGTCCGTCGTAGCCGTCGAAT
>SLAO01000144.1 GCA_007126835.1 Nitriliruptorales bacterium | reverse complement strand
GCTTCCACTCCCCCGACAGCATCGTCATCCACTTGTCCTCGCCCACCTCGTCGACCTCGAGGTCGGCGGCCTCGAGGCCCGCCAGCAGCACCTTCCTCGCCTCGTCCCTCACACCCGCTCCTGTGACTCGGACCGGCGGCTCACACCGCGACCGTCTCGCTGGGGGCCGGCACCATCTCGGCGTACGCGGCCAGCAGCCGGTCCACCGTACGGTCCCAGCTGGCGCTGCGGGCGGTGTCCACCCCGGCCGTTCCGGCGGTGGCGGCCGCGACCGGATCGGTGAGGTAGCCCGCCACCGCTCGCGCGTGGTCACGCGGATCGTGGCCGGGAACCAGCGTCCCGCCGTCCCCGACGACGGCCTCGAGGCCCGGCACGTCGGCGGCGACCACGGGGGTCGCGCACGCCTGGGCCTCCAGCGCGACCAGCCCGAAGGTCTCGCTGCGCGAGGGCACGAGCACCACGTCGGCGTCGCGGTAGCGCTCGGCCAGCGTGTCCTGGTCGACGGCGGGCTCGATGGTCACCGCGTCGGCGACCCCGAGCTGCTCGGCCAGTGCCCGCAGGCCCTCGGGCGTGGTCGCCGTCCCCGACGCGCCCGACGAGCCGCCCACGATCCGCAGGGTCGCGTCGCCCACGGTGCGGCGCACCTCGGCGAGGGTGCGCACCGCGACGTCGGGGCCCTTGAGCGGCTGTAGGCGTCCCACGAACAGCAGCCGCGGTGGGCCGGGCCGCCGGGAGCCCCCGGCCGGCCCGAAGCGCTCGAGGTCGACCCCGGCGGGAACGACGGTGATCCGGGTGCCCGACAGCCCGTAGGTGCGGTGCAGCAGTCGCGCCTCCCCGCAGGTGAGCACCAGCACGCGGTCGGCGGCGGTGGCGATGCGCTCCTCGGCGACCAGGCGCAGCGCCGGCTCGGGGTCGTCGCCCGGCGCCAGGGTGGCGTTCTTGAGCACCCCGAGCGTGTGGAAGGTCTGCACGAGCGGGACGTCCCAGCGGCGGGCGATCCGCTTGCCGACCCAGCCCGACAGCCAGTAGTGGGCGTGCACGAGGTCGTGGCTGCCCGCCGACGGGTGCGACTGCAGCGCCAGCACGAAGGCGCACAGCTGCTCGGCGAGCTCGTCCTTGTCCAGCGGACGCGCAGGTCCCGCATCGAGGTGGTGGACGGTGGCGGTCGCGGTGCCGTCGGCCACCAGGTCGATCTCGGCCGGCGCGTGCGGGTCGACCCGGCGCGTGAACACGTCGACGTCCACGCCACGCCGCGCCAGGCGGGTGGCGACCTCACGCACGTAGACGTTGAGGCCCCCGCCGTCCCCCGTGCCCGGCTGGTCCAGGGGCGAGGTGTGCACGGAGATCATGGCCACCCGTCGCAGGGTGGGCGGGACCGCCGGCCGATCCAGGGGCGGGAGCACCATCAGCGGCGCACGATGGTCACCCGCTCGACGGGCCGGTCCTGCGCGCCGAAGCGGTACTTGTAGGGCTCGTCCCCTCGCAGCAGGTCGAAGACCTCGCATCCCTCCTGTGCGGCGATCTTGATGAGCTCGCCGACCAGCACCATCCCGGGTGCCAGTTGACGCAACGTGGAGTCGAACGCCGAGTTGTACAGCCCCCATTCCCGACCCTGCACCAGCGACACCGTTGCGGCGGCGGGGATCCCGCCCACGTCGAGCTGGTGGAGCCGGAAGATGTCGTCGCCGACGAACTCGTCGGCCAGCGCCGCGAACCAGGTGCGGACGTCGTTCTTGGCGAAGAACCCGGCCTTGTCGGGCTCGGTCTCGCCCGCCATGTCGAGGAAGGCATCGAGGCGGTCGGCCACCTCGTCGCCCGGGATGCGAACGACCTCGATCTCGCCGGCGTCCCGAGCCAGCTTGCGGGCCTTTCGACCCAGCTCGTGACGATACTTGCCGGGAAGCCGGGACAGGTAGGCGTCGTAGCCGCCGTGGAGATCGATGCGCGGGCAGACGTCCTCGACGTCGTGCTCGAACACCACCAGGCCACGGTCCTTGCTGCTGCGCAGCAGCGCCCCGGCCCAGTCGGTGTCGGCGGCCAGGCCGCCGGCGACGAGCTCGTCCCAGTTGGGGTCCTCCGCGAGCTCGCGGATGTACGCGTCGGCGACGTCGACACGGTCCTCGGGCCGCGCGACGGGCCCGAGGTAGTCGGTCACCTCGGTGCCGCCGAGGAAGCGCCGCACCTCGATCGGCCCCGTCGGGGTGCCCTGACGCTCGTGGCCCTCGGGGATGACGCCGATGAGCCGGCCGTCGCGGTGCACGGTGTGGACCCGGGCGGTGGTGCGCTTGCCGAGGACCTCCACCCATCGTGACAGGAAGCGGGGCCCCTGGAAGATGGTGGCGCTGGGGTCCTCGTCGAGCAGCAGCTCCCAGTCGGCGCGCAGGCCCCCTTCGGGCACACCCTCGTGGGTCTTGAGCTCGATCACGCGATGACCTTCGTCGATGCCGGGGAAGCCGTCGAGCCGTCGGCAGGCGGGCAAGCGTAGTGCGCCCCTGGTTGCGGCCGCATGCCGCGCAGCTCCTTTTCCGAGACCGCTCAGCCGCCGAGCCCGTCTTCGGGCTCCTCCTCGGGGCTGGCAGCCTGGATGGAGGCATCGTCGACATCGCCCACGCGGGCCGCGTCGAGCAGGCCGCGCAGCCGGGTGCTTCGCCCGGGGCGCTGCAGCTCGGAGAGCCGGCGAAACGACCGGTACATCTCGACCAGGGCCTGCCGCTGGGCGTCGGTGAGGTTCGGATCACGACGCACCACGTCCTCGAGGGTCTCGTCGCCCTCGCGCTCCTCGAGGATCCCGGCCTTGACGTAGAGGGTCTCGCTGGAGATCTCCAGCGCTTTCGCGATGGCCTGCAGGATCTCGGCGGAGGGCTTGCGCAGGCCGCGTTCGATCTGGCTCAGGTAGGGGTTGGACACCCCCGCCTGCTTGGCCAGCTTGCGCAGCGACAGACGGGCGGTCTCACGCTGGTGGCGGATGTAGCTGCCGAGCTCATGGATGGCGGACGCCGGCTCGTCCTCGGAGTCGTCGCCGAGGTCCCCCTCCTCGATCACGGCGGCCGTCTCGTCAGTGACGTCGGGCGCATCGTCCGCCGCCGAGTCCTTCGCACCCGGGGCGGTCTCGTCCGATTGGTCCTGGGCCACGCGGTTCCCAACAGGCAGGGGGCAACAGGCGCTTGCCATGGTTAGCACCAAGGTACCACCGGTGTGCCCGTCCCCGGCACGCGTGTGTCCTGTCCGTGGCAGGCGGGCGCCACGGACAGGACACGGGTTGTTGGGACGGTGCTGGGAGCGACGAGGTCCGTCAGCGTTCTGCGGAGCGCGACAGGGCTCGCTCAGCCGGGCGGGTCGGAACCGGATGGTGCCGCCGGCGGCCTGCCCGGCGGTTGGCGTCCAGGCGGTTGCCGGAACGGCGTCACGGACGGTGGATCGGAGGTGGCTCTGCGCCGTCCACGTCGGACGGTGACGGTGCCGTCGTCGGTCATGTCGAGTTTCCAGCGGCCCTCGGTGACCGCGGTGTGGTGCCGGCGGCACAGGGCCACCAGGTTGGAGATGACGGTCGGCCCGTCGTCTTCGCGGGCGACGATGTGGTGGCAGTCGGTGAACTGGATCGGCATCCGACACCCCGGAAACCGACACCCCTGATCGCGAGCCGCGACGCCGGCCCGTACCCGGGCCGGGATCGTGTCGGTCGGTGCGGACACGCCCACGATGTGGCCGTGGTCCTTGACGATCAGCTGCAGGCTGGCGTCGGAGGCCAGCCGGGACAGCGCCTCATGGGTGATGGCGGGCTTCACCCCCGG
>SLAO01000045.1 GCA_007126835.1 Nitriliruptorales bacterium | reverse complement strand
CGATCAGTACCCTGGTGGAGCCACATCAGACGTGAGGAGGGAAACCCGATGCGCGAGGCCGTGATCGTCGATGCCGTGCGAGTACCCACCGGTCGCCGCAAGGGGGCCCTGTCCGGATGGCACCCGGCCGACCTGCTCGGACACGTGCTGGCCGGTCTCGTGGAGCGGACCGGCATCGATCCCGCTCGGGTCGACGACGTGATCGGCGGCTGCGTCAGCCAGATCGGCGAGCAGTCGGTCAACATCACTCGGAACGCGTGGCTGGGCGCGGGCTTTCCCGAGTCCACCCCGGCCACGACGGTCGACCGCCAGTGCGGTTCGTCCCAGCAGGCCGCCCACTTCGCCGCGCAGGGCGTGCTCGCCGGCGCGTACGACATCGCCATCGCCTGCGGGGTCGAGTCGATGACCCGCGTGCCGATGCTGTCCAACGTCGCCGGCGCCAACCCCTACGGCGATGAGATGGTCGCCCGCTACGAAGGGGGCCTCGTCCACCAGGGCCTGTCGGCCGAGATCATCGCGGGGCGCTGGGGTCTGACCCGCGACGAGCTCGATGCGTACGCGCTGGCCAGCCACCAACGTGCGCACCAGGCCACGCAGGCGGGCAAGTTCATCGAAGAGATCCTGCCGACCAAGGTCGTGACCGAGGACGGCAGCGTCAGCGAGCTGACCACCGACGAGGGCATCCGCGCCGACACCTCCCTGGAGGCGCTCGCAGGTCTCGAACCGGCGTTCCGCGACGACGCCGCGGCGGCTGCGCACCCGGAGATCCCCTGGGTGGTCACCGCCGGCAACGCCAGCCAGATCTCCGATGGCGCCGCGGCCCTGCTGGTCATGGAGCGCGCCACCGCCGAGGCGCTGGGCCTCACGCCGCGGTGGCGGTTTCACACGTTCGCGTTGGCCGGCGTGGACCCGGTGACGATGCTGACCGGTCCCATCCCCGCCACCCGCCGGGTGCTGGAGCGAGCCGGTCTGACCCTCGACGACATCGACCACTTCGAGATCAACGAGGCGTTCGCCTCGGTCGTCCTGGCGTGGCAGGCCGAGTTGGGGCCAGACCCCGAGCGGGTCAACCCCCACGGAGGAGCGATCGCGCTCGGGCATCCGCTCGGGGCCTCAGGTGCGCGGCTGATGACGACCATGTGCCATGCGCTCGAGCAGCGCGGGGGCCGCTACGGCCTTCAGAGCATGTGCGAAGGCGGCGGGATGGCCAACGCGACCGTGATCGAACGGTTGGGCTGAGGGCGTGTGATGCGCTGGCTGCTCCGCCTGGTGATCGCTGCGGGACTGTCCGCGGCCCTGGTCGGCTGGGTCACCGACTGGTTCCACCCGGTGTACGGCCTGGCCCCCCTGCTCGGTGTACTCATCTTCCGCATCGGCTACGGGTCGCTGGCGTCGTTCCAAGCCGGCGCTGACCACATCCCCTCGGGCGACCCCGAGCCTGTGGACCTGGCCGCCGAACGCACCGTGTACTGGTGTCAGGGCTGCGGAGCCGAGGCGCTGCTGCTCGTTCGGGGCACCCCGATGCCACCGCGCCACTGCGGTGAGCGCATGACCGAGCGCGTCGAGGTGCCGCGCGAGGCTTGATCCACCCTCAAGGGTCATGACATCGGCGTCGTTTATCGGTGCCGGCAGGGGCTTCACGAGCGGCCTCGATCACACCCTTGGGAGTTCCGAACGGCTGTTTGTCCCCATCTGTGGATGAACTTGGGGACAACCGGTGTGGTTCCGCAGGTCAGACCGAAAACCCCTGGCAGGAACCCTGATCGAGGGCCCTCGCCGCAGTGGACGCCGGACCGCACCAAGGGTCCGCGGCTCGCGTCAGTGGACGCGGGACAGCACGACAAGCCCGACGGCCATCAGCCCGAACCCGAGGCCCAGGCTCCACCCGCCGAAGGGAAGTCCCAGTAGGAAGCCGACCACCACCACCGCCATGCCCACCCCGATCAAGCCGAGGCCCAGGTACGGTTGCCAGCGGGGGGAGCGCTTGGGTTTGGCCTGGGGAGGCGGGCGGTACGAGGACCGCTTGGATCGAGAACGCGGCACGTCACACCACCTTGTCGGTCGGAAGAAGGCATCCTAGGGGGACAACGTCCTGTGGTCAGGATATCCATGGAGCACGCGGAGCACGGCGGTGAGCCCACCACACCGAGCAGGCGCGGGCAACGACTCGCGCTGCCGGTGACCTTGGCGCTGCTCGCCGGCGTGCTGGTGATAGGGGCGCAGACCGAGCCGGCGGAAACCCGCGAGCGTCTCGGCCGGCGCGTCGAGCTGGCCGAGCTGATCGCCGCCGAGCAGGAGCGGGCGCGCCAGCTCGAGGCCCAGGTCGAGGAGCTCGCCGCGGAAGTGGCCGCCCACGAGGCCACCGCGGCGCGGGGCGCCCAGGAGCTCAACGAGCTGCAGGATCAGGTCGCCGACATGGCCGTGCCCGCTGGGCTCGCGCCCGTGCGCGGACCCGGGGCGGTAGTCACGCTCGACGACTCGCTCAGCGACTGGGACGGCTCCGGGGATCCCAACGACTACATCATTCACGAGGAGGACCTGCGCGCGGTCGTCAACGCCCTGTGGGCCGGCGGTGCGGAGGCCATGGCGATCAATGGGCAGCGGGTCCTGTCGACCTCAGCGATCGTGTGCGTTGGCACCACGTTGCGCCTCAACGGCGCCTACTACACCCCGCCCTACGACATCGCGGTCATCGGCGAGCCCGACGCGCTCGTCGAGGAGCTCCAGACCGACGCGGCCGTCCGTCAGTTCTTGAGCGCCGTGGACGAGTTCGACCTGGGCTTGGACCTCGAGACCGAGGACGTCCTCGAATTGCCCGGGCAGACCGGCGGGGCCGCGCTGGAAGCGGCGTTGCCCAGTGGAGGCTCATAGATCATGCAGGAGGCTCCTCCGCGCACCGACGAAGACGTCGCAGCTCCCGCCGGCCGGCCACGCAGCGCGCAGGTTCTGCGGTGGATCGGGTGGACGCTGATCGTCGCCGGCGTGATCGTGGCGCTGTACATCGTGCATGCCCTGTTCTTCACCGACCTGGCCACCGACCGTGACCAGGGTGCGTTGATCGAGGAGTGGGAGTCACAGATCGGCGACCTCGACGCCGACGAGCATCTTGCCCTCCAGCCCGAGCCCGGCGCCGAGTCCGGCGACCCCGACGGTTCCGACGAGGCCGAGTCAGGGGGTCAGGACGGCAGCGATGCCTTCGCCGGGGCCGACGGCAACGGCGGGAACGGCGAGCCGCCAGTGGACGTCGGCGACGCCGTCGCGGTGATGGCCTTTTCCCGGCCAGGCGAGGACGAGCGCCCCGTCAACTCCGACCCGCTCGCGATCCTGGGGGACGTGACCGTCCCGGACCTGCAGCGCGGCCCCGGCCACTACCCGAGCACGGCGATGCCCGGTGAAGACGGCAACTTCGCCGTCGCTGGGCACCGGGTCACCTACGGGCGTCCCTTCTACCACCTCGACGAGATCCGCCCGGGCGACGAGGTCCACGTGTGGGATCGGGACGGGGCCAAGCACGTCTACGAGGTCACGGGAACCGAGATCGTCAGTCCCCACGACGGCTGGGTCCTGGGTGCGGACCCGCAGGGCACCGGCAACCCAACGCTGACGCTGACAACCTGCCACCCGCGCTTCTCGCAGCGTGAGCGGCTGATCATGTTCGCGGAGCTGGTCGAATGAGGCGAGTGGTCGTCGTGGCCGGACTCGGCGTCCTGGCCGCTATCGCGGTGTGGTTGCTGTTCGCCTACGTGTTCCCGTGGGTCGACCGCACCTTCGTCTCCGACCCCGTGCTCGGGGCTGCGCTCGGGCGCTGACACGAAACCGATGATGCCCTCGAGCCGCAGCCCTCGGCTGCCGGGGAGGCCTCCGCCTGGCGTCCCGGTGCACTACGACTATCCCCGGGTGCCCGTCACCCGACTGCTCGACGACGCTGCCCAGGACTTCCCCGAGTCAACCGGGCTCGACGTGGCCGGTCACCGCCTGACCTACCGGCAGGTTCTCGACCAGGTCGACCGACTGGCGACGGTGCTGTCGGGTCTGGGCGTCGCGCCGGGAGGCCAGGTCGGCACGCTGTTGGCAGCGACGCCGCAACTGCTGCTGACCGCGTTCGCTACCTGGCGGCTGGGCGCGGTAGTGGTGCTGCTCGACCCGAACGCCACCCCGGAGCGGCTTGCCGCAGACCTCGGGCGCCAACGCTGCCAGGTCGTCGTCGCCGACGACGCGGCCTATCCCCGACTCGCCGCGCTCAAAGGCGACGTGCCCGCGGTGCAGCATGTGCTAGGCACGGGGATCGAGGACTACCTGCCGTTCCCGCGCAACCTCGTCCACCCGCTGTTGGGGCGGCGGGATGGCTCCTACGCCCGTGCCCCGCGGGCCGAGGGCGTGGCCCGGTTCAAGGACGCGATCCGGCGCACGGCACCCGCCGTCAGACAAGCTCCCGTCAGCAAGGACGCGACCGCGGCAGTGATCGACGGTGCCCGCCTGGGCCACCACCACATCGTCGCGGCGGCGTTTGCGTTACGGCTGTGGGTCCCCGACGTGCAGGCAGGACGCGAGACGTTGCTGATGGCCACCCCGCCGTGGCGACCGTTCGGTCTGGCTGCCCTGGTCGGTCTGGGGGTGCTCGCGGCGGCGACGATCACCGCGCCCGTGCTGGCCGACCCCCACCGGGCGTTGCACGGTGTTCGCCGGCGCGACCCCACGCTCATGGTCGTCGGTGGGGCGTCGGCGCCGCTGCTCGATCTTGCAGAGCAGGCGCTGCCGTCACTGCGCGTGGTGCTCACCGATTGCCCTGTCGATCCCGAACGGGCCGGCCAGCTGCACGCTGCCACCGGCGCGAGGCTGCGCGGCGGTTTGGCCGGCCCCGCTGGCCTGGTCGCGGCCAACCCCGTGTACGGCCAGGCCGAGCTCGGCTCGGCTGGCTTGCCGCTGCCTGACACCGACATCGCCGTGCTCGACCCCGGCGGGAGCCCCCGGCCGACCGGGGCCGAGGGGGACATCGCCGTGTCCGGCGCCGCCGTGCCGGGTGATCGTTGGTGGCGGTTGGGTGTGACGGGAAGGCGCGATGCCGATGGCTACGTGTGGCTGACACCCAACGGGAACAGCCCCGGCGCCGGCGTTGCGCCCACGGCCGACTCCCGCGACGGCGCCGCCGGCACTGGATAGCATGGCCCGATGGCGCCCAAGATCCTCCTGATCGACAACTATGACAGCTTCACCTACAACCTCGCGCAGGAGATGGGCGAGCTCGGGGCGGCCGTCACCGTGGTCCGCCACGACGCGTTCACGCTGGCCGACGTCGAAGCGGACCTGCCCGAGGGCATCGTGATCTCGCCCGGACCTGGCACACCCGACGACGCCGGGATGTCCAACGACGTCGTCCGCGAGTTCGCCGGGCGCGTGCCGATCCTGGGCGTCTGCCTCGGCCATCAGTGCATCGGCCAGGTCTACGGCGGGGCCATCACCCGGGCGCCCGAGCTCTACCACGGCAAGACGTCGATGATCTCCCACGACAACCGTGGGGTGTTCGAGGACCTACCGAACCCCTTCGAGGCCACCCGGTACCACTCGCTGGTCGTCGACCCCGCCACCGTGCCCGACGTGCTCGACGTGACCGCGCGAACCCCCGCTGACGCCGGCGGCGAGGTGATCATGGGCCTGCGCCACCGCACCCTGCCGGTGGAGGGCGTGCAGTTCCACCCTGAATCGATCCTGACCTCGGTGGGAATGGACCTGCTCGGCAACTTCCTCCGGGCCCTCGCGCGACCCGTGCCAGCCTCGGCCTAGGAGGGCCACCCCCGAACGCCGGCCGCGATCAGTCGCCGTCGTCGTTCTCCTCGTCGCCGTCGTTGCCGTCGTTGCCGTCGTCATCGTCGTTCTCGTCGTTTTCGTCCTCGTCGGGCGGCGTGGGCTCTGGCTCCGGCTCGGGAGGCGGGCCCTCCGAGACGACGATGGTCACCGTCGCGCCGCGCTCGACCTGGGCGCCCGGCCGCGGGTCCTGACGAATGACCCGGCCTTCGGCGACGGTCTCGGACTCCTCGCGATCCACCGCGACCTCGACACACGGCTCCGGTTCGCAGGCGGCTCGCAGGCGCTCAATCGCGGTGTTCTCGGGTTGGTTCTCGACATCGATCATCGAGAACGTCGACTGGCCTTCGCTGACCACGATCGTGACGGTGCTGCCGGGCGCGGCCTCGGTGTTGGGCGCCGGGCTCTGGCTGATGACCCGGCCCTCGGCGACGGTGTCGGACTCCTCACGCTCGACTTGCACCTCGAAGCACGGGTCGAGATCGCACGCATTCGCCAGCGCGGCCTGGGCTTCGTCCTCGGTGCGGTTCTCGACGTTGGGCACCGTGACCGTCTCGGGGCCGGTGGACACGATCAGGCTGACCTCAGAGCCCTCCTCGACCTCGTCGTTGGCGGGCGGGTCGGTGCGGATGACGAAGCCCTCGTCGATCTCGTCGGAGGGCTCGGTCTGCTGGACCCCGATTCCCAGGCCGGTCTCGAGCAGCTCCTGCTGCGCCTCGTCGACTTCCCAGCCCGTCAGGTCTGGGACGCTGACCAAGGGCGGTCCCTCGGCCAGGATCAGTTCGACCTCGCTGCCCTCGGGGGCCATGGTCTCCGCGGCCGGCTCGGTCCGGACGACCTGGTTCTCGTCCAGGTCGGCATCGGTCTCGCGCTCCTCGGCGATGACGGGTACGAAGCCGTCGTCGATCAGGGCCTGCTGCGCAGCCTCCACGTCCATACCCGTGACGTCGGGCACCGCGGCCTCCACGGTGTCCTGCCCGAGGATGCCGGCCAGCAACACGCCCGCCAGCGCGAACAACGCCACCACCACGATCGCCAGCAGCGCTAGCCACACGCCGCGGCGGCTGGGGGGCTCGTCGGCGTCGTCGGGGTGGT
Source organism: Nitriliruptorales bacterium (assembly GCA_007126835.1). Classification (GTDB taxonomy): domain Bacteria; phylum Actinomycetota; class Nitriliruptoria; order Euzebyales; family Egibacteraceae; genus SLAO01. Next base: position 6,774 of record SLAO01000045.1, on the reverse strand, counting down.
CGGTGGTAAACGTGTCGCTGGTCCCAAGAGCGACGGTCTGGTCGCTGTCGAGGGCCTGGGTGGCAGCCGCCCATCCGGCCAGCGCCGGTGCCTGCACGGGCATCCCCGACTGCAAGCGCTGGAGGTCCGCGTTGAGCTCGCGGGCGGTCGGGTAGCGGTCGGCGGGATCCTTGGCCATCGCCTTGAGCACGATCGCGTCGCAGTCGGCGGGCAGGTCCGAGTGCACCTCGCTGGGCGGGGTGGGCATCTCTGACACGTGCTTGTAGGCCAGCGCTACCGCGGAGTCGCCCTCGAACGGCGCCCTTCCGGTCAGTAGCTCGTACAGGACGCACCCGAGGGCATAGACGTCGGTGGTGCGGTCGACCTCTTGGCCCTGCGCTTGCTCCGGCGCGATGTACGCCGCGGTGCCGAACACCGAGGCGGTCTGCGTCGCGTTCTCCGCGTTGACCGCCCGAGCGATCCCGAAGTCGGCGACCTTCACCTGACCGTCGTCGGCCACGAGGATGTTGCCCGGCTTGATGTCGCGGTGGACCAGCCCGCGCTCATGGGCGTAGTGCAGGCCAAGCGCCGCGTCGCCGGTGATCTCCAACGCCCGCTGGACGGTCAGCCGGCTCTCGCTGAGCCGTTCGCTCAGGCTGCGCCCGCGGACGTGCTCCATGACGATGAACGGGCGACCGCCCTCCTCACCCGCGTCGTACACCCCGACGACGTTCGGGTGGGTCAGGCTCGCTGCGGCCTGGGCCTCACGCCGGAACCGGGCCAGGAACGACGGGTCGTCGGCGTAGCGGGCGTGGAGGATCTTGACTGCGACCTCCCGATCGAGCTGACCGTCGTACGCCAGCACGACGTCGGCCATGCCCCCCTGGCCCAGCAACCCGCGCAGCTCGTAGCGGCCACCAGCCAGCGTCGGCGGGTCGCCGGCTGCGCTTTGGCGACCGGCTCCTCCGAGCGGGTGCGTCTCGTCCATGGGCTCCTCGTCTAGCCGTCTTGCAGCCACGCGCGCATGACGTCACGGGCCAGCGGCGCCGCCACGCCGCCGCCGGTGGCATCCGGCCCGGGATCGGTGATCACCACGCTCACGGCGATCTGCGGATCGCCAGCGGGGGCAAAGCCGGTAAACCACACGGTGGGGGGTTGACCTTCAGCTGTCTGGGCGGTGCCGGTCTTACCGGCGACGTCGACCCCTTCGATCTGCGCTCCCGTGCCGGTGCCCGAAGCCACGGCCTCTTCCATCATGTCGCGCAGGGCCGTGGCCGTCCGCGAGCTGACCGCCCGCGACTCGCCGTCGAACTCCAGCGGCTCGGGCTCGAAATCGCGCAGGACGCGGCCGGTGACGTCCTCGACGTGGCGGACCACCCTTGGGGTGACCATCTCGCCGTCGTTGGCGATCGCCGCGGTGATCATCGACATCGCCAGCGGCGTGACGCGCACGTCGCGCTGCCCGATCGCCGACTGTGCCGTGGACGGCTCGTCGAGGTCTTCTGGCATGACGCTGACCGCCGGCGAGGGCAGCTGGAAGTCCCACTCGTGGTTCAGCCCGAACCGCTCGGCTTGGCGCACCAGCCGGTCGACGCCGAGGTCCAGGCCAATCTGCCCAAAGGTGGTGTTGCAGCTGACCACCATCGCCTCCGCCAGCGTGATCGGCTGGCCCTGGTTGCAGGTGCCGCCGTCGAAGTTGCCGATCGACGCGGTCGTCAACGGCAGCTCGAGCCGCTGCGGGTCAGCGTACGTCGTCTCGGGCGTGACCCCCGATTCCAGCGCCGCGGCGGCGGTGATCAGCTTGTACGTCGAGCCCGGAGGATAGGTCTCGCGCACCGCTCGGTTGAGCCTGGGGTCCGGGTCACGTTCGCCGAGTTCGTTCCAGGCTTGGCGAACCTCGTCGCCGTCGTGGCTGGCCAGCCGCCCCGGGTCGTAGCTGGGGCTCGACGCCAGCGCGAGCACCTCGCCGGTGTCGGGTGCGATCGCTACCACGGCGCCTGTCGAGCCCTCGAGCGCGTCGACCGCGGCGTGCTGCGTGGCCGGGTCGATGGTCAGCTGGAGGGTGTCGCCGTCGCGCTGGCGGCCCGCGAGCAGGTCGGCGATGTTGCGGGCGAAGGCCTCCGGGGCGCTGCCGGTCAGGAAGTCGTTGAAGGTGGCCTCGAGCTCCCCGCGGCCATACACGAACGAGTGGTAACCGGTCACGTGCGCGTAGGTGGCACCCTCGGGGTACTGGCGCCGGTAGCGCAGCTGGCCGTCGGTCTCCTCGCTCGCGGCGACCAGTCGCGAGTCGCCCCCGTCACCGGCGACCATCGCTCCCCGGGCGATCTCGTACTCGGCGATCAGACCGCGGGCGTTGCGCTCGTCGGTGCGCAGGTCATCGGACTGGACCACCGCGATGAAGTTCAAGTTGAGAAACAAGACGCCGAACAGCACGAACAGCCCGAGCGCGACCTTGCGGATCTGGGGGCTCACGAGGAACCCCCCGCCGCTGAGGGCTGTGCGGTGCGTTCGTCCTCTGCGTCCTCGAAGTCGTCCTCACGCCTCCGCCGGGTGTGGCGCGGAACACCGGGCGCGCTGACCCGCGCGAGCAACGCGACGAGGACGTAGTTCGACAGCAGCGACGACCCGCCGTAGGACACGAAGGGCAAGGTGATGCCCGTCAGCGGGATCAAGCGCGTGGCGCCACCCACGATGACGAACACCTGCAGCGCGAGGATGGTCGTCAGCCCGACGGCGAGCAGCGCGCCCATCTCGTCGCGGGCGCGCATGGCGATGCGGAACCCCCGCCCGATCAGCAGGACGAAGCACAGCAGGATACCCGTGGTGCCGAGCAGCCCGGCCTCCTCGCCGAAGGCGGAGAAGATGAAGTCGGTGCGCACGAACGGGATGAAGCCTGGCTGGCCCTGCCCGAGTCCCACGCCGGCGATCCCGCCCGTGCCGATGGCGAACAGCGACTGAGCCAGCTGGAAGCCGTCGCCGTCGTAGCGGCTCCACACGTCGAGCCAGATCGACACGCGGTTTTGCACGTGCCCGAAGGACTGGTACGCGAACACCGCGCCCACAGCGGCGAGGAGCACCCCCACCACGGGATAGGCCAACCGTCCGGTGCCGATGTAGAGCATGACGATGAAGACGCCAAAAAGCAGCAGCGTGGGCCCCAGGTCGTTCTGCAGCCCGAGCACCGCCAGGCCCATCGCCCAGATGCCCACCAGCGGCGCGAACGCGCGCAGCGGCGGCAGCATGATCGGGCCCAGCCGGCTAGTGGCCACCGCGAGCACGTCGCGCTTCTCGGCCAGGTAGCTGGCGAAGAAGATGACAAAGCCGAGCTTGACCGCCTCCACGGGCTGGAACGACAGCCCGCCGATCGACAGCCAGATCCGGGCGCCGTTGATCTCGCGGCCGATGACCGGCAGCAGGGGCGTCAGCAGCAGCAGCAGCGACCCCAGGCCGATGAGATAGCGGTAGTCGTCGAACGACGTGTGGTCGCGGACGAACCACAATGTCAGCACGAACGCGGCCACAGCCACCGCCGACCAGACGGTCTGGCTCGGAGCGAACTCCAGGGCCTGCTCGCCGCCGGTGAAGTCCAGCCGCCGGACCATCACCAGGCCGAGGCCGTTGAGCAACACCGCGATCGGCAGGATCAGCGGATCCGATCCAGGCGCCAGGCGGCGCTTGGCGATGTGGGCCACGACCGACAGCGCGAGGAAGCCGGCCCCGTAGTTGAGGACCGCCTCGGGGATGTCGGGCTGCTGCGACAGTTCGACAAGGGCCGCGGCGACGAGCACGACGAGCAGGCCGAGCACCATCAGCCCCAGCTCGGTGTTGGCCCGGCGGCGCGCCGCGGCGGCGGAGGCTGTCTTCGCCATCAGTCCCCGGTGCCGTCGCCGGCATCCTCATCGTCGGGCTCATCGGTGGTCGGTGTGCCAGTGTCGGGGTCGTCGCGGTCGCCCAGGGTCGCCTCGAGCTCCTGGATCCGGCGCCGGGCCTCGGCGATCGTCCCCGCGGTGATCCCGTCTTCGATGCGGTCCTGCCGCCACTCGGGGAACTCGTTGACGCCGAGGTCGGTGACCTCGTCGTCGAGCACCCGGTGCAGGGGGATCGTTCCGACCTCCTGGGGCAACCCCTGGAAGATCGCGACCTGCCCCTCGTGCTCGCTGATGAAGTAGGCCCGCGACAGCAGCATCCAGCCTCCGCCACCGACCAACGCGAGCAGCACGACCAGCGCGAGCAGCATCGCCAGCACGCGACGACCGCGCCGGGACCCGTCGGGCGTGGCGTCGGGGCGGCTCTCGATGCCCTGGGGAGCGCCGAAGCGGCCCATCGTCGACGCCCAGTCGCTCGGGTCGCTGTCCTCGCGGGTGCGGATGCGCCGCAGGTGCTCTTGTCGCACCTCGACCCGCGCGGTCTCGTTGGCGTCGCCCTCGGTCTCGTCCGGGTCCCCACCGGCCGCGTCCGGGTCGCCGTCGACGCGCAGCAGCACGACGGTGATGTTGTCCGGACCACCGGCGTCGTTGGCCCGCTGGAGCAGCGTGTTGATGGCCTCGTCACCGTCGACGTGGGACTGCAGGATCTCGGCGATCTCCGAGTCGGGCACCGGCCCGGTCAGCCCGTCGGAGCAGAACAGGATCTGGTCGCCGTCCTGCAGACGGATCGGCGGCAGCGAATCGACCACGACCGTGGGCTCGTTGCCAATCGCCCGGGTGATGACGTTGCGCTGCGGGTGGTTGGCCGCGTCGTCGCGCGACAGCCGGCCTTCGCGCACCAGCCGCTCGACCAGGGTGTGGTCGGTGGTCAACTGGGCGATCTCCTCGTCGGGGCGCAGCAAGTACGCCCGGCTGTCGCCGACGTGCGCCAGGTGCAGGCGTCCCTCCCGCAGCATCCCCGCGGTCAGGGTGGTGCCCATGCCGCGCAGGTCGGGTTCGGCCTCGGCCTTCTCGACAACCCGCCGGTTGGCTTCGCGGACTGCGGCGGCGAGCGCCTCGTCGGCGGCGTCGCCCGAGTCGAACTCCTGCTCGTCGAGTCGGGCGATCGGTTCGAGCGCCGTCTGGGCCGCCACCTCGCCTGCCGCGTGCCCGCCCATGCCGTCAGCGACGGCGAACACGGTCTCGCCCGAGTAGTAGTCGTCCTCGTTGCCGTCGCGCACCTTGCCGACATCGGTGCCGGCATGCGCGGCGACGCGTACCCACTGCTTCTGGCTCACTTGCGGACCTCGACGACGGTGCGGCCAATCCCGAGTTGGTCGCCGGCGGCGATCGGGGTTGGCGCGGTGACCTTGACCTGGTTGACGAACGTGCCGTTGGTCGACCCCAGATCCGCCACCAGCCAACGCCGCCCGTCGTTGTACACGCGGGCGTGCCGGTCGCTGGTGTAGGGGTCACCTAGGGCCACGCTGACCTGCTCCCCTCGGCCGAACGTGATCTCGTTGCCGTCGAGCGGCAACACCCGGGGCCGACCGTCAGGACTGTGTACCACAAGCTCGCGAGGCGCGATTCGCTTGGGGCGCTCCTGCTTGGGGCCGCTGTCGTCCCGGCCCTTGCGCGCGGGCTTGCCGGCGGGTTGCGCGGGGCGGCTGGCGCGTCGCGGCGCGGACGGCGCCGGGTTCGACGCCGGGGCCGTGCTGACGTCGCGGATGACGGCTCGAACGGCCCTGGCGACGAAGATGTACAGCAGGAGCAGAAACAGCCCCTGCAGCAGCGTGAACACGATCGGCGGCATCATCGGCGGTCCCCCGAGCCGACCGAGAACGTGAGTCGGACCGTGCCGAGTTCGATCTCGTCTCCGTCTTCGAGCGGCGCCCGATCGACCGAGCGCCCGTTGACCTTGACGCCGTTGGTCGAGCCAAGGTCCTCGATGACCCATCCGTCGGGCGAGCGGTCGACGCGGGCGTGGCGCCGCGACACCGAGGGGTCCTCCAACGTGACGTCGCACGCCGGCAGGCGACCCAGGGTTGAGCCTCGACGCACCGGGCGGGGCTCGGAGCGCTGGGCGCCGTCGAGGATCTCGACCCGGGCCTCGTCGAGGGGCACGGGATCCAGCGCCTGGGTGCGCTCGGACATCGGGGCCTGCCAACCCTGGTAGTCCCCGTCGTCGCGACGCGGCCTCTGCGCAGGCGCCGGCGCGGACGGCCGGGACTCCTGCGGCGCGCTTCGGACCTCGATCTTCCCGCGGATCTCGTAGGTGCCGATCTTCAAGCTGTCGTCGATCGTGGTCTCGATGCGGACGGGCCCTTTCAAGCGCCATCCGCGCTCGCGCGCGCTGCGGTGCACGACCCCAGCGAGCTCGTGGCGTAGCGCCTCACCGTAGCCGGTGAACCGCTCGGCGTCGCTGCGCGCCAGGGCGATGCGGTAGACGTTGGGCACCACGATCCCGTCGACGCCAACTTGCTTGTACGACGACGCGTAGCGCTGGACGGCCTTGGCCAGCTCGACCGGCTGCAGGCCGGATCTAAAGGCGCGCGCAAAGAACCCCTCGACGGCTCCCTCGAGCCGTCGCTCGAAATCCCGCAGAATCCCCATGCGCTCCGGGGGCCTCTCTCGGTGTCAGACGTGACCCGAGTGTAGAAGCGTGACGGCCCGATGGCGGCGGAAGGTCCGTTGTCCCCCTGTGCAGTCGTGGAAGGCACCGCTGGCAGCCGCTTCGGTGGGCGGTGTTCGTCGAGGGTTGCTAGCATTCGAGGTTGCACGTGCCGGCGCGGCACAGCCGCTCGGGCGAGTGGCGGAATTGGCAGACGCGCAGGATTCAGGTTCCTGTGGGCTTCGGCCCTTGGGGGTTCAAGTCCCCCCTCGCCCACTG
>SLAO01000002.1 GCA_007126835.1 Nitriliruptorales bacterium | reverse complement strand
CTGTGCTGCGCCCTGCCCGGCGGCCTCGGCGGCGGCCACCACCTCGGCCAGCCCCGCGCCCCCCGCAGCCGTGGTCGCGGCGGCCACGGCCCCCTCAGCCACGGGCGCAGTGGCCAACTGCACCTTCTCTGCGTGTTCAGCGTCGAGGAACTCGAAGGCCTGCTCGGCGGTGAGGACCGCGCTGCCGAGGTCGGCTAGGACTACCACCCCGTCGTCCGATGCCACTTCGTTGATGGCGGCGAGCACGCGGTCGAACGACGTCCCGATCCCGCCTTCGTCGTTGCCTCCCGCCGCGGCGATGCTGACCCCTTCGGCCATCTGACCGGCGAGCTCGGCCACTCCACGTGCGAGCAAGTCCGAGTGTGAGACCACCACCACGCCGACGGTCACAGGGGACTCCAGACACTGCGGGGGGCGGTGCGCGTGGCACCGCCCCCCGGCCGTTAGGGGATGTGCTAGGCGGTTAGCTGACGTCCACCCAGTCCAGCGTGCGCTGCACGGCCTTCTTCCAGCCGGCGTAGCCCTCCTCGCGCTTGTCGTCGGACCACTGCGGCTCCCACCGCTTGTCCTCGAGCCAGTTGTCGCGCATCTCCTGCTCGGTGCTCCAGAACCCCACCGCGAACCCGGCGGCGTACGCCGAGCCGAGAGCGGTGGTCTCGGCGACCTTCGGGCGGGCGACGGGCACGCCGAGGATGTCGGCCTGCATCTGCATCAGGTAGTCGTTGGCGACCATGCCGCCGTCGACCTTCAAGAACTCGAGCTCCACGCCCGAGTCCTGGTACATGGCGTCGGCGACCTCCTTGGACTGCCAGCACACCGATTCGAGCGTCGCCCGGACCACGTGCGCCTTGGTGTGGAACCGCGAGAGGCCGGCGATGACCCCGCGCGCGTCGGAACGCCAGTAGGGGGCGAACAGACCCGAGAACGCCGGCACGAAGTACATCCCGCCGGTGTCCTCGACCTGCTTGGCCAACGCCTCGGTCTCCGAGGCGTGGGTGATCAGGCCGAGCTGGTCGCGCAGCCACTGCACGGCCGAGCCGGTCACCGCGATCGCGCCCTCCAGGCAGTACACGGCCGGCTGGTCGCCGAACTTGTACCCCAGCGTCGTCAGCAGTCCGTGCTTGGACCGGACGATCTCGGTGCCGGTGTTGAGCAGGAAGAAGTTACCGGTGCCGTACGTGTTCTTGCCCTCACCGGGGCTCAGCGCGACCTGGCCGACGGTGGCGCCCTGCTGGTCACCGAGCATGCCGCCGATCGGCACCTCCGCACCCACCGGCCCGTTCGACGGCGTCGTGCCGTACACCGTCGAGGACGGCTTGATCTCGGGCAGCATCCGGCGGGGGATCCCGAAGAAGCCCAGCAGCTCGTCGTCCCAGTCGAGGGTCTCGAGGTTCATCAGCATCGTGCGCGAGGCGTTGGTGACGTCGGTGGCGTGCACGCCGCCGTTGACTCCACCCGACAGGTTCCACAGCACCCACGTGTCGATGGTGCCGAACAGGGCCTGCCCGTTCTCGGCCTTCTCCCGCAGCCCCTCGACGTTCTCGAGCAGCCACTGGACCTTGCCGGCCGAGAAGTACGTCGCCGGCGGGAGACCGGCCTTCTGGCGGATGACGTCGCCCTTGCCCTCGCGCTCGAGAGCCGAGGCGATGCGGTCGGTGCGGGTGTCTTGCCACACGATCGCGTTGAAGTGCGGACGCCCGGTGTTGGGGTCCCACACGACGGTGGTCTCGCGCTGGTTGGTGATTCCGATTGCGGCGAGGTCCGAGCCCGAGATGCCCGCGCGCGCCAGGCCCTGCTCGATGACCGTGCGCGTGCGCTCCCAGATCTCAGTCGGGTCGTGCTCAACCCAGCCGGCCTGCGGCAGGATCTGCTCATGCTCGAGCTGCGCGCTGCCCATGTCCTCACCAGCGTGGTTGAAGATCATGAAGCGCGTGCTTGTGGTTCCCTGGTCGATGGCGCCTACATACTCTGCCATTAGGCCAACCGCCTCCTCGTGTCGTTTCGTGCTCTTTTGAGCCCTGGGGTGTCGTGGGCGCGGCGCGCCCTCGGTCAGCCGCTGCCCGCCGCCTGGTCGGCGAGCGTGCGGAATAGGTAGTACGTGGACGTCGCGCCGGGGTCTTGATGTCCGGCGCTGCGCTCACCCAGGTAGCTCGCGCGCCCCTTGCGCGCCACGAGCGGGATCGTTGCGGTCATTCCCTGCTGCGCCGCCTCGGCGGCGTCGGCGAGGATCTCGCCACAGTCCGCCCCGCGCTCGAGCGCGGCCTTGGCCGCGTCGACCGCTGGCGACCAGGCGTCGACCATGGTCTTGTCCTCCAGTTCGGCCTTGCCGCGCTGGACCACACCGGCGAGGGCGGCCTCGGTCGCCTCGACGATCGCCTTGGTGTCGAGCTCGTCGTGGCCCTCGACCGCCGACGCGGCCCGGAGGAACGCCGTGCCGTACAAGGGCCCCGCCGCACCACCGACCTTGCTGACCAGTGCCATCGCCACCGCCTTGAGCACCTCGCCGGGCGTCGCGTCCTCCCCAGGCATTCGCTCGAGCGCGGCTTTGAAACCGCGATCGAGGTTCTCACCGTGGTCGGCGTCGCCGATGGCCGAGTCGAGCTTGGTCAGCTCCCGCTTGTGCTCAGCTACCACGCCTGCATAGGCCCGGACGAAGGCGATGACGTCACCGGTGGTCGCGTTGGGCATTCGCGCTGGCTCCTGTCGTGTCAGGTGGGCGGACTCGTGTCAGCAGGGCCGGATGCGTGTGGGTGCTGCCGGCCACGCCGGGTGGTGGGCATGCGAGCGGACGACGGGCAGGCGGCCCACCGAGGCGGGGCAATCGCCTCGGTGGTGCCTGGCCCGCGTAGAGAGGTTGTGCACGCTGCGGGGTCTACTCCGACGTCCAGGGCAGGTTGCGGCGCCCGGTGGACACGCCCCAGTTGGACGTCCATGGCAGCGTCGGGGGCTCCCAAGCGCCCCAGCTCAAGCCGGGGGTGTCAACGGGGGCGTCCCACAGCCATGTGGTGTCGTCGTCGAGCTTGAGCAGGGTGATCGAGCAGCCGGCCATCTCCAACGCCGTGATGTAGTTGCCCACGAGGTTGCGCCGCACGTTGATGCCACGATCGGCGAGGATCTGACAGGCCCGCCGGTAGATGATGAACAGCTCGAGCAGCGGCGTGCCGCCCATGCCGTTGACGAACAGCAGCACATCGTCGCCGGAGTTGTACGGCAGGTCCTCGAGGATGGGGGTGATGAGCCGCTCGGCGATCTGGTCGGCGGTCTCGAGGGGCATGCGCTCACGGCCCGGCTCGCCATGGATGCCGATGCCGATCTCCATCTCGTTTTCGCCCAGCTCGAACGTGGGCTCGCCGGCATGGGGGACCGTGCACGAGGTCAGGGCCATGCCCATCGAGCGGACCTGGCTGTTCAGCTGGGTCGCCAAGTTGGCGATCGTCTCGAGGTCGTCGCCCCGGTCGGCGCACGCCCCGGTGATCTTCTCGATGAGCACCGTGCCGCCGACGCCACGCCGGCCGGCGGTGAACAGCGAGTCCTTGACGGCGACGTCATCGTCGATGACCACCGACTTGACTTCGATGCCGTCGGCGGCGGCCAGCTCGGCAGCCATTTCGAAGTTGACGACGTCGCCGGTGTAGTTCTTCACGAGGTGCAGCACGCCCGATCCGCTGCTGACCGCCTTGGTCGCGGCCTCGACCTGATCGGGTGTGGGGGAGGTGAACACGGCGCCAGGGATCGCCGCGTCGAGCATCCCGGGTCCCACGTAGCCGCCGTGCATGGGTTCGTGCCCGCTGCCTCCTCCGGACACGATCGCGACCTTGCCGCTGACGGGTGCGTCCTTGCGGGCAACAAACGCCGGGTCGTGATTGACCTTGAGGCGACCGCCGTAGGCCATCTCCATGCCCTCAAGGGCTTCGGCGACGACCTTGTCCGGATCGTTGATGAGCTTCTTCATCTCTAGAGTCCTCCCTGGTCGTGTAGGCCGAAAGCGACCGGCCCTGGACGCATGCCCAGGGCCGATACCGCTAGGGGCCGAGTTCGATGGAGCAGAGCCCGGAGCGCGCGTCGTGGGCGACCCTCATGATGTGCTCCTCCATCAGCAGACGCTCCCTACTCTCAGTAACCCACCCACGCCGGGGTACGTGCCGCCTTGTTGAGCGGGCAGACACCCGCTCGAGGCCGGGGAATTCCCGGCTCCGCTCCCCTGGCCGTGGCGGTGGAATGCCATCCAGCGGGTCCTCGGGCAACCGTTTCCCCGACACACGCGACGCTACGCTGTTGACCACCCACGGTCAACACCCTGCCCAGCGGAACTTCGGGGGTCTTTCTGCTGGACAGCGGCCTATCCGGTCCGGTCGGTCCTCGGATCTGGGCCGATCGTCCCGGGTCCTGGGGACGGTCGCGGTCAACCTACCCAGGCGTCCCGGGTGGACACGCTGAGCCTGGCGCATCTCCCAGACGCCCGGTCGAGAGGGGCCAAAGCCGCCGTCACTGGGCCGGTGTCGCCCGGGCTGGCAGGATGTCGCCATGGCCGACGCCGATCCGCTGCACGTCGCGACCGACGACCGAGGAGTCGCGACGCTCACCCTGACGCGGCCCGCGGTCCGCAACGCCTTCGATGCCGGTCTCGTCGCGGCCCTTAGCCAGGCCGCCAGGCAGCTTGCCGACGACCCCTCGATCCGTGCGGCCTTGCTCACCGGCGAGGGCAGCGCGTTCTCGGCTGGTGCCGACCTCGAGTGGATGCGCTCTATGCGCGACGCCGGTCCCGACGAGAACCGTGCCGACGCCCGCCGTCTCCAAGCGATGCTGCGGGATCTCGACCACCTCGACGTTCCCCTGATCGGCCGCATCAACGGGCCGGCGATGGGCGGTGGCGTGGGCCTGGTCGCGGTGTGCGACGTCGCCGTCGCCACTGCCTCGGCGTTCTTCGCGTTCAGCGAGGTCCGACTCGGGCTGGCCCCCGCGGTCGTCGCCCCCTACGTCGTCCGCGCGATGGGCCGCAGCACCGCCCGGGCGCTGTTCGTCACGGGCCGGCGCTTCGACGCCGCCGAGGCGCTGGCCTGGGGGCTCGTGCACGAGGTGGTGCCCGACGAGCGCCTCGACGACGCGGTCGAGGTCGTCGTCGGCCACTGCCTCGCCGGAGCGCGACAAGCCCAGGCGGCCTGCAAGCGCCTGCCCGACCTCGTGGCGGGCCCACCCGACGAGTTCGAGGCCGAGACCGCAGATCTGATCGCCGACCTGCGGGCCAGCGACGAGGGCCAGGAGGGCATGACCGCCTTCCTCGAGCGCCGCCCACCGCGCTGGGCGCGGGACTAGGGCGCGCGGATGCGTGCCGTCCTCGTGGCCAACCGGGGTGAGATCGCCTGTCGGATCTTGGCCACCGTTCGCGCACGCGGCCTGCGAGCGATCGCGGTGTACAGCGACGCCGACGCGTCCGCGGCGCACGTGGACTACGCGGACGAGGCCTGGCGCATCGGCCCTGCCCCCGCGGCGGACAGCTACCTCGCCGCCGAGTCGATCCTGGCGGCCGCCGCGTCGGCCGGCGCCGACGCGATCCACCCGGGATACGGCTTCTTGGCCGAGGACCCGGCCTTCGCCCGAGCGGTGGTCGACGCGGGACTGACCTGGATCGGGCCGCCGGCCGACGCGATCGAGGCCATGGGCGACAAGATCGCCGCCAAGCAGCGCGTCGAGGCGGCCGGGGTCCCGGTCATCGCCGGCGTGCACGAGCCGGGCCTGGACGACGAGGCGCTGAGCGCCGCGGCCGAGTCGCTCGGGGTGCCTCTGCTGGTCAAGGCTGCCGCCGGGGGCGGGGGGCGGGGGATGCGCGTGGTGGCCGACCTCGCCGACCTGCCCGAGGCGCTGGCCGGTGCCCGCCGCGAGGCTGCGGCCGCGTTCGGCTCGGGCGCACTGCTGCTGGAGCGGCTCGTGCAGTCCCCGCGCCACGTGGAGGTCCAGGTGCTCGCCGATGGTCACGGGGAGGTGATCGCCCTCGGCGAGCGCGAGTGCAGCCTGCAGCGCCGTCACCAGAAGATCGTGGAAGAGGCACCCTCTCCCGCTGTCGACGCCGACCTGCGCGCAGCCATGGCCGACGCCGCGATCGCGGCCGCACGCGCGTGCGGCTACGTGGGGGCCGGCACCGTCGAGCTGCTGCTCGAAGGCGGCACGGGCCACTTCGCGTTCCTCGAGATGAACACGCGGCTGCAGGTCGAGCACCCCGTCACCGAGGCGATCTACGGCCTCGACCTCGTCGGCTGCCAGCTCGACGTGGCCACAGGGCGACGCTTGGCAGAGATCCTTCCCACGCAGCCGACTGCCTCGGGGCACGCGATCGAGGCGCGGGTGTACGCCGAGGATCCCGCAGCCGAGTTCCGCCCCACCGGCGGCCAGCTGCAGGCGGTGGCATGGCCGTCGGGCGCCGGCATCCGCGTGGACGCCGGCGTCAAGACCGGCGAGGAGGTCGGATCGCACTACGACCCGCTCCTGGCGAAGGTGATCGCCCACGGGCCCGACCGGCGCACCGCGCTGGCGCGCCTGGAGCGGGCGCTTGACGCCACGGTGGTGCTGGGCATGCGGACCAACGTGGGGTTCTTGCGTGCGCTGCTCTGCGACCCCGACGTGGTCGAGGGTCGGCTCGACACCGGGTTGGTGGAGCGTGTCGCTGCGAGCTGGGCGCCGGCGCAAGAAGCGGTGCCCGACGAGGTCCTCGCCGTGGCGGCGCTGATTGCTTCTGCCGGCCTCGAGCCAGACCCTGCGTCGGTCGGCGCGTCGGTTCGTGCGACGGTTGTCGACGCCTTCGACGTGCCCGACGGGTGGCGCATCTCGCGGCCGGCCCCTTCGCGCTGGCTGGTGCGTTGCCAGGGCCGCACCGAGGAGGTGGCAGTGCTCGGACGACCCGCCGACGCGTCCGTCACCGTCGGCGACGGAGCACCTCGCGGGGCGGGGCTTCGGAGCCTCGCTCAGCACCCGGGCGGCGGGCAGACGTTGACGGTAGCCATCGACGGGTCCGCGCACCGAGGTCTGTGGGCGCCGGCGGGGGCGGGAGGCTGGCTAGCGTGGGGCGGCGCGGTGTGGGAGATCGAGTTGGGCGATGACCTGGCGGCCGCCGGCGCGGGCGAGGTCGCTGACGACGGCCCCGTGGCGGCGCCGCTACCGGGCACCGTCGCGGCCGTGCACGTCAGCGTGGGCGAGGCGGTGGTCCGGGGTCAGGCGCTGGTCACCGTCGAGGCGATGAAGATGGAGCACCCGGTCGCCGCCCCGGTCGACGGCGCCGTGACCGAGGTGCGCGTCTCCGCCGGCGACCAGGTCGCGATCAGCGAAGTGCTGGCGGTGGTGGTCGGAGAGTAGCTGGAGTGCTCCTCATCCCGGGGCCTGCCTGGCGCACCCTGCCGGCTGAGGAACCTAGGAGCCCGCGTCGTCCTCGGGCAGCGACTGGCCGTAGGAGCCCAGGAGCGTGGCCACGTGCTCGATCTCCTCGGCGGGCAGGGTGCGCACCGGCAGTGCTGTCGTCATCGCTCGCAGTTGGACGTCACAGACGTACTCGAGGTAGGCCAGCCGGTCGTAGGTGCCCTTGAGGTCCCGGCCGATGGTGAGCGCGCCGTGGTTGCCCATGAGGGCGCCCAGGCGTCCGTCGAGCGCCGCGGCGACGTGCTCGGCGAGCGCCTCGGTGCCAAACGTCGCATAGGGGGCGACGCGAATCGGCCCGCCGAACATCGCCGTGTAGTAGTGGGAGGTGGGGACCTCGTCGACAATCGTCGACAGCGCCGTCGAGGCCGGGGCGTGGTTGTGGACGATCGCCTCGGCAGGGGTGCGCGCGTAGACGGCGAGATGCAGCGGCATCTCGCTGGAGGGCTTGAGCGGCGCCTCGACGGGCTCGCCTCCGAGCCGGTGCACGCCTACGTGCTCGGCGCGCAGGACCTCGTAGTCCACGCCGCTGGGGGAGATGACGACGTGCTCGCCGACGCGCACCGAGACGTTGCCGGCGGTGCCGACGACGAGTCCGTCGTGCTTGAGCCGTTGGCACGCGGCTGCGACTTCGCGACGTGCCTCTTCGTGGAGCATGGCGGACCCTTTCTCGTCGGAACCGGGCGTAGTTGCTGTCGCTCAGCAATCGTCGAATGCGGGTGCATCGTCGAGGTTGTCGGCGACCTCGACCGGGACGCCGGTGGCTTCGAGGCGGCGCACGCGATCGTAAGCCGTCTCGGCGTCGACGATGATGAGGTCGAAGGCCTCGAGCGGGGCGATCCTGTGGATCGCCCTGCGCCCCAGCTTCGTGTGGTCGAGGAGCAAGACGCGGCGGTGCGCTGACTCGATCAGCGCGCGCTTCATTTCCGCGGCGTCGGTTGACTGGTGGTAGCAGGCCGAGCGGGTGACCGCGGGCACCGACAGGAGGACGACGTCGGCCATGAGCGACCGCGCCGTGGCAACGGCGTAGGGCCCGAGGAAGGAGTCGAACGCCGGTTCGTAGACGCCGCCGAGTGCGATGAGGTCGAAGTCGGGCTCGTCGGCAACGCGTTTGATCGACGGCAGGAAGTTCGTGACGACGGTCAGCGGCGTGCCGCGCAGGAAGGGCAGGACGTGCGCCGCGGTTGTGCTGTCGTCCAGGGCGAGCACCGAGCCGGGCTCGACATGCGCCGCTGCGGCCGCCGCGACGGCGCGCTTGGCCTGCGGCATGTGCTGCATGCGGAAGCGCACGTTGCGCTCGGTGGCTTCCGAGGGCTTGGCCTGGGCGCCGCCTCGGACCTTGTTGACGAGCTCCTGTTCGCTGAGCGCGTTGAGGTCGCGGTGGATCGTCATCGCGCTCACGGAGAGACGTTCGGCGAGCTCGTCGATGCGCAGCGAGCCCCGCGCCTGCACGAGATCGAGGATCTGCTGCTGGCGACGCCGTTGGCTCGACAGCCGGCCCTCCCGCGCTTCGACGTGATCGATCATCGGGGGGCACACCGCTTGTGAGACATTCTTAACATTGAGCGGACAATATCACACAGTAGGTGATCTGATAAGGGGTATTGACACAGCACCGATGTGATATTCAGACTGGCGAGAGGCGCAAGAGCGCGGCCAGCCTCCGGGGCGCGCCGCCGAGGCAAGGGAAGGGACCGCGGTGGCCGTCATCACGATCCTTGGGGCGGGCGCGATGGGCTCGGCGCTGACGACCCCCGCGCTGCGCGCAGGTCACGAGGTGCGCCTGTGGGGCACCTGGCTCGACGGCGACATCCTCGCCGAGCTTCGCGCCGGCCGACCCCACCCGCGCATCAAGGTGCCCATCGACCCCGCCGCGCGGCTCCTCGACGCCGCGGAACTCGATGCTGCGCTCTCCGACAGCGACGTCGCGATCCTGGCGATCTCCTCCGAGGGCGTCATCGACGTGCTCGAGCGCGCCGTGCCATTCCTGCGGTCGGGCATGCCGATCTTGATGACGACCAAGGGCTTCGGCCACGACGCCACCGGGCGGGTGAGCCTGCTTCCTGCCCTGCTCGAGGCCACGTTGCCGCCCGCGCTGCGGAAGCGGTGCCCGCTGGTCGCGATGGGGGGGCCGTGCAAGGCCAACGAGGTCGCTGTGGCGCGCCCGACGGCCACGCTGTACGCCAGCGCCGACGAGGCCGAGGCCGTCAACGCCGCGTCGCTGCTGGCCACCCCGGCCTACCGCATCGCCACGACCGCTGACGTCGCCGGGCTCGAGGCCTCTGCGGCGCTGAAGAACGTCTACGCCATCGCCCTCGGCGTCGCCGATGGCCTCGGCGAGCTCGGTGGCGAGCCGTGGCACAACCTCAAGGCCGCGATCTTCGCCCAGGCGGTCGCCGAGATCACGCGGATCGCGCAGGCGCTCGGCGGGCGTGCAGACAGCGCGATCGGCCTGGCCGGTGTTGGAGACCTCGAGGTCACGGGGCTGTCGGGGCGCAACAAGCTCTTCGGGATGCGCATCGGTCAAGGCGAGGCCGCCAGCACGGCGCTGGCGGCGATGGAGGAGGTGGGGCAGACCGTCGAGGGCGTGGCAGCGGCACGCTTCGCCGCCGAGCTCGCCCGCGAGCGCGACCTGGCCGGGCTGGACCTGCTCGCGGCGATCGAGGCGCTCCTCGACGGCGCAGGCGAGCCGGCCGGGCTGCTCGGCGACGCGGTGCTGCCGGGTCGGGGCGCACCGGCATGGACCTGATGACCGCGCGGCGTCGGGCGACGCCGCGGGCGACGAGAGGAGCACGCTGATGCGCGCCGCCGTCTTCCACGAGCCCGGCCGGCTCGAGATCGAGGAGGTCGCGGACCCTCGCCCGGGACCCGGCGAGATCGTCGTCGAGGTCCGGGCTGCCGCGACCTGCGGTACCGACCTCAAGTCCTACCGGCGTGGTCACCCCAAGCTGTTCCCGACGCTGCCGGCGTTGTTTGGCCACGAGTTCGCCGGCGACGTCGCCGCCGTCGGCGAGGGCGTCGAACGGTTCTGTCCCGGCATGCGCGTCGTCGCGGCGAACACCGCCCCGTGCACGACCTGCTGGGCCTGTATCGAGGGCCGCGAGAGCCTCTGCGAGAACCTGACGTTCCTCAACGGCGCCTTCGCCGAGCAGATCCTCATCCCCGCCGCGATCGTCGAGCGCAACACCCACGAGCTCGCCGCGCACGTGGCCTACGAGGCTGCTGCGCCGCTCGAGCCGCTCGCGACCGTGGTCCACGGCATGGCCGAGACCGGGATCCGCCTCGGTGACACCGTCGCGGTGCACGGCACAGGCCCGATCGGCCTGATGTTCGTACGACTTGCCACGCTGCGCGGCGCGCGGGTCATCGCGGTGGACCAGTCGGCGTTCCGCCTCGCCGAGGCCGCTCGGCTCGGCGCCACCGAGCGCGTTGACATCACAGGCCTCGGCGATCCCGAGGAGCGCGCGCACGCCGTCCGCGAGCTCACCCCGGGCGGGCGCGGCGTCGACGTCGCGATCGAGGCCGCGGGTCACGCCGAGGTGTGGGAGCAGGCGGTGGCCACGCTGCGCCCCGGCGGGACCGCGGTGCTGTTCGGGGGACCAAAGCCCGGCAGCGTCGTGCACGTCGACCCTGTCGCGATGCACTACAAGGAGTACGTCCTCAAGGGCGTGTTCCACCACACGCCGTACTACGTCGCGACGGCCTTGCGGCTGCTCGAAAGCGGTGCCCTCGACGGCCGTGACCTCGTAACCGAGCATCGGCCTCTCGAGAGGCTCGTCGAAAGCCTCGAGGACATGGCCGCGGGCCGTGGCAACAAGTACATCCTCACCCCGCAAGGTGGCGCCACCTAAGCGGAGTCACCACGCGAGGAGCGGCCTTCCGCCAGGGGAGGCCGAGAGCCGAACGGGAAGGGAGTGCCATGAAGGATCTCGTACTCGGCATCGACTGCAGCACGACGGCGGCCAAGGTTGTCGCCTGGGACCGCGAGGGCCAGCCCGTCGCCGAGGGTCGCGCGCCGCTCGAGGAGATCCGTCCTCGCCCGCTGCACAGTGAGCAGCAGGCCGAGGGCTGGTGGGTCGCGACGCGCACGGCGATGAACGACCTGTTGCGCTCGATCGACGCCGACCGCGTCGCGGGGATCTGCATCACCCATCAGCGTGAGTCCTACGCACCAGTCGACGAAGACAACAAGCCGCTGCGCAACGCCATCCTGTGGGACGACGGTCGCTCCCAGCGGCAGCTCGACTGGCTCGGCGAGCAGTTCGGTCAGGAGGAACTGCACCGGCGCACGGGGCGAGGGCCCTCGACGACGCAGGCCTCCTCGAAGCTGCGCTGGCTCGTCGAGGAGGAGCCTGACGTCGCCGAGCGGGCCCACAAGTTCATGGACGTCCACGGCTTTCTCGTGCAGCGGCTCACCGGCGAGTGGGCCACGAGCCTTGCGTCGGCGGACTCCTTCGGGCTCACCGACGCGACGCAGGGCGAGTGGGCCGTCGACATCATCGAGGGCATAGGCCTGCGCCCCGAGCAGTTCTGCGACACCGTGCCGCCGGGCACGCAGATCGGCGAGGTCACCGTCCGGGCCGCGCAGGCCACCGGCCTGCCGGTCGGCACGCCGGTCATCGCCGGGCTCGGCGACGGGCAGGCGGCCTGTCTCGGCGCTGGGGTGACCTCCCTTGACCGGGCCTACCTCAACCTCGGCACTGCGGTCACCGGCGGTCCCATCGACCACAAGTACGTCACCGACCCCTCCTGTCGCACCCTCTACGGCGGCGCCCCCGGCACGTTCCTCCTCGAGAGCGTCCTCCGCGGCGGGCTCGCGACGATGACGTGGTTCATGCAGCACTTCGGTGACACTCTCGGCGAGGCGGCTGACTTCGACCGCTACGAGCAGGCGGCTCGTGAGATCGGTCCCGGCTCGAGCGGGCTGCTGCTCGTGCCGTACTGGAACCAGGTGATGAACCCCTACTGGGACGCCTCGGCGTCGGGGATGACCGTCGGCTGGCACCAGAAGCACGGTCGCGAGCATCTTTTCCGAGCCATCGAAGAGGGCATCGGCTTCGAGTTCCGCCTCTCGATGGAGGGCATCGAGGCAGCCACCGGTGGTCGCATCGAGGAGTACGTCATCCTCGGCGGCGGCTCCAACAGCGACCTGTGGTGCCAGATCATGGCCGACATCCTCGGTGCGAAGGTGACTCGAGCCCACACCGCCGAGGCGACGAACCTCGGCGCCGGGATCCTCGGCGCCTACGGAGTCGGCTGGTACGAGTCGGTGGAGCAGGCCGCCGCGGCGATGACCGACGTCACAGACAGCTTCGAGCCGCAGCAGCCCGCCCGCAGCGTCTACGACGCCCTGTTCAACGACGTGTATCGAGAGCTGTTCCCCGCGGTGCAGACCCCCCTGCAGCGGCTCGCGCGGATCCGCGAGGAGCACCTCGGCTGACCCTGCATCCACCGCAGTGCGCGGTTGACCGCTTGGAACGCTGGTAGGGCTGTGGCGCGGTCTGGGTCGTGGACCGAGGCCACGCCGCGGTCCGATTAGGCTGTTTAGGCTGTCGCTGACGTCTCGGACAGGAAGGCCGCGTGGCAGACCTCGCCGACCCGCAGCAGCTGCTCCTCGGGCTGCTCGACCCGTCCGTGCGGGCCGACCCCTACCCCCTGTACCGCCAGATCCTCGAGCAGTCTCCGGTTACCGAAGGCCCGATGGGCATCGTCGTGGTGGCCTCCTACCATGAGATCGATCGCCTGCTGCGGGACCGCCGAGTGTCGAGCGACTACCGCAACTCCACCGCGTTTCGGCAGTGGCTCGCCGAGCAGGGCGCGGACCTCGACGCGTGGGACGCTGACGACGCCCAGCCGTTCTTGTTGCGTGACCCGCCCGACCACACGCGGCTGCGCCGACTCGCGGCCAAGGCGTTCAGCGTTCGCGCGGTCGAGGCCCAGCGACCACGCATCGCCGCATTGGTCGACGACCTGCTCGACCGGGCAGCGGCCCGCGGGGACGGGCAGATCGAGCTCATCGAAGACCTCGCCTACCCGCTGCCGGTGACGGTGATCTCCGAGCTGCTCGGGGTGCCGCCCGAGGACGATGCCACGTTCAAGCGCTGGTCGGCGACGCTGGCGCAGTCCATCGATCCGCCGTTCCTGCTCAGCCCGGAACAGCGGGAGGCGCAGTGGCACGCGGTCGACGAGTTCCACGCCTACTTCCGGGAGCTCATCGCCCGCCGGCGCGTGGAACCCGGCGACGACCTGCTGTCGGCGCTGGTCAGCGTCCGCGACGCCGGCGACCAGCTGACCGAGGACG
>SLAO01000122.1 GCA_007126835.1 Nitriliruptorales bacterium | reverse complement strand
GACGTCGAAATCGCAACGTCGAAGCCGCAGACCTCCTGACGCGCCCTCCGTCCACGTCCAACGGCCCCGCCCCGGCAGTTCGAACCACCACCA
Source organism: Nitriliruptorales bacterium (assembly GCA_007126835.1). Classification (GTDB taxonomy): domain Bacteria; phylum Actinomycetota; class Nitriliruptoria; order Euzebyales; family Egibacteraceae; genus SLAO01. Next base: position 13,724 of record SLAO01000122.1, on the reverse strand, counting down.
AGCTTGCGCAACTTGGCGCATTCCCGAGGAGCCTCTTCACGAGGTCCGGCACGCTTCCTCGCGACGGCGACGCAAGAGCTCAGCAAGATAGCGGGCGAGAGCCGCCTGCGGATCGTGGATGTCCCGTTCCGACACGCGCCAGATAACCCAACCTGCTTCCTCGATCTCCCGCTCGCGCCAGATGTCGGCGTGTTGTTGCTGGGGGCTGCCGTGCCAGTGCAGGCCGTCGACCTCCAGCCCAACCCGCTCCTCGGGGAACGCGATGTCGATCCATACCAGCCGGCCCGAGGGAAGCTCGAGCTTGTAGGTGCCGGGCGCGGGGGTGAACCCGTGGGTCCGCAACCGCGCCCGCACACGCCGCTCGAAGCCGCTGTCGGTCCGGCCGTCGCGGTCCATGAGGTCCAGCGTCTCGGCGAGCTCCCCGGCGCCTCGCACGCTGGGCATCGACGCGAGGTACTCCCGCAGCACGCTGACTGAGGTCAGCTTGCGCTGCACTGCCTTGGCAATGACCTCGGCCAGCTCATCGGACACGGGTCCCGGGCCGCCACGAGCCAGCGCGATCTGCCTAGCCAGGTCAAGCAGGGTGCGGCGAACGCTGGCAACCGGGATGCCCTCGACCCTAGCTCGGTCCTCGTCGGTGAGTGTTGAGGGCTTCCAGGCAGCGACCCGGTCCAGCCGAGGGTGGCTCTGCGTTGGGGGGATCAACAAGCGCACGGGCAGGGCGTTGGCTGTCGTCAGCCCCCAGCACCTCGCAGCGTTCCTCCCCGATACCAGCGTTCCCGGGCCCGCCGCGGCGGCGGCCGCAGCACAGCGGCTCAGATGACTGTCCCAGGGACCGGGAACCTGGACAGTCCCTCGGTACCAGCTCGTGCCCCCAAGGTCGAGCGCCAGGGCGCGCAGCGCCCGCCACTCGACGTTGAGCGTTCGGGCGTCGTGCCTGCTCAACAGCCCGTACTGGCCTCGGGCGCGATCGAGCACGTGTCGTATCTGGCGGTGGTTCATGCGCAGAGCATCGTCCCTGGCCGGTCCGCAGCGCTGAGTCAGTGATCAGCGCTTGTGGACAACCCGGGTGCGGGCCAACCGTGAGAGCGGGGCGCGGTAACAGTGCGGGCGGGAGCCGGGTGGGCGGGGCGCCAGGGTGGGCAGGGCCAGCGGGACGCCCGCACCGCCGGTGTGGCCGGGGTTCAAGCGAGCGCGTTCGGTGCCCACCCAGGAAGGGCGCCGCACCTGGCAGCCCGTCAGCACTCCGATCCCTCGATCAGCCGGTCACCGGCCCTCCCTGGTGCCCTCCCGGGGTCGACGTTGCGATTGCGACGTTCCCCGACGTCGAAATCGCAACGTCGCGGTCGCCCGAGCGGAAACGAGGCCAAGCACGCGCCGATATCACCGCCGGGACCGCCCTGAGCCCGCGCTTACGCGACGGCTTCGAGCACGTTGTCCGGAATGTCGAAGTTGGTGTAGACGTTCTGGACGTCGTCGCAGTCCTCAAGGGCGTCCACGAGTCTGAGCACCTGCTTGGCGGCGCCCTCGTCCTCGATGGGGACGGTGACGCTGGGCAGCATGGTCACCTCTGAAGACTGGACGGGAACGCCGGCCTCCTCCAGCGCGGCCCTCACATCCGGCAGGTCTGAGGCGTCCGTGATCACGGCATAGGAAGACCCATCCGCTCGCACGTCGTCGATGCCGGCCTCGAGCGCGGCGGCGAGGATGTCGTCCTCCTCGACCTCGTCGGCCGGCACAAGGACGACCCCTGTGCGGCTGAACAGGTAGCCAACGGCCCCGGCTTCTGCCAGCGAGCCACCGTTCTTGTTGAAGGCCGTGCGCACGTCGTTAGCGGCGCGGTTGCGGTTGTCGGTCAGACACTCCACGTAGATCGCGACACCGCTGGGTGCGTATCCCTCGTAGAAGACCTGCTCGTAGTCAATCGAGCCGGCTTCCTTGCCGGCGGCCCGCTTGAGGGCGCGGTCGATGTTGTCCTTGGGGACCGACGCATCGCGGGCCTTCTGGATCGCGGTCGCGAGGGTGGGGTTTGCTTCGGGATCCGCGCCGCCGGTCTTGGCCGCAGCTTCGATGCCGCGGATGAGGCGCGCGAACAGCTTGCCGCGCTGGGCGTCAAGGGCGCCCTTCTTGCGCTTGATGGTTGACCATTTTGAATGACCGGACATGGGCGTTCTCCCTGGACGGCGCCGCCTTTCGACCCTAGCACCGGACGGGGCGCTTCCGCGGTGTTTCAGCCTCCTCGACAAGGCGCACGAACAGGTGGTGCAACCTGGGATCGTCGGTCAACTCGGGATGGAACGCCGACGCCAACAACGCGCCTTGGCGGGCCACGACCACGCGGGGACCCAGGTCGGTGTCCGCCGTCGCGAGGACCTCGACCTCGCTTCCTGCTTCCTCGATCCAGGGCGCTCGGATGAACACCGCGTGCATCGGCGCCGTGAGGCCGGTGACGTCGAGGTCGGCTTCGAAGCTGGCGACCTGGCGGCCGAACGCGTTGCGCCGCACGACCATGTCCATCCCGCCCACCAGGGTCTGCTCCACCGGCGTTCCGTCGTGGCGCAACGCCCGGCGAGCCAGCAGGATCGCACCCGCGCAGGTGCCGAAGACCGGAAGCCCGGCGTCGATGCGCTGGCGCAATGGACCGAGCAGATTGTGGAGTTCGAGCAGGGTGCCAATCGTCGTCGACTCGCCGCCTGGCAGCACGAGACCGTCCAGTCCATCGAGGTCCGCCGTGGTCTGCACCGGCGCTCCCACGGCGCCGGCGACGTCGAGCAGCCGCAGATGCTCGAGAACATCCCCCTGGAGAGCGAGGACTCCGATCCGCGGAGCGCCGGCGAGCACCGTCGGCCGGAAGTGCGGGCCTCGATCATCGAGCAGTCCCTCGCCCGGGACGCGCGAGCGCCCGAGGGCCGGCGGTGGGAAGTGACGGGTGGTCATCGCAGGCAAGGGTAGCTGCGAGGGGCGGGCACGGATCGCCGCGGGACCAGTGACCGCGTGTGCTCAGCCGAGCAGTTATTCGTCGTCGGACGGCGCCTCGGAGGAGGCGTGCGGGGGCGGACCGGGCTGCCCAGCGTGATCAGGCGGACCCGCGCCGTCAGCACGCCCGGCATGATCCGGCGGCCCAGGCTCCCCCGCATGATCCGGCGGCCCACCCTGCCCCGCATGATCAGGCGGACCCGCGCCATCAGGACGCCCGGCATGATCCGGCGGCCCAGGCTCCCCCGCATGATCCGGCGGACCGGGCTGCCCGGCATGATCAGGCGGACCCGCGCCGTCAGGACGCCCAGCATGATCCGGCGGCCCAGGCTCCCCCGCATGATCCGGCGGACCGGGCTGCCCAGCATGATCAGGCGGCCCACCCTGCCCAGCATGATCAGGCGGGCCCGCGCCATCAGGACGCCCGGCATGATCCGGCGGCCCAGGCTCCCCCGCATGATCCGGCGGGCCGGAAGGTTCGGAGGACTCCCCACCGGGTGCGCCGGCCAGTGGACGCACGCGACTGAAGAACTCCGCGAAGCGCTGGGCGAGGAAGTCGTGACGCTCCAGGACGAAGTGCGGTGGGCCGTACCCGGAGGCCTGCACCGCCACATCGTCCGCGTCGCCTTCTGGGCTCGTCGCGCTCCCACCCTGCGCGGCAGCAGGGAGGACGATCAGTCCCGCCACCGCCACCACGGTCAGGAGGGTCAGCCAACGGCCAAGGCGCATCCGGATCTCCGTTGCTCGTAGAGCCCGCCTAGAGCCCGCCTCCAAGAGGTTGCTCAATGGACCCGTAAAGTTACCCTCTGCTACCCACTCCGCGCTACCCCCTGCTCGTTTACAGCGCGCGCAGCGCACAACACACCAAGCTGACTACACACTGCAGCGAGGCGCAACCGGCCAGGATGCGCAGCACCAGCCCCCAACCGGGTCCGGACCTTGCGAACTACCAGCCGCGGACAGCCAGGCGCTCGGCCTGTGGGTCGGCTTCCAGGTTCAGGCCGACCATGGCCTCACCCAGGTCGCGACTGACCTTCGCGAGCACGTCAGGATCGTCGTACGAGGTGGTGGCGAGCACGATGGCGCGGGCGCGCTTGGCGGGCTCATCGGACTTGAAGATCCCCGAGCCGACGAACACCCCGTCGGCGCCGAGCTGCATCATCATGGCGGCGTCGGCTGGCGTGGCCACTCCCCCCGCGGTGAACAACACGACGGGCAAGCGGCCGGTGCGGGCGACCTCGGCGACGATCTCGTAGGGGGCTTGGAGGTTCTTGGCCTCGGCGTAGAGCTCCTCGCCGGCCAGCGCGCCCAGGCGCCGGATGCCTCCAGCGATGGCGCGCATGTGGCGGACCGCCTCGACGACGTTGCCGGTTCCGGCCTCACCCTTGGAGCGGATCATGGCCGCGCCTTCGCCGAGCCGGCGCAAGGCCTCGCCCAGGTTCGTCGCCCCGCACACAAAGGGGACCGTGAACGCGTGCTTGTCGATGTGGTGCGCCTCGTCGGCGGGGGTGAGGACCTCGGACTCGTCAACGTAGTCCACACCGAGGGACTGCAGGATCTGAGCCTCGACGAAGTGCCCGATGCGCGCCTTGGCCATCACCGGAACCGAGACGGCGTCCATGATCGCCTCGACCATGTCTGGGTCGCTCATGCGCGCCACCCCGCCCTGCGAGCGGATGTCAGCCGGCACGCGCTCGAGGGCCATCACCGCCACGGCGCCCGCCGCTTCGGCGATGCGCGCCTGCTCGGGCGTGACCACGTCCATGATCACCCCACCCTTGAGCATGTCGGCAAGCCCGCGCTTGACGCGGTCGGTGCCCGTCGAGGGCTGAGGGGAGGGAATGTGCGCGTCGCTCACAGTGGTGCTCCGAGTGCCTGGCCGGGAACAGTTCGCTGCGCGGCGGTGTCGCAAGCCTCGCACCTGTGAGCGTACCGCGGAGCCTGGCCGGCAACCACGCGCCCCTGGCGGGCAACCAGGCGCGCCCGGCCGGCAACCACGCCCCTTGCCCCAATCACTTGGCGCTCGGCCGCATCCGCGTGACCGAGCGTGGATGACCCCGCCCACGTGCCTCGCGGGTCGGCACCTGGACCACCCAGGTGGCGGGGGCGGCTCGACTCACCCCGGTGGCGCGGGCGATTCGACCTCGACGCTGCCGGAGACCGGGACGAGCTCGACCCAGGAACGCCCGACCGCCAGCTCGATCGGGCGTCCGTCCTCCGTCACGAACCGGAAGGGCTCGGTTGGCGTATCACGCTCCCAGCGGCCTTCGACTGCCTCACCGCCGCGCAACACCAGCGCCCGGCCCGAGCCAAGGAGCTCGATCTCGACCGTCGCAGCCCCTGCAGCGTCGGTCCGAGGTCCGACACTGGTCGCCACCCGCGCCACCAGCACGTTGTCAGCGTCGAGCGGGGCACCCTCGGCGTCGACGTGGGCCTGACCGTCGCGGGAGCGCTGCCAGACCTCGGCGTCGGCGTTCCACCGCCACCCGACGTGCGCTGCTTGGGAGTAAGCCAGCCGCACGCCGGCGGCCGGTTCGCCGCGCGGCATGGGCTCGCCGTTCTCGGCGATCGGCCAGGGCCTGGCGGCGGCGAACCTTGGGTCGGCCGGGTCGAGCGCGTCGTCCTCATCGAGCGCGGCGATGAACTCCCACAGCCGATCGGCACGGACGAAGAGGTTGTGCGGCGCCCTCCGATCCGGCTCACGACGCCAGGCCTGGGCGGGCCGGCCCTCCTCCAGCGGAGACACATCGGCCTGGCGCAGCTGCTCGATGACCTGCGGCGCCGCCCCGCTGATGGCGAAAAGCCCGTCGAAGGCGGGCAGCAGCTCAGCGTCGCTTTCGCGAGCAGAGCGGACGGGCCCGACCTCCCCGGGGTCCTCGCTGTGGAACAGGGCGAGCAAGCGGGTGGTGCCGCCCTCGACGAGCTCGGTGTAGACGATGTCGGACACCTCGAGGCCCTGTTGGGGCAGCGCGTCGTCGGCGTCGTCGATCTTGACCGCCACGAGCGGGCGTTCGAGGGTCTCGGCGTCGTCGACGGGCCGTCCGGTCAGCGGCGCGCGAGCGGCGGGCTCGGTCTCCTCGAGCTCAGGCTCGGGTGTGGCCGGCTCGGGGGTCGGGGTGTCCGCTTCGGGGGTGGCCGGGTCGGGAGCGGGGTCGTCGGGGGTGCAACCGAGCGTCGTTACCACCGCGAACGCGCCTGCCGCCAAGCGCACTGCCCACGGTCGATCCACCCACTACCCCTCCTCGACACTGAAGGTGCCGTTGGTCGGAAGCAGCTCGATCCACAGCTGTCCCGGAGCCAGCGCGAAGGGCTCCCCGTCGGCGTCGAGTAGCTCGTAGGGGGCCTCGCTGGACGCTTTGCGCCATTGTCCTTGGTGGACCTCGCCGTCGCGCAGGAACGTGGCGTCGCCTTCCCCGAGTGGCTCGAACGGTCGGCGTTCGGCGCCGACCCAGTCGACGTCGAGCACCGCCACCGTGGCGGCGGTCAGCTGCTCCTCGTCGGCGTTGACGTGAGCGGCACCGTCCTGCAAGCGCGCCCACTGGTCCTCGCGCTCGTCCCACTCCCAGCGGTATCGGCCCGCGCTGGGGTAGCGCAGTCCTGCCGAGGCGATCTCCCGGCCTCCCCCGGGTGGCTCGTCACCGTGCTCCCACGGCACGTCGCCCGGTGGCAGCCCGTCGGCTGCCTCGATGAGCGCGTTCAGCCGGAGGTACAGGTTGTGCGGAGCCGACCTCGAGCGCTCCCGGTAGTAGCCGTCGTCGCCCTCCATCACCAGGGGCATGTCGGTTTGCTGCAGCGTGGGCAGCACCTGACGGGCCGCTCCCGAAAACGCAAACGCCGGCTTGAAACCGGGCAGGATCTCTGCGTCCACCAGGCGTCCCGACCGCACTGGGCCGACCGCCTCGGGCCGCTCGGAGTGGTACAGGGCGATCATCCGCACGGTGCCCTCGACGAGTTCCACGATGACCGTGTCGGCGGAGTTCAAGCCGGTCTGCGGCCGGGCGCGAGGGTGGTTGTCGATCTTGACCGCGAGGATGGGGCGCTCGAGGTCGGCCTCGTCCTGGGCCGGGAGGCCGGTCATCGGCCAGGGCGGCCCGGTCGGCGTGGGCGTCGGCGTCGGGGTGGGTTCGGGCGTGGGCGTGGGGATGGGTGTGGGCGTGGGGGTAGGTGTCGGCGTGGGGGTCGGCGTCGGTTCGACGGCGACGCCGTTGTCGGGGTCGGCTTCGTCGCCGGCGAAGATCACAGCCAGCCCCGCACCGGCGAGCACGAGGGCCATGGAGCCCACGGCGATCCACACGCGCCGGGCGCGAGGGCTGGACAGGGACAGGCTTGGCACGGACAAATCACCCCGCACGGCGAGCAGATCTGGTAGGAAACCGCACACGACGGCGCTGGAGGCCGCCGCCCGCTGCCACCAGCAGACGACAGTGTACGGGCAGACCGGCGTGGAACCCGTCAGCGCCCCCGCAAGGAGCCAGCCGGCGGCCCGGCCCTCGCCGGACTGCGGTCGGCAAGGGCGGGAAAGCCCCGCACGACCCACGCCGGCGGCGTGACGGTGGGCCCCCACCGAGGGAAGACTTCCGCCTGAGGCAGCGGCAAACGCGGCACGAAGCCGCGGCTGTGCGCCACGCACCAGCGACGCTGCTTGGACGAAGCAGCGACGCTGTGCGATCCGAGGAGACGACGACGGTACGGAGGCAGCGATGACCGAAACCACGAACGTGCCCTACGACGAACGCACCGCCCTGCTCGTCGTCGACGTCCAAAACGACTTCGCCGATCCGGAGGGCGGCCTGTACGTCAGCGGCGGCGACAAGATCATCCCCACGATCAACGCCGAGATCAGCCGGGCGGCGGCCGCCGGCGCAACGATCGTCTACACCCAGGACCACCATCCCGAGGTCACACCGCACTTCGCCAAGGACGGAGGCACCTGGCCGGTGCACTGCGTCGCCGGCACGTGGGGCGCCGAGTTGCACCCCGACCTCACCGTCGTGGACGCGCCGGTGGTCAAGAAGGGCACCGGGGGCGAGGACGGCTACTCGGCGTTCAGTGTCCGGGACCCTGAAAGCGGCGATGAGGATTCGACCGGGCTGGATCAGATGCTGCGCGACCAGGGCATCGAACGCGTCGTCGTCTGCGGCCTCGCGCAGGATGTGTGCGTCAAGGACACGACGCTGGACGCGAGCCGGCTGGGCTACGAGACGACGGTGCTGCTGGAGGCCACCCGCCCAGTCGACCTGGAACCAGGCGACGGTCAGCGGGCGGTCGATGCGATGGTCGAAGCGGGCGCACAGGCGATGGGCAAAGGATAGTCGCGCGCGGGCGTCAGCGAAGGCTGGTCCCGCGCGCGCCGGCGGGCGCGGCCAGCGCTGCGCGGCTGGTCGCGCCTAGAACTGCACCTCGACCGGCGACCGGCTGTCGGGGTCGGCCTCGAAGTACTCGAACTCCTTGAAGTTGGCGAGCGACGCGACGATGTTCGTCGGGATCGACTGCCGGCGCGTGTCGTACTTGCGAACGGAGTCGTTGTAGCCCTGCCGCGCGCCGGCGATCCGGTCCTCGGTCGAGGTCAGCTCGGACTGCAGCTGCGCGAAGTTCTGGTTGGCCTTGAGGTCGGGATAGGCCTCGGCGACGGCACGCAGGTTGAACAGCGCCTGGCTGAGCTCGGACTCGGCCTGCGCAGCCTCGCCGGGGCTGGCCGCGGCCATGGCCTTGGCCCGGGCCTGCGTGACCGAGTCGAGGGTCTCGCGCTCGTGGCTGGCGTAGCCTTTGACGGTCTCGACGAGGTTGGGGATCAGGTCGTGGCGACGCTTCAGCTGCACGTCGATGGCCGCCCAGGCGTTCTCGACGGCGTTGCGCAGCTTGACCAGGCTGTTGTAGCCGAGGACGAACCACAGTACGAGCAGCACCACCACGGCAACGGCGATCAGCGCCTCCACGGCGTCCTCCCTGTGATCGAAGGGCGGTCAGTCCCGCCTGTCCAACGGGAGTCTACGCGCGGATGAGGACATCGCTGTAGACCTCGGCGACGCGTTCGGCCACACGCGGCCACGCGTAGGTCTGCGCGGTGATCCGCCCTTGGACAGCCATGGCCGCCGCGAGTCGGGGTTGGTCGAGCAGGTGGCCCACCGTCGAGGCGAGCGCTCCGACGTCACCGGGGGGCACCAGGTGGCCCTCGCGACCATCCTGCAGCACGGTGCGGAACCCGGCGATGTCGCTGGCGACGACGGGCAGACCGGCGGCCATGGCCTCGAGCAGCACGATGCCGAAGGACTCGCCGCCGAGGTTGGGGGCGACGTAGACGTCGGCGCTGGCGTGAAACCGTGGTTTGTCCTCGTCGGTGACCGCGCCGACGAACAGCACGTCGGGGCGGGCCCGGATCGGCAGCAGCGATTCGCAGTGGTAGCGCTCCGGGCCGTCGCCGATGATGACCAGTCGCAGCTGCGGGCGGCGTTCGCGCAGCTCGAGAAACGCCCGGATGAGCGTGTCGAGGCCCTTGCGCTGCTCGAGACGTCCGACGAACAGGAGCACCGGGCGTTCCGGGTCAGCAAGCTCGGGCAACGGCTCGGCGGCTTCGAACCGTTCGACGTCGACGCCGTTTGGCACCACGCGGAACGCGTCCTCGGGCAGGTGCAGCGCCTCGGCGTGGTAGCGCTGCGCGGCCGGGCTCACGGCGATGCGGGCCGACAGTCGCTGCGCGATGCGTTTGCCCACCGGCCCCGAGCTGCGATACAGCAAGTCGCGGTTCGACCAGGCGTGGAAGGTCGCCACCAGCGGCCGCCGGCAACGGCTGGCGACCGCCAGCGAGACCGTGGGCACTCCGGGCTCGTGGACGTGCACGACCTCGGCGTCGAAGTCCTCGATCGCGGCCAGCGCGCGACGGCCCGCCGCTGGGGAGGCCGCCACCCTGGCGACCGAGCGGTTGAAGGGCACCGCGATGGCGTTGCCGACGGTGACGACGAGATGGTCCACGTCGTGGCCGGCCAATGGCTGCGACGCGGGCGCGACCACGCGGACGTCGTGCGCGCGGGCGAGCACCGCGGCGAGGCTGGCGACATGCGCGCGCACCCCGCCGTGGGCGACCCAGTCGTAGGGGCAAACCAGGACGACCCTCACGCGGCGGGCTCCTGCGAGCCCTGGTCGCCTCGCGCCTTCCCCGACGACCCGTCGTGCAGGTAGACGGGCTGGAACGCGTGCCACTGCGGGGGGTCCAGCGAGATCAGGGCCTCGAGGCCGGCGACGACCGCCTGGTGAGCTTCGGTCACCGTCAGGCCCTCGGTCTCGATCGCCGGCAGCACCTGCAGATGCCAGCAGCGCCCGGGCCGCTGGAGCATCGTGATCGGCACGATCGGCGTGCCCGTGCGCCGCGACAGCACCGCTGCGCCCATCGGGACCCGCGTCGGCCCTCCGAACAGCTGCACAACGGGGGCGTTGCCCGTCAGGTCCCGGTCGGTCAGCAGGCCGACGAGGTGGTTGGCCTCCAGCACCTCGCCGAGGCGGCTGACCAGGTCCGCGCCCCGGCGCAGGGGCACGACCTCGAGGCCGATGTCCTCGCGCAGCCGCACGAACTTCGCGAACAGCGACCGGGGTCGCACGACCTCGGCGACGACCGCGAGGTGGTAGCGGTGGCTCTCGGCCCAACGCGCCGCGACGTCCCACGAGCCGTGATGCGCCAGGAGGATGATCGCGCCGCGACCCTGGGCGAGGACGCCGTCGAGGTGCGCGAAGCCTCCTGTCGTCGTCCGCCGATCGAGCTCGCCGGGATCGAGGTCGGACGCGCGGAACGACTCGACCCAGTAGCGTGCGTAGCTGCGGAACGCCTCGCGAACGGTCCGGTCGAGGTCCGAGGCGTCCACCACCCTGGCGAGGTTGGCCCGGACCGTCGCGCGTCTGGCACGGCCGACCCGGTGCGCGGACCTGCCGGCGACATCCGCGACGCCGAACGCCACCACCTCCGGAACGGCTCGCGCCAGTCCCCACGCCGCGGCCCACACCAGTCCCACCAGACGTTCGCGAAGCGTCTCGGGACGGCGCGGCGGTGGGATGCGTTCCACCGCACCCGGGTTGCGGTCCACCGGAGCCCCCGAGTGCCCCGACCCGCGATAGGGCTGCGCCGTCACGGTCGAGCACCCCGGCGGGCGCCGGGGCGGCCGGCTTGGCGCCACACGGCCACGAGGCGCTGGGTGACCGTGATCGTCCCGCCGATCGCCAGCACCCACAGCGCAAGGTCGATGACGTCAAGCCACAACCCGATCAGGACGATGACCAGGCGCTCGGCGCGTTCGAGCAGTCCCACAGTGGCCTCCCAACCCAGCGACTCGGCCTTCGCGCGCACGTACGGGGTCAGCTGGGAGGTGACCAGCGCGACCATCGCCACGGTGAACCCGACCGGGTCGGGCGCGACCAACCACAGCAGCATGCCGAACACCGCAGCGTCGGCGACGCGGTCCGTCACCGAGTCGTAGAACGAACCGAACGCCCCAGCCGTCCCGCGCAGGCGCGCCACCGCCCCGTCGAAGGCGTCGAGCACAAGCCCGGCGGCCATCACGGTGGCCCCCGCGACCGGGCGACCGGCCAGCACGACCCCAACCCCGGACAGGGTCAGCAGCAGCCCCACGAACGTCAGCCAGTTCGGGGTGATGCCGATCCGGACCAAACCCCGCGCGACGGGGACGACGATCCGGTCGGTCAGGGTTCTCGCGTATGCGTTGAGCAACGGGGCCTCAGCTGGGGTCCGACCAAGGCGAGCCTAGCAAGGCAGTCGCCGCCGACGGCGCAGGCAGGCGTTGCGAGCGGGCCCGGCGACGGGGGCCCCAGCGGCGCACGGCACGCCCGGCGAGGGGGCCCCCTGGCGGCCCGCAGCAGGCCTTCCGACGGGAGTGGTGGCGTGGGATACGCGATAGATTGTCCCCCAGCTTGGAGCACCGGCTCCGCCGGCAGCGGAGCCCGACGCGGAGGAGAGCTGCGATGGGCACCGCCGGCGGCGATCACGGGCGCACCACCCAGGCCATCGGCCTCGAACAGGCCTACGGAGCCCACAACTACGCGCCGCTGCCGGTCGTCCTGGCCGAGGCCGAGGGCGCCTGGGTCACCGACGTCGAAGGCAAACGCTACCTCGACCTGCTCGCGGCCTACTCCGCGCTGAACTTCGGCCACCGGCACCCGCGTCTGATCGAGGCGGCCAAGCGCCAGCTCGACCGCCTCACGCTGACCAGCCGGGCCTTCCACGCCGAGCCCCTCGGGCAGTTCTGCAATGAGCTGGCCCAGTTGTGCGGGCTCGACACGGTCCTGCCGATGAACACCGGCGCCGAGGGCGTCGAGACGGCCATCAAGGTCAGCCGTCGTTGGGGCTATGAGGTCAAGGGCGTCGCCCCCGAGCGGGCGAAGATCCTCGTCGCCGACGGCAACTTCCACGGCCGCACGACGACGATCGTGTCGTTCTCCACCGACGACGAGGCGCGCCGCGGCTTCGGGCCGTTCACCCCGGGCTTCGAGATCGTCCCCTACGGCGACCCGGCCGCGCTGGAGGCGGCCGTCGACGACGACGTGGTGGCCTACCTCGTCGAGCCCATCCAGGGCGAAGGCGGCGTGATCATCCCTCCCGAGGGCTACCTGCGCGACGTCCGCGACATCTGCGACCGTCACGGGATCCTGTTCGTGGCCGACGAGATCCAGTCCGGGCTCGGGCGCACCGGGCGGACATTCGCCTGCGACCACGAAGACGTACGACCCGACGTGTTCATCCTGGGCAAAGCCCTCGGCGGGGGGATCATGCCGCTGTCTGCGGTGGTTGCGCGCGGCGACGTCATGGAGCCGATCACCCCCGGGTCGCACGGTTCCACATTCGGGGGCAACCCGCTGGCCTGCGCGATCGGCCGCGAGGTCGTGGCCATGCTGGCCTCCGGCGAGCCCCAAGCCCGCTCCGAGCAGTTGGGCAAGCGCTTCCTCGACGGGCTCGCGACGCTGGGGCTGCCCGACCTGGCAGACCTGCGCGGACGTGGCCTGTGGGCCGGCGTGGAGTTCGCGGCGGGCACCGCCAGCGGTCGGGAACGCTGCCTGGCGATGCTCGAGCAGGGCCTGCTGGCCAAGGACACCCACGGAACGACGATCCGGTTCGCTCCCCCGCTGGTCATCAGCGAAGAGGACCTCGACGAGGCGCTCGAGCGGATCGAGCGCGCGCTGCGGTAAGCGGCTGCTCGGCGTTGCCCGAAGGGTTGCTCGACGCGTGCCGACGACCCTGCGACCTACGCGCTACTTGAAGGGAGCTCGGGAGCCTCGAGCCGACCGCCTTGCTCGAGCCAGACCTCCAGCGCAGCGAGCCGGTCAGGTGCCTCCTCGACGGCGAACTGGCACGTCGGGGGTGTGCCGCACGCCGGCGTGGTCTCGTCGGTGTAGAAGTTGTAGTTGCAGGTCGGGCAGACGACATCAAGCTCTTCAGGAAGGTTCGGGCAGCCGAAGTAGTGGCAGTCCGTGCCTCCCTCGCGCGTCGCGAAATCGTGGTCGCAGGCCGGGCAGGGCTGGAAGTCCAGCGCGGTGTCGAGTCTGCGTTCAGCAGGGTCAAGCCGCGCGCGGTGTGCCTCGGGAGGCATACGGCCTCCTCTCTCCGGGAACGAATCCCGATCGATACCTACCCGCACCTTCCCCATCCGCGCGCTCGTGGGGCAGGGCCACAAGACCGTTTCCTCGAGGGCCATCCGGACGAGGCCCTTCCCTCCATCTGCAACCTACGCTAGCGTAGGCTACGTTGGCGT
>SLAO01000121.1 GCA_007126835.1 Nitriliruptorales bacterium | reverse complement strand
TGCGCGCGACCGCTGCCACCGCGGCGGGCTGGTCGTCGAGGCCGACGATGAGCCGCTCGGCCTCCTCCATCCGGCCCTGGGCGAGGCGCAGCTCGGCGAGGGCGGACAGGGCCTGGGCGCGCAGCGCCGGCAGCGCCTCCTCGCTGGCCGCCAGCGCGGCGCGCAGCTCCTCCTCAGCCTGGGTCCAGTCGCCGACGGCGATGAGCACCGTGCCGTAGAGGACGCGGCACTGCGCGTACAGGAACGGCGAGCCGTACTGGCGGGTGAACTGGTCGGTCGCCCGCACCCACTGAACCGCCCGCTCGAATTCCGCGCAGGTGGTGCAAGCGATGATCGTGGTGCAGCTGGTGAACACCACGGTGTCGCGGTGGCGGCCCTCACCGCCCAGCGCCCCGGCCATGGCCTCGTCCAGACACGTCACGGCCTCGGCGACCCTGCCCTGGCCGATCAGCGCCCCGCCGATCCCAGCGAGCGCGCACAGCTCCATGTCCACGTCCGCCCGCGCCACGGCGAGCTCGTAAGCCTCACGTGCGAAGGCCTCCGCGGTCTGGGGGTCGGCATCGTAGGCCTCCATCAGCCGCACCCACCCGTGCCAGTCGTCGAGGCCGTGGGCGTCGACAAGCCGGCGGGCGCGGGCCAGCCAGCCCTGCGCGGCCGCGGCGTTGCCGAGCGTGGCCGCGTGGTTCTTGGACAGCCACAGCGCGACGTCGACCGCCCGCGCCGGCTCGCCCTGCCGGCGGTATGCCGCGTAAGCCCGCTCGCGACAGGCCATCCCCTCCCGGATCTGCCCCAGCCACCACGCGGCTTCGCCGTAGCCGTCCAACGCCTCGGCGGAGTGGGTGTCTGTCAACGCGGCGGCGAACGCCTCCCGGGCCGCCGTCCAGTCACGTGCAGCAAGCGCCTGCTCACCGGCGGCCAGCGCCGTGTCTGCCTCGGCCGACATGACCGGATTCTACAAGGCAGGCCGCCCGGTGGGATTGCGTGCCGAGATACGTGAGGTCACGGATGGCCGCAGCGACACCCCCGCGCATGATGAGCTCGGTCGCTGACCGCACCGATGACCCCACCCAGAGGAGGAGATCTGCCATGGCACAGGCACCGACGTTCGACCCTGTGAGCTTCAAGGACGGCATCCGCCAGGAGTGGCGCGAGGCGGCGCCCGGCTGGCAGCGCTGGCTGCCCACGATGGAGACCGAGGACGGCAGCCACACGCTCAGCCGGCTGCTCGTCGACCAGGCGCACCTCGCGCCCGGCGCGGCGGTCCTCGACGTCGGCGCGGGCTACGGCGAGCCCGGCCTGACCGCCGCCCGGATGGTCACCCCCGGGGGACGGCTCGTGCTGGCCGACATCGCCGGGGCGATGCTGGCAACCGCTCGTGAGCGGTTGGCGCAGGCTGACTTAGACGGCGTCGCGGTCGAGACGGTCGAGTGCGACGCCGAGGAGCTCGACATCGAGCCCGCCAGCGTCGATGCGATCCTCAGCCGCTCGGCGATCCAGTATTTCGTCGACCCCGCCGGTGCGCTCACGCGCCTGCGCGCGGTCCTGCGGCCAGGGGGCCGGCTGGCGGCCAGCGTGTGGGGCCCGCCCGACCGCGTGGGGTTCGCCGCGTGCCTGCCGGTCATCCTCGACGCCCTCGCCATCGACCCGCCACCTCGGGACCGCCCCGGGCCGTTCGCGCTCGGCGACCCTGAGCGGCTCACGGACGTCGTCACGCACGCCGGGTTCACCGAGGTCGAGACCGGCACCGCCGTCGCCGTGTGGGAGTTTCCCACCCGTGACGCGTGCACGCAGTTCATCCGCGACGTGGCACCTCCGGTCTCCGCGCTGCTGGCCGACCAACCCGCTGAGGTGCAACAGCAGGTGTGGCAGCGCGTGACGGACGAGGCCTGGGAGCCCTTCGTCGCCGCCGACGGGCGGATCCACCTCGCCAACGAAGCCCACTGGATCGCCGCTGCCAACCCCCAGTGACCGTCCGAGCTACCCCTGAGGAGACGATATGCACCTCACCGAACTCGACGGCGCCAGCATCGACCATGTCCTAGCCACCACCCGGGCGGCGCGCCGCCGCCTCGACCTCACCCGGCCCGTTCCGCTGGAGGTGGTCCACGAGTGCCTCGAGCTAGCGCTCCAGGCACCCACCGGCTTCAACCTGCAGAACTGGCGGTGGCTGGTGATCACTGACCCCGAGATCCGTCGAGCGCTCGCGGCCATCTACCGGCGGTCCCTGCGACCGTTCATCGAGATGATGGACGCCCAGACCGCCGCCGCCGACGAGCCCACCCGGCGCGTGTCGACCTCCTCGTGGTATCTGGCCGAGCACCTCCACGAGGTCCCCGTCCACGTCATCCCGTGCACGACCCTGCAAGTCACGGCCGAGCGCGAGATGTGGACGGCGCAGAACTACGACACCGACCTGTGGAACATGGCCGCCTCATCGGTCTACGGGGAGGTGTGGCCGGCCGCCTGGAGCTTCATGCTCGCACTGCGCAGCCGCGGGCTGGGCTCGTCGCTGACGATGATCCACCTCGCCGAGGAGCCCGAGGCCGCCCGCCTGCTCGATATCCCCGAGGGCGTCTCGCAAGCCGGCCTCATCCCCGTCGCCTACTTCACCGGCACCGACTTCAAACCCGCCCCACGTCGACCGCTGCACGACGTGGCCTTCCATGAACGGTGGGGTCGCACCGCACCTCCAGCAAAACCGTGATGGCCGCGCGGTCCTTCGGGAGCAACTCAACGCGAATTGCGACGTGGTGGTAGGAGTTAGCCGCTACCGAACGGTTCGCGAACTCGTTAAGCCAGCGCCGTGCGATGCCAGCAGAGACAGAAGGGGTGACCGGCCGGGTCCGCGTACACCTGGAAGCCCTCCTCCGCGGTGACGTCGGATGCCTGTTGCAAGACGACCGCTCCGAGTTCGATCACCTCGTCGTGGGCGGCCTCGAAGTCCGTGACCCACAGGTCCAGATGTAGCTGTTGCTGCTGGTCTCCGTCCGGCCAGTCGGGCGGCACGTGGTTGGGAGCGAGCTGGACGCCGATCCGTGGGGTTCCGTCGCGATCCATGACCATGTGCCAGTCATCTTCGGCATCCACCGCACCGCCCAGCACGCCGGCCCAGAAGCCGCTGACGGGCGCGAGGTCGGCAGCGTCGATAACGACGACTTGGTATCTGATGTTCAAGGTGCGCTCCCTCAGTGATGGCGACGCCGGGTGGAATCAGGATTCGTCGCGCGGGACCGACCGATACGTCTCCTGGCCAACTTGGCGCGATCGTCGTCCCCATCACACAGTCGTTCTTGCCCTTGGGGCCACTCGTACTCTAAGTGATGGCGTGTCCGACAGCACCGCCCACGCCTGCTCGACCGACACCGGCAGCACACTGCCGTCGACGCGGTGACCTCGTCTCCCATGTCAGCGGCCCGTTCGATCTTGTGAGGGGTCCGGGTGCATGCTCTCGCAAGTGGTTCGGGTTCGGATGACGATCACCCGTTGGTCCGCCGGGGCGCGGTCTGTTCGATCGCGGTCAGGTCCCGGTCGGGCGCTGCGGCGCGTCTCGAGCTCACTCAATAGCGGTCTGACCGATGGCCCGCAGCGGGTCACTGCTCCTGCCGGTCTATGGCCGGTGGGTCGGTGGGGTCTGGTCAGGTGCTCCTCGTCCACGAGCGCGAGATGCTGTGCGCGTGGGCCGAGGTCGGTGGGCAGGTACGAGGCCCCGGGCTTGAGCAGCGAGCGACACCGCGCGGAGGTGCTCTTGCCGATCCGCGAAGGACTCGAGCGCACCTTCGTCGGTGTGGCGTCGACGGCGGCCGACATCAGCATCATCAGGGGCAGCGAGGAAACCACGTCGCCCAAGGCGAGGCTGCTGGCGGTGAGCAGGAGCTCCCGGTCGGCGATCCCGCGGGCGACGCTGGGGATGCACGCCGGCAGCCGAACGTCGCCCGCCCTTTGCCTGGCCCTCATCGAGGCAGGCACCGATCGTCTGGGCTCGGCGGGCACGGATGCGGGCCTCTCCGGACCTCGTTTGGTGGCGCGGTGCTGGCAGAGCCCCTGGGGCTAACGAGGAGTAGCCTTTGCCCATGGACCGACGCGTCATGGTTATCCACGGGCACGAGGTCAGCTACCAGTGCGCGGCTAACGGGGGCTCGCCGATGGTGCTGCTGCATGGGATCGCGGGCAGCTCAGAGGACTGGAGTGAGGTGGCCGACGACCTCGGCAGGGAGCGCACCGTGATCGCGCCCGACCTGCTGGGGCACGGAGAGTCCGCCAAGCCCCGGGGCGACTACTCGCTCGGGGCGTACGCGGGTGTCGTCCGTGACCTGCTCGATCACCTGGGCTACGAGCGGGCCACGATCGTCGGGCATTCCCTGGGCGGCGGCATCGCCCTGCAGTTCTCCTACCTGTTTCCCGAGCGCTGCGAACGCCTCGTCCTCGTCGCGAGCGGGGGGCTCGGCCGGGAGGTGGGCCCCGCGCTGCGGGCCGCGTCGCTTCCGGGCTCGGAGCTGGCGCTCCCGCTGCTGCTGAACCACCGGGTCGTCGCCGTGGGCGACAAGCTCGACAGCGGCCTGCGCAAGATCGGGTTGCGCCCAGGGCACGGCCTGCAGCAGACCTGGGTGACGTGTCGGCGGCTGGCGAGGACCGAGGCGCGCTCGGCGTTCCTGCACACGCTGCGCTCCACCGTCGACGTCCGCGGGCAGCGCGTGAGCGCGCTCGACCGCCTCTACCTCGCCACGCGCCTGCCGGTGCTGCTGATCTGGGGCGAGCAGGACCGCATGATCCCGATCACCCACGGGCGCTCCGCGGGGGAGCACCTGCCCAACAGCGAGTTGGTGTCGTTTCCCGGCATCGGTCATTTCCCCCACCAGGAGGTGCCCGCGCAGTTCACCAGCGCGGTGCTCGCCTTCCTCGAGGCCACCGACGGGCAAGCTGACGACGGGCACGTGCCTGATGGTGAGCACGCCAGCGCCTGACTCACCAGGCGACGCGGTTGCGGGCCGGAGACCTTGGGGATCCGACCTGATCTCAGCGGCGACCAGATCGTCCGGCGCGCGACTCGAGCTCACCAGCGGTGATGAACGCGACGCCCCAGCCGATCGCGGTCAGCGCCCAGGCCGTGGACAGCTGCGAGACCGCATTGATGCCGAGCGAGGCGACCCCCAGGGAGGCGACCATGAGCCCGGCCGCCCACAGCGGGAAGCGCCAGCCGGGGACTTTGGCGGCAGCAACGAAGGCCAGGCTGATGGGGATGAGTGCGACGGCTGCCATGATGATCCAGTGACCGAACTCGAAGTGCTCGTCGGCCGGGCCGCTGGCCAGGTGGATGCCCAGCTGGCCGACGGCGTAGACGACCAGCGGGACCGCGGCGGCCACGGCGAGTCCAGCGAGGACTGGACTGGGACGGTCTTCTGACGTGACCTTGCTGCCTAGTGGTGCGGGGTGGGCGAGGAACGCGAGCACCGCGACGGCGATGGCGGCGAACAAGATCGGGCCCACCTCGGGGGGCAGATCTGCGAAGACCGCCAGCAGGGAGAACGTGACGGCCGTGCCCAACGTGATGCTCCATAGCGCACCGATTCGACTGGCGGGGCGGCGCAGGTGAACGGCGATGGCGACGAGGACGAGCCACGCGAACACCCCCTGGGCGAACAGGTGGATCTCGTGACCGGCGTGGTCGCCGCCGTCGAAGGCGATCACGGGGAAGGCGAGCATCTCGGGCCGTTCGCCGAGGTGCAGCACGAGCAGGGCGGCCAACGACAGCCAGAAGGCAATCAGCCGCCAGCGCGGTGCGGTGACCCCGGTCGAGGGGCGTTCCAACGTCTCGGTCATCGTTCGCTCCTTGGTGCGATGTTGTGGTTGCCACGGAACAGATTGGTGGGGTCGTAGGCGGTCTTGACTTCCACGAGCCGCTCCCATGTCGGTCCGGGGTAGGCGTCGCGAACCCGCGGCTCGTCCACCTCGCCGAGGAAGTTGACGTAGGCGCCGCTGACAGCGCCGGGGAGCGCGGCAGCCAGGTCGGCGGCCCACGCCTCGTGCTCGGCGGCTTCGTCGCGCCGCTCGTAGAAGGTGGCGGCCACGGCCAGGATCCGCTGCTGGCGGTGGGCGTACGCGGTGGCGTCGGCAGGGACCTGCCTCATCGCTCCTCCGAGCACGCGCAGCTGCAGCATTGGGATGGCTGCGGTCCACGCGGCGAGGCGGTCCAGGACGATCTCGGCGGCGTCACGGTCGATGCCGTCGAGGAACAGCGGGTGAAACGACGGGACCAACGGTGGGAGCTCTTCTTCGGGGGGAAAGACGTCTGCGTACGGCCGGCGCTCCACGAGGTCGAGCACCGGCGTCGCGAGCGCCCGGAACGCCGCCACCGTCTGCTCGGCCTCGTCGGGTGGGCCGGTGCAGCACAGGGCCGCGACGAGGATTGAGCGCCCGTGCACTTCGGCAGGCAAGAACGGCAGCGGGGGAGCGGGTAGCACCTCAGCCACAGCCGACAGCTCCTCGGGGGCCGCCTCGGCCTCCGACACGAACGACGCGATCGTCTGGGCCGTGGCGGGCAGGATCAGCATCCCGGCGACGACCGTGTCGACCTCGTGCAGCCGGTAGCGAAATCTCGTGGCCACGCCGAAGTTCCCACCGCCGCCACGGATCGCCCAGAACAGGTCGGGGTCGTGGTCGGCGTCGACGTGGCGGACCTGTCCGTCTGCGGTCACGATCTCGGCCGCCAGCAGGCTGTCGACCGTCAGGCCGTGCTTGCGCGACAGGAAGCCGATCCCCCCACCGAGCGTCAGCCCGCCGATCCCGACTGACGCGACGTCCCCGAACCCTGTCGCCAGCCGGTGGACGCCGACGGCCAAGGTGTACTCGCCGGCGGTCAATCCGGTCTGCGCCCACGCGGTGCGCTGATCGACGTCGACGTCGAGGCGGCGCAGTGCCGCAAGGTCGAGGGTGATCCCGGCGTCGCAGACGCTGTGACCGGCGACGCTGTGGCCGCCACTGCGGATCGCCAGCGAAAGCCCGGTGTCGCGAGCGATGGTGACGACGCGGGCAACCTCGGTGGCGTCGGTCGGCCGGACGACGACCGCCGGGTGACGGTCCACCCCACCCGCATGCACCTGACGCGCCTGCTCGTAGGCGGGGTCACCGGGTGCGATCACCTCGCCGGTTAGCTGATTCCGCAGCTCGTCGACGAGATTGGCATCCGGTTGCATCGGTGTGGTGTCCGGCTGGATCGGTATGGCGCTCATGGCGGCAGCGTCCACCGGTGACCACCGCCGCACATCCGCCAAAAGTCGCAACCGCGGGTTGGAAATGGCGTACCGTGACCGGGGTCTGCTGGGCTGATCGACAGGGAGTACGCGCGCGTGGAGGCGGTGTTCCCCTTCACGAAGTTCGTTCCGCCGCGGCTCGACGACCGGGTGGTGGTCGACCGGGTCGTCGAGCGGCTGCAGGCTGCGGTGGCGGATCATCCGCTGACGGTGGTCGCCGCGCCGGCGGGTTCTGGCAAGACCACGGCGCTGACCGCGTGGGCGCGGGCGACGGAGGGGGGCCCGGTGGTGTGGGTGCGCCTCGGTGAGGAGGATGGCGCTCCGCAGGCCGCGGCCGGCGCGCTGCTGGCGGGGATCCGTCAGGTCGTCCCCGACTTCGGCTCGAGGCTCGAGGAGGTCCTGGGGGGAATCGAGACCTCCGCCAGCACGCACCACCTCGTGACCGCCCTGGTCAACGACCTTGCCGACGGACCTGACCTGTGGTTGGCGCTCGACGACTTCCACGAGATCGCCGACGGCGAAGCCGCCGGCCTGTTCGACGCGCTGGCCGATCACCTCCCCGAAGGCTGTCGCCTGGTGGTGGCCAGCAGGACCGAGCCGCCGCTGTCGGTTCCCCGCCGCCGGGTGCGCGGGGAGCTCGGGGAACTCGGCCTGGACGACCTGCGGCTGGACCCCGCGTCCATCCGCACGGTGCTCGGGCACCGCATCGACGCCGACGAGGCCGTCGTGGAGGCGCTCGCGCGGGACAGCGGAGGTTGGGCGGCGGCGGTCCGCCTGGCGGCAGCGGGCGCGGTCGTCGGTCAGGATGAACCACGTGTGGGAGGGCTCGACCCGGTCGGGTCAGTGCAGGCGCAGCTGTGGCGGTTCCTCGCCGACGAGGTGCTCGACGCGCAACCGGCGGACCTGCGGGCGTTCCTGCTGGACACCGCCATCCTCGACGAGCTGACCCCGCAGGTGTGCCAAGCGGTGACCGGCAGGCCCGACGCCGGCGCGGTGCTCAGCGAGCTCGATCGCCGGAACCTCTTTCTCGCCCGCTACGTCTCCGGTGGGGGCATGGCGTGGCGCTACCACGACCTGTTCTCTGCGTTCCTGCGCGACCACCTGCGGGCCGAGCGTGGCGAGCAGCAGATCGCCGAGCTGCACCACCGCGCCGCCGAGGCGCTCCCACCCGCCCTTGCCGTGCCGCACCTGCTGGCGGCCGGCGACCACGAGCGGGTCGCTGAGATCGCGCTCGAGGTCGCGATGGCCGACATGGACCCCGGCATCCTCGCCGTGGTGCTGCCGTGGGTCGAGGCGCTGCCGGCCGGGATCGTGGAGCGCCATCCGCAGCTGGCGCTGCTGCTGGCCTGGCGCGACGAGATGGCCGGCCGGCCCGAGCCGATCCTGGCCCGGCTCACACCTGTCTATGCCCGGCTCGTCGCTGCGGGCCAGGACCTCGCCGCGGCCGAGGTCGGGATAGAGCTCGCTGTCGCGCACCTCATGGCCAGTGACCTGGAGGCCGCCGGCCGGATGCTCGACCACGCCATGGCGCAGCCGTTGGACGGCTGGTGGCGCGTGGTTGTCCACGCTGTGCGCATGCACTGGTGCCGGGAGCTCGGCGACTGGGCCGGCGCGAGCCAGGACCTCGCCTCGGCCTTCAACGTGGCGCGCGCCATGGGTGACCCGGCGACCGACCGGATCCTGGCCGGTGGCCTTTCGTGGACGCTGCTGTTCGCTGATCCGGGGCCTGCGTGGATGCTCGAGCGCACCGGAGGGCTCGACGTCCGGTTGGGCGAGCACGGCAGGCTGCTGAGTCGGACCGGGCTGCGGCCGGTGCTGGCCGCGGGGGCGCTACTGCGCCTGGACGTCCAGACGGCAGCCGAGCAGGTGCGCCGCTGCCTCGCCGAGTCCGGCGAGGTCGGCAGGCTGGCCTGGACCCACCAGGAGGCCGAGGCTGTGCTGCTGACCCTGTCGCTGGCGGCAGGCGACCACGCGACGGTTCGGGCGGTGGTGCACGAGGCGCTGAAGCGCATGGACACGTCACCGCTTGACGCCTGGGTTCGGTTCGCGCACGTCCACGCGGTGCTGCGGTCGGCCTGGCAGCGCAAGGACGTGGATGCGATCAGCTTCGTGCTCGACTTGCTGGCCCACCCGAGGCGTGGCGAGGAGGACATCGTGCGTGCGCAGGCGCAGGCGCTACACGCCCGGCAGTCCGGCCGGGCAAGCGATGCCCTCGACGTGTTGGAAGCGGCCGAGCAGACCCAGCGTCGGCTGCGTTGCTGGCTGGGTGCCGGGCTGCCGGGGCTAGAGCGCGCGTCGATCTTGCTTGAGGCCGGCCACACAGCAGATGCCCTCGATGCCGCCGAGCCGACCCTGGCGGCCGCCGCTGACCTCGGACCGGGTCTGCTGCTGGCTGACGGTGGCTCGCACCGGGAGCTGCTGGCCCGTTGCGCCGACGCGGGCCTTCACGCCCAGGTGGTGGCGGCGGTGGTCGGCGTGCTGGACGGCCCTGCCCCGCCCGCCGCCGTCAAGGTGCCCGGCACCGTCGAGGCGCTGTCGGCGCGCGAGGTCGAGGTGCTCACCCACGTCGCGCATGGCCGGTCCAACCGCGAGATCGCCGAGGGCTTGTTCATCTCCGAGGTGACCGTGAAATCGCACCTCAGCCGGATCCTGCGCAAGCTCGACGCGACCTCTCGCACGCACGCGGTCGCCCGGGCTCGGGCACTGCACCTGTTGTAGGGGTCCACCGCAGCAGCTGGGGCTTCCGCCTGAGGCGGCCCTTCACGACCCGCCGACGTTGTCGCCGGGTTCTAGTACTTGACATCGCCAAGTACCTGAATTCGCGGGGGGCGAGGCGCCGCTGCTGTCGTTCGAGGAGTCCGAGCGCGGCATCAGCTTCACCCTGCCGCTGGTGGGCTGGCCACGCCTGCTCGTCGCGGCGGCAGGGTTCCTCGTGTTCGCCCGCCCGTGGCGGGTGCTGACACACCAAACAACGCCGTCTGCTCAGAACTGCGGCGTGAAGCCACGCTCCTGACATGCCTGGCGTGGCTCGTGGATGGCGAGGGCGCGGTCGGACAGCCGTCGGTAGTCGAAGGTCGCGACGCCCATGGCCTCGAAGCTGATCATGCCCGTCGTGCAGTCGATGTGGACGTCGAGCACGTGGCCGGTGCCCACCATGCCAGTGGGTGTGTCGTAGGCGTCGGTGTCCCAGTCGATGGGCTCGCCGCGGTAGTCGGTGAAGGGCGGCTCGTAGCCGCCGCTTGTCGGGTCCACGCCGAGGATGTCGAGGACCGTGCCCGTGGTCAGGGCCATGAGCAGGAACGCGCCGGCAGCGGCGAGCGTGCGGATCGTGACGCGACCGGCGCGGTGGCGCCCGCTGCGCCGATCGAGGCTGCGGTCAGCCGGGGTCGCGGGGCGTGTGTCGAGGTTGGTGGAGCTCGTCATCATGCGCTCCTGGCTGCGTTTCGGTACCACGCCGTGGTCGCGGCGACGGCGATGTCGTGGGGGGTCACCTCGATCTTGCCGAAGGTGGCTTCGAACGCCGAGGCATCGGTGCGGTAGGGGCGGTCCCACTGCTCGGTGAGCTCTCGCGCCTCGCGCAGCTGCGCGTCGAAGAGCCCCGCCACGGCAAGCATCGCCGGTGACACCCGGCCGATGCGGGGCGGCAGGCCCGCCTCCTGCGCGACGATCTCGAGCAGCTGGCGCTGGGTGACTGCCGGCGCGGCCGGCAGGATCCAGGTGCGCCCGTCGGCGGCGGGGCGCTCGACGAGCGTGGCAAAGCCCCGGGCGACGTCGGGAAGGTAGGCGAACGTGTGCGGCTGGTCGCCGTCGATGAACGCCTGGGGGCGCTTGCCGGCCAGCGCGCGACGGATTCCGAGCATGTACAGCAGGGTGTTGGGTGCCCCGGGCCCGTAGCAGTCACTGAAGCGTCCGACGGCAACCCGCGCGCGACCGTCGGCGTGCGCCCGGAGCAGGCGCTGTCCCAGCTGTGCTCGCAGCTGCCCCTTGCGCGTGCCTGGCGCCTCGGGGGTGGCCTCGGTGATCGCCTCAGGAGGCGCCCCATAGGCGTAGAGGTTGTCGACCATCACGAAGCGCGCGCCTGTGGCGGTCGCGGCGTCCAGCGCCCGGTCGACCATGGGGACAAGCTCGTCAGCCCAGCGCGGATAGGGGATGCTCGCGGCCATCACCACGACTTCGCTGCCGCGGCAGGCGGCGGCGACCTGCCCGGGATCGTCGAGGTCGGCGGCGACGCGTCGCACGCCGTCCGGTGCCGGAGCATCGCCGTGACGACTGCTCGCCACCACGTCATGGCCGCGGGCCGCCAGCTCACCCACGATCGCGCGGCCGGCGCCACCAGCCGCGCCCAGGACCGTCACAGTGCTCATTTCGCCTCCTCATCCAAATGTGCGAACATCGTTCGCTCTCCTGCTCCGGTTATACGCGAACACTGTTCGCATTGCAACCCCTGTTCATGTACCGTTGGGTGGCAGACGGTTTCGAGGGCCCGAAGCGGGCGAAGGAGCAGGCAGATGGCAACCATCGAGGAGGTGGGTGGGGAGGGCCGCCGGGCGCGTCAGCGACGCGCGACGATGCGCGAGCTCAAGGTCGCGTCCCTGGACGAGGTGCGCGAGCACGGCGCGGCCGGGCTGCGCGTGCGCTCGGTCGCGCGGCGAGTGGGCATGAGCGCGGCGGGGGTCTACCGCTACGTGTCCTCGCGCGAGGAGCTGCTCACGATCCTCATCGCCGACGGCTACCACGACCTCGCCGACCACCTGCGACTTGCGGGCCGCGGCGAGGAGGAAGGTCGGCCGCCCGACAGTCCGGTGACCGACCGGCCAGCACCGGTGGTGTCCACCCGCGCCCCGGCCGCGGGTGACGTCGCCGAGCGCGCCCGCGCGGTCGCGCTCGCGTACCGCCGCTGGGCCATCGACCACCCAAACGAGTTCGCGCTGCTGTTCGGCGACCCGATCCCCGGCTACGCCGCGCCCGCCGAGGGGCCCACCACGCAGGGCATGCGCCGGGTCGGCGCGGCCTTCGCCGAGCCGCTGCTGGCCGCGTGGCGCGAGGAGCGGCTGCGCGTCCACCGCGCCCTCAGCTCACTCGAGCTCGGCGAGGCGCTCGCGCCCATGACCGACGACGCCGTCGGCCTCGGCGGCTCCGGAATCCCGCCGGCTGTCCACGCCCTCCTGCTCACCACCTGGGGGCGGGTGCACGGCCAGGTGACCCTCGAGGTGTTCGGTCACCACGATTGGATCTTCCCGGCCGGCTGCGAGCCTTTGTTCGAGGCGGAGGTGGAGGCCTTGCTCACCGATCTCGGACTGCTTCCGGAGCCGGCGCAGTAGCAGGGGCTGCCAGCCGCAGTGCTTGCCGGGCTCCGGCCGCCTGCGTCTCGACCCCTGGTCGGAACCCGTAGGGTGCTGACTCCAGGAGGCCCAAGATGGACACGACGCGACCCGAGGGCCGGCCCGAGCGCGGCCTGGCTCCCTGGTCGATGCTGGCCGGGCTGGTCGCCTGGAGCTGGGCGTGCTGGTGGGCGGCGACGCTGACCGGCCAAGGGTGGCTGCAGTTTCCCACCGTGCTGTTGACCGTCGCCGGGTCGCTGGGGCCCTTGGTGGTGCCCGCGGTGCTGCTGTGGCGCGGCTACGGCGACGAGACGCCGGGGGCGTTCCTGCGCCGCTGCTTCGACCCGCGCACGCTGCCGTTGCGCTGGTACGCCGGGCTGGCGGGGCTGCTGGTGGCCTTCGCCGTGGTGCCCGCGGTGCTGGCTCGGGGCGCCGCCGGGCTGGCTCCGGCGCTGACCGGCCCGGCGGTGTTCCTGCTAGTCGGGTTCGTCGCCGGCGGCATCGAGGAGCCCGCGTGGCGTGGGTACGCCCAGCGCGGGCTGCAACGGCGGCTGCCGATCGTGGTCGCGAGCCTGGTGATCGGTGTGGTGTGGGCGCTGTGGCACCTGCCGCTGTTCTTCCTCGAGGGCACCTACCAGCAGACCCTCGGGGTGGGCTCGGCGGCGTTCTGGGGCTTTCAGGCCGGCCCGGTGGTGCTCGCGGTGGTCTACGGGTGGCTGTACAACGCCACCGGCGGGGTGGCGTTCGCGGCGGTGGCGTTCCACGCCGTGGGCAACGTGATGCGCGAGCTGTGGGACGCGGGCGCGCCGCTGGTTCAACTCGGCGTCGAGAGCGCGCTCGCGCTGGTCTTGGTCGTGGCGGGCTGTCGGTGGATGACGCGCACCCTTGGGCCCTCGCCGACGCAGCGGACCTCGCGCTGATATTGCCACGACATACGCTCGGACAAAGCGGCGACGAATCGCAAGTATGCGAGGGTGCATCAGTGTCGGCGGTGGCTTCGGTGCTCGACGACATGCTCGCTAGCCAGCTTGTCGGTCCAACCGACGTCGTCAGAATGCTGGGCACGACCTCGCGGTCGGTGACCCCGTGGGGGTGTCAAACACAAACGGAGCAATGTGGACACGACTGGTACATCTGCACGAAGACTCGTGCAGATGTACCAGTCGCGAGGCTTTTGAGAGGTTTTGTCCGCCCCCAACAAGGGCCTCCCAGGCGCGGCGACCCCGTGGGCTGGCGATCACGCGCCCAGTAAGTCTGGATTATGCCAGTTTGCCTGCCCGGAAGCTTCGTGAAACCGCGGCCGCGACCCGTCCGGCAGCGGCGGCGCTTATCAAGCGTGGTAGCGGGTGCCGCGGGCGTGGCACGTGCGGCGGGCGGCGCCGGCGTCGACGAGGCGGCGCAGCTC
>SLAO01000090.1 GCA_007126835.1 Nitriliruptorales bacterium | reverse complement strand
GCCGGGCCGAGCGTGGCCGCGCGCCGCGCCACGGCTGCGGCGACATCGGTCAGGGCCGCAGGATCGACGTCGCCGAGCTCGGGCAGCAGCTCCGCCAGCCGGTCAGAGTCCAGGTCGGTCAGGTCCACGCCGTCGGCCTCGCACGCTGCGACGACCTCGCCGACACGCTCGTGGGCGGTCCTAAACGGCACCCCGCGGCGGACGAGCTCCTCGGCGACGTCGGTGGCGAGCGCGAACCCGCCCGCGGCCGTCGACGCAAGCCGCTCGCGGTCGAACGTCAGGGAGTCGACCGTGCCCGCGACCGCCGGCAACACCAGCGAGAGGGCGTCGACAGCGTCGAACACCGGGGGCTTGTCCTCCTGCAGGTCGCGGTTGTACGTCAGCGGCAGCCCCTTGAGGGTCGTCAGCAGCGAGACGAGGTCGCCGACCAGCCGCCCGGACTTGCCGCGGACGAGCTCGGCGACGTCGGGGTTGCGCTTTTGGGGCATGATCGAGCTGCCGGTGGAGAACGCGTCGCCGACGCGGGCCCAGCCGAACTCCACCGAGCTCCACAAGACGAGCTCCTCGCCCAGGCGGGACAGGTGGACGCCCAGCATCGCCGCGGAAGCGAGGAACTCGACGGCGAAGTCACGGTCGGCGACGGCGTCCATGGAGTTGGCGGCGACGCCGGTGTAGCCCAGCGCCGCGGCGTACCTGGCGGGGTCGAGCTCGAGGGTCAGTCCGGCCAGCGCGCCCGCGCCCAGCGGCGAGTGCGCGTCGATGCGGCCGCGGCAGTCCTCGAGACGCTCGACGTCGCGCTGCAGGCCCCAGGCGTGGGCCAGCAGGTGATGCCCCAGCGTGACCGGCTGCGCGCGCTGCAGGTGGGTGTAGCCGGGGGCGACCCAGTCGATGACCGCCTCGGCCTGGCCCGCCAGCGCGTGCTGCACGGCGCGGACACCTGCGACCAGCGCGGGGATGGCCTCGTCGGCGAGGTAGCGCCGCAGGTCGTTGGCGATCTGGTCGTTGCGGGAGCGCCCGGCCCGCAGGCGCCCGCCGGCGTCGTCCGCGAGCTCGACCAGGCGCCGCTCGATCGCGCTGTGCAGGTCCTCGTCGGCAGGCTCGAACACGAACCGGTCGTCGGCGAACTCGGCGGCGATGGTATCAAGGGCGACGTCGATGCGGCGCCGGTCGGCAGGGGTCAGCAGTCCCAGGCGAGCCAGCTCGTCGGCGTGGGCGCGCGACCCGGCGAGGTCGACGCGCCACAGCCGGAGGTCTGTGTCGACCGAACGACCCAGTGCCCACGCCGCCTCGTGGGGCGCTTCGGCGAAGCGACCGCCCCACAGCCGGCCGGCGGCCACGCCAGGTGCGTCCGAGCCCTCGCCGGCCACGCCTACAGCTGCCCCTGGCGCCTGGCCCAGACCTTGGTCGGCAGGCCCCACAGCTTGACGAAGCCCTCGGCCTGGGTCTGGTCGAACTGGTCCCCCTCGTCGTAGGTCGCCAGGCCCTCGTCGTAGAGGCCGTGCTCACTGCGACGACCCACCACCGACGCGTGGCCCTTGAACAGCTGCAGGCGCACCTCACCCGACACGTACCGCTGCGTCTCGGCCACGAAGGCATCGACGGCGCGCTTGAGCGGCGCGAACCACAGCCCGTTGTAGATCAGCTGGGCGTAACGGCTCTCCAAGGCGCGCTTCTCCTGCGCGAGCTCTTGCTCGAGGCAGAGGTCCTCGAGGTCTCGGTGGGCCGCCAGCACGGTGACCGCGGCGGGGCACTCGTAGATCTCGCGGCTCTTGATGCCCACCAGGCGGTCCTCGATCATGTCGATCCGGCCGACGCCGTGGCGACCGGCGCGGCGGTCGACCTCGGCGATGAGCTCGGCCAACGAGAGCTTGACGCCGTCGACCGCGACGGGACGGCCGTCCACGAAGGTCAGCGTCAGCTCCTCGGGCTCGTCGGGCGTGTCGGCCAGCGCGGCCGATCGCTCGTAGACGTCCTCGGGCGGCTGCGCCCAGGGGTCCTCGAGGATCCCGCACTCGGCGGTGCGCCCCCACAGGTTCTCGTCGATCGAGTACGGGCTGTCCTTGCCGACGGGGATCGGGATGTTCCGCTCGATGGCCCAGGCGATCGCGGCGTCGCGCGTCAGGCCCCACTCGCGGATGGGCGCCTCGACGGTGAGGTCGGGCGCGATCGCCATGGCGGTCACCTCGAAGCGCACCTGGTCGTTGCCCTTGCCGGTGCAGCCGTGCCCGATCGCTTGCGCGCCGTGCTCATGGGCGGCCTGCACCAGGTGGCGGGTGATCAGGGGGCGCGACAGCGCCGAGACCAGCGGGTACTTGCCCATGTACAAGGCGTTGGCGGCGATGGCGTGGCTGACGAAGTCGTCGGCGAACTCCTGCTTGGCGTCGACGACGAGCGATTCGACTGCGCCGCAGTCGAGCGCGCGCTGGCGCACCCGGTCCATCTCGCCGGGCGCGGCCTGCCCGACGTCGATGGCGAGGGCGATTGTCTCGTAGCCCTTGTGCTCAGCCAGCCAGCGGATCGCCACGGACGTGTCGAGCCCGCCGGAGTACGCGAGAACGAGGCGGGGGGAGGTCATGACAGCAGCTCCTGGTCGTAGTCGGCAGGTCGGGGTGCAGGATGCGCCGACGGCTCAGCAGGCGCAGCCGGCGCAGACGGCGCAGACGGCTCGCCGGCTCTCACCGGGTTGGCGTACTTGAGGTCAGAGAGGCGAGCGGCCAGGGCGGCGCCGGTCTCGCCCTCAACGGCCACGACGAGCAGCGTGTCGTCGCCTTGGACGGTGGCCAGCACGCCGGGCAGGTCGGCGGAGTCGATCGCGCTGGCCACCGCCGCGGCCGCTCCCGGCGGGGTGCGCACGACCGCGAGATTGCCCGACGCGTCGATCGTCGTGGCGAACTGGCGCAGCACCTGGGCGAGCCCACCAGGCTCGGGCAGGGCGTAGGCGAGGCGACCGTCCGCGCCGCGCTGCTTGCCGATGCCGAGCTCGTCGAGGTCGCGGCTGACCGTCGCCTGGGTCGCCTCGACGCCTTCGCGCGCCAGCAGGTCCACCAGCTCGGCCTGGCTGGTGACCTCGTAGCGCGCCACGAGGACCCGAACGAGGCGCTGACGGTGCTCGCGGGCGGAGGTCGCAGGCATGGCGCTGCTCACGCGAGCAACTCGAGCAGCAGGGCCTTCTGTGCGTGCAGCCGGTTCTCGGCCTGGTCCCACACGACCGACTGGGGCCCGTCCATCGCTTCGGCGCTGATCTCCTCGCCACGGTGGGCCGGCAGGCAGTGCATCACCAGCGCGTTGTCGGCGGCGACCTCGAGCGCCCGATGGTCCAAGCGATACGGGGCGAACGACGCGGCGCGAGCGTCGGCCTCGGCCTCCTGGCCCATGCTGGCCCACACGTCGGTGTAGAGCACGTCGGCATCGGTCGCGGCCGCTGTCGGGTCCGTGGTGGCGCCGACCCGACCGCCGGTGCGCTGGGCGATCGCGCTGGCATGCTCAACGGTCGCGGGGTCGGGAGCGTAGCCCGGGGGATGGCCGACAACCACGTCCATGCCGACTAGCGCCCCGGCTTCCAGCAGCGAGTGCGCGACGTTGTTCCCGTCACCCAGATAGCACAGGCGACGCCCCTCCAGCCCGCCGAGCCGCTCCCGGATGGTCTGCAGATCCGCCAGCGCCTGGCAGGGATGGGCCTCGTCGGACAGGGCGTTGATCACCGGGATGGAACCGGCTGAGGCCAGCGCGTCGAGGCGGGCCTGGGCGAACGTGCGCACCACGAGCCCGTGCAGGTAGCGCGACAGCACTCTGGCGGTGTCCTCGACGGTCTCACCGCGTCCGAGCTGCAGCTCCGAGGCGGACAGCACCACCGGATGCGCACCGAGCTCGGTCAGGCCGACCTCGAACGACACCCGGGTGCGCGTCGAGGGTTTTTCGAAGATCATGCCGACCGAGCGGCCCGAAAGCTCGTCATGCGTGCGGCCGCTGGCCCGATCGGCTTTGAGGCCGTCGGCGCGGTCCAGCAGCGTGACGAGTTGCTCGCTGGACAGCGTGGCGACGGTGAGGAAATGGCGGGTCACGGGATCGCTCCCTCCTGATCAGCCACGCGGGTCAGCGCCGCGTCGAGCACGGCGGCCATGGTCGCGAGATCCGCTTCGCCGATGATCAGCGGGGGCGCCAACCGCACCGCGTCAGGGGCGACGGCGTTGACCACCAGACCGTCCTCGAGCGCCGCTGCGGCGACCGCGCCGGCCACGGGCCGGTCGAGCACGAGGGCCTGGAGCAGGCCGCGACCCCGGACCCCCACCGCCAGCGTGTGCGCGGCGATCAGCCCCTCCAGGTGCGCATGCATCACCGCGCCCATCTCCTCCGCGCGCGCGACGAGCCCCTGCTGCTCGATCTCGTCGAGCACTGCCAGCGCCGCGGCGCACATCACCGGCCCACCGCCGAACGTGCTGGCGTGGTCACCGGCCGCGAACGCGCCGGCGGCCTGTCCCCGCGCGACGATCGCCCCGATCGGCAACCCGTTGGCCAGCGCCTTGGCCAGGCACACGACGTCGGGCGTCACCCCGGTGGTCTGCCACCCGTACCAGGCACCCAGCCGACCGATGCCGGTCTGCACCTCGTCGACGATCAGCAGCGCGCCGTGCCGGTCGCAGGCTTCGCGGGCGGCCGCAAGGACCTCATGGGGCACCGGTCTGACGCCGGCTTCGCCCTGGACGACCTCCAGCAGGACCGCGCACACGTCGTCGTTGACGGCGCCCGACAGCGCGGCCGGGTCGTCGTGGGGCACATGGGTCACCCAGTCGCCCAGCGGCTCGAAGGGGACGTGCTTCTCCGGGGTCCCGGTAGCTCGCAGCGACGCGAGCGTGCGGCCGTGGAAGCCACCCTCCAGGGCGACGACGCGGAACTTCGACGGGTTGGTGGCCTTGCCGAAGCGCCGGGCGAGCTTGATCGCGGCTTCGTTGGCCTCTGCACCCGAGTTGCAGAAGAAGGCCCGCCCGTCGGGCCAGCCCAGCGTCGCTTTCAAGCGCTCGGCCAGGGTGATCTGCGGCTCCGTGTAGTACAGGTTCGACACGTGCACCAGCGCGTGGGCCTGGCGACTGACTGCGGTGGCGACGGCGGGATTGGCGTGCCCGAGAGAGGTCACCGACAACCCGGACAGGAAGTCGAGGTAGCTGCGCCCCTCGACATCCATCAGCCGAGCGCCCGAGCCCTCGACGAACGCCGCCGGCTGACGCGCGTAGGTGGGCAGCAGGGCGGCCTGCTCGCGCGCGGCGATCTGATCGATGCCTGCCGGCGTGTGGTCGGTCATGCGCTCTCCTCTGGTGACACCATCGTGCCGACGCCCTCGTCGGTGAAGACCTCCAGCAGCAGCGCGTGCTCGATCCGGCCGTCGAGCAGGTGAGCCTGGGCCACGCCCCCATCGAGGGCATCGACGACCGAGCGGATCTTGGGCACCATCCCGGTGCGCAGCTCCCCCGCGTCCACCATGCGGCGCAGGCGGTTGACGCCGACCTCCGACAGCAGCGCGGATTCGTCGGTGCCGAAGTGCTCGTACAGCCCGGGGACGTTGGTGAGGTAGATCAGCTTGTCGGCCGACAGCGCGGTCGCGATGGCGCCGGCGACGCGGTCGGCGTTGATGTTGAACACCGCCCCGTCGGTGCCGCGGCCCAGCGTGGCCACGACCGGCACGACGCCCTCGTCGAGGATGCCTCGCAGGAGCGTTGCGTCGACGGCGGCGATGTCTCCGACGTGGCCCAGCGCCGGATCGGCCGGACGGGCGGTGATCAGCCCCGCGTCGGTGCCTGACACCCCGGTCGCGGGCGCGCCGGCGGTGTCTATCAGCCCGACGAGCCAAGGGTTGACCTGTCCGAGCAGGGCCAGGCGCACGACCTCCAGGGTGGCCGCGTCGGTGACTCGCTGCCCGTCAACGAACGTGGGCTCCAAGCCCAGCCGGGCACCGAGAGAGGAGATCTGCGGACCCCCGCCGTGAACCACGACGACGCGCACCCCGACAGAGCGCATCAAGGCGATGTCGGCGGCGAAGGCAGCCGTGGCCTCGTCGGGCCCGTCGTCGCCGGTGGCGACGTTGCCGCCGTACTTGACGACCACGGTGCGTCCGGACCAGCGGGTGATCCACGGCAGGGCTTCGCGCAGCACGCGCGCTTTGTCCTGTGCGACCTTGGTGCGGTCGGTCAGGTCGGGAGGTCCGGCGGGACTCACGTGGTGTACTCCGCGTTGATGGTCACGTAGTCGTGAGTGAGGTCGCAGGTCAGCACCGTCGCGGTGTGCGTGCCGGCGCCGAGGTCGACGACAAGGTCGACGTCGGGTCCTGACAGCGCCGCCGAAGCCGCCGCCGGGTCGAAGGGGGCGGCGACGCCGTCCCGGCACACGGTGACGTCCCCGAAGGCAACCGTGATGCGGTCGGGGTCGATCGGCACCCCGCTGGCGCCCACGGCTCCCAGGATGCGACCCCAGTTGGGGTCTCCCCCGGCGATGGCCGTGCGCACCAGGACGCTGTCGGCCACCGCACGAGCCACGGTCGCAGCTGACGCTTCGTCAGCGGCGCCGGAGACGGTCAGCCGCACGAACCGTGACGCGCCCTCGCCGTCACGCACGATCTGCTCGGCCAGGTCGCCGCAGACCGCGGTGATGCCATCGGCCACGGCGGCGGGGTCCGGCGGGCGCGCTGCGTCGCCGGTGGCCAGCAGCAACACCGCGTCGTTGGTGGACATGCACCCGTCGACGGTGATGCGGTCGAACGTCCGGGCCACGGCCGTGGACAAAATCTCCTGCGCCTCCTCGGCCGACAGCGACGCGTCGGTGGTGACGACGCACAGCATGGTGGCCATGCCCGGGGCGATCATGCCGGAGCCCTTGGCCATGCCACCGACCGCACAGCGGCCGCTCTCGTCGGCGACGTCGACGCCGGCCTCCTTGGCAAAGGTGTCGGTGGTGCGGATCGCCTCGGCGGCGTCGGATCCGCCGCGGTCGCCCAGTTCGGCGACCACCATCGGGATGCCGTCGAGCAGCGGCTGGCGCGGGATGGCCACGCCGATCACCCCGGTGGAGGCCAGCAGCACTTCCTCGGGCCGACACCCCAGCGCCTCGGCGGTGCTCGCGGCGCTGCGTTCGGCCAGTCGCAGGCCGTCGGGCCCAGTGCAGGCGTTGGCGCTGCCGCTGTTCAACAGCACCGCTTGGGCGTACCCGGCCTCGAGGTGCCGAGCGGTGACAGTCACGGGGGCGGCTTGAACCTGGTTGCGAGTTTGGACTCCGGCGGCGGTGACCGGGCGTCCCGCCTCCACGAGGGCGAGGTCGCGGCGCCCGCTGCGCTTGAGCCCAGCGGTCACCCCCGCTGCGCGGATGCCGGAGACGGCGCACACGCCGCCGGTCCGCGCGGTGATCGTCGCGGACGTCGTGGGCGGACCATGCCAGGGGGTTGGCAGAACGTGGCCCTGCTGCGCCGGCGCTTGTCCCGACGCCTGTCCCGGCGTCTGTTCCGACGCCCGTTCCGACGCCGCTGGCTGGGGATCGGAGCTCATGGGTAGAGCCCCGCGGGTGTCAGGCCGAGAGTCTCATCGAGTCCGAGCGCGACGTTGGCGGCCTGGAGGGCCTGGCCCGACGCTCCCTTGATAAGGTTGTCGATCGCGCACGACACGGTGACGCGGCCGCTCCTGGCATCGGTGGCGACACCGATGTGCGCGGCGTTGCCGCCGACCACGTGGGTCGTCGCCGGCCAGACCCCGTCGCCGAGGACCGTGACGAACGGCACGCCCTTGTACGTTCCGGTGAAACGGTCGCCGACGTCGGCAGCCGTTGCGCCGACACGCAGCGCGGCGCTGACCGTGCACAGCTGGCCGCGGGCGGTCGGGATGAGGTGCGGGACGAACGTCAATGGGGCACCCTCGCCGTTCTCCAGGCTGGCGTTGTCCGCCGTTCCAGCGAGGCGGGCGGCCTCGGCCCACCGTGCTTCGATCTCCGGAGTGTGGCGGTGCCCCGGCGCGCCGTAGGCCGCAGCGTTGCCGAACGCGTGGCTGGAGTGCAGGTCGTCGCGCAGGCCCTTGCCCGCCCCTGATGTCCCGGACATGCCAACCACCACGACGCTGTCCGGTTCGACGATCCCGGCCAGGGGCGCGAGGGCCAACAGGGTCGCCGTGGGGTAGCAACCCGGCCCGGCGATCAGCCGCGCTCCGCGTAGCGTGGAGCGGAACAGCTCGGGCAGCCCGTACGGAGCCGGTGCGAGGTCGGCTGCGGTGTGCTCGAGCCCGTACCACGTTTCGAACGTGGCGGCGTCGAGCCGGAACGCCCCTGACAGGTCGACCACCGTGGCGCCGTGGTCCAGCAAGCCCGGGGCCAGCTCGAGGCTCGTTGCGTGCGGGGTGGCCAGGAACACTAGGTCACACCCCGAGAGGGCGTCGGGCTCGGCCGGCAAGAAGACACCGTCGGTTGCGGGCAGCCCGGCGAGGTGTGGGAGCGCTTCGTCGATGCGCGCTCCGGCGCTGGAGCCGGCGGCGATCGCCTCCAACGCCAGGCCGGGATGTCCGGAGATCAGGCGGATGAGCTCGGCTCCGCCGTAGCCTGACCCCCCGACGATCCCTGTCGCGACCTGCACTGCCCCTGATTTATTCAACATTGCGAATAACCATACAGTCCGGGTCGTCGGACGTGCAACCTGGGGGTCTCGCGCTGTCGGCTCCGAGAGCCGCTTCGGCCGCTGATCCAGGCTCCCGCAGGGTCCGCTTGTCGCAAACGCCACCCTGACCGGGCGCTACGGCGACACGCCACCCCCGACCCCACCCCCGCTTGTCGCAAACGCCACCCTGACCGGGCGCTACGGCGACACGCGACCGCACGAGCGGCTGATCCCTGCACGCGCGTGGGTACGGGCGACGTGGAGGGGACAGTCGCGGTTGTGCAATCAGGGATGAGAAGGCCGGCCGGCGCGCAGGCCGGTCAGCGGCGGAGCATCCCACCCACGCGGGCCTCCACGCTGGCGGCGACCCCGTCGATGGCGGCCGACTCGTCGGCGTCGGTGAGCTGACGCTCGGGGTCCTCAAGACGCAGGCGGTAGGCCAGGCTCTTGCGTCCCTCGCCGACCGACGGCCCGCGGTAGACATCGAACAGCGCGCACTCGGCCAGGGCCGGACCAGCCCCCGCCGAAACCGCGTCGGCAACGTCGGCCGCAGGCACGTCCTCATCCACGACAACGGCGACGTCGAAGCGGATGGGCGGCAGCGCGGACGGGACGGCCGCCACTCGCGGTCGGATCCCGCCGTCGAGCAGCGCATCCAGACGCACCTCGCCGACCAGCGTCCGCGGCGGGACCTCGAAGGCCTCGGCGACGCGCGGGTGCAGTTCGCCGACCGTGCCGAGCTCGGCGCCGTCCAGCGCGAGACGGGCGGCGCGACCGGGGTGGTAGGGCGCCTCGTCGGTCGGTGTGACCGCCACGGGCGCTCGCCCGACCGCGTCGCGCACCAGATCCACCGCACCGAGCAGGTCGTGCAGGTCAGCCGGCCGACCGGGCGAGTCGTGGCGCGCGGCCTCGAACGCGCCGCAGGCGGCGAGGCCGAGCACCTGCGGCTCGGCGGGCAGCGTGACTTGTTCGGGCCCCCCATCGGCACCCGGGTCGTCTTCTGTGGGCGGTAGGTACACATGCCCGATCTCGAATACCGCCACGTCAGCACGCTGCCGGTTGACGTTGTGGCGCAGCACGCGCAGCAGGCTCGGCACCAGCGTGGTGCGCAGGACCGCCTCCTCCTGCGACAGGGGGTTGACCAGCGGGACGGTCCCCCGCCGGCGGTCGGCGTCGGGCAGCCCGAGCGCGTCGATGTCGGCGTCAGCGATGAACGGGAAGGGCATGACCTCGGTCCAGCCACCCCCCGCGAGCATGCGCCGCATCGCTCGACGCGCTTCGTGCTCGGGTGTGCGCCGGCCAACCTGCCCACTCGAGGGCACCCGGGTGGGCACACGGGCGTACCCGTGCACCCGCACGATCTCCTCGTGCAAGTCGGCCTCGACGAGCAAGTCGGGGCGGTAGGTCGGCGGCGTGACGTCGAGGTCCTCGCCCGCGGGAACCACGGTGCACGAGATGCGCTCGAGCAAGGACGCCTGCGTGGACGGATCAAGGTCGACGCCGAGGCGGCTACGTGCGTGCTGGGTTCGCAACCGGATGACCGGACGTGCCGGCGGCGAGGGGTAGTGGTCGGCGCCACCGACGACGCTGCCGCCCGCCACCTCGGTGATCAGCTGGGCGCATCGCGTGGCCGCCAGCGGGGCGCTCTCGGGTGGGACGGAGCGCTCCCAGCGCTTGGAACCCTCGGTGTGCAACCCGTGGCGTCGCGCGGTGCGCAGGACCGTCTGCGGGGTGAAGTTCGCCACCTCGAGCAGCACGTCGGACGTGGACGGGTTGATCTCGGTCGGCTCCCCGCCCATGACCCCGGCCAAAGCGATCGGTCCACCGGCGTCGCAGATGAGCAGGTCGTCGGTCGACAGGGCGCGCTCGACCCCGTCCAGGGTGGTCAGCCGCTCGCCGGCGCGGGCGACGCGGACCTCGATCGCTGGCCCGGTCAGCAGCGC
This sequence comes from Nitriliruptorales bacterium, assembly GCA_007126835.1. Classification (GTDB taxonomy): domain Bacteria; phylum Actinomycetota; class Nitriliruptoria; order Euzebyales; family Egibacteraceae; genus SLAO01. The sequence continues at coordinate 3,418 of SLAO01000090.1, read as the reverse complement.
CAAGTCGTACGCGTGGATGGGGTTGCCGGTCTCGAGCATGGCGGCGTTGGTGGCGTCGACGATGCCTGAGACCGGGCGCATCCCGGCGGCTGCCAAGCGGCGCTGCAGCCACGCCGGCGACGGTCTGACGCTGACCCCTCGGATCGTGCGGGCGTCGAAACGCCGGCACCGGTCGGGGTCGGCGATGGTCACCGGCACGCCGGGGTCGCCGGTCGGCGCTTGACTGGCGGGCAGCCGCAGCTCGGCGCCCGTCAGAGCGGAGATGTCCCGCGCCAGGCCGTGCAAGCTCAGGCCGTATCCGCGGTCTGGCGTCACGTCGAGCACGAGCACCGGGTCGTCGAGGTCGAGCAGTTCGGTGACGTCGGCACCGACCGGGGCGTTGTCGTCGAGCACCCAGATGCCCGAGTGGTCCTCGCCGACGCCGAGCTCGCGGGCCGAGGCGAGCATGCCGTTGGACGTGTGCCCGAACATCTTGCGCCGGCCGACCTCGAAGCTTCCCTGCAGCACCGCGCCCGGCAGCGCACCCGCCACCTTGTCACCGGCGGAGAAGTTGGACGCCCCGGCGACGACCTCCCACGTCTCGTCACCATCCGTCGCGTGAACGAGATGCAGCTTGTCCGACCCCTCGATCTTGGCGATGTCGAGGATCTCGAGCACACGCACCCCGCGGGTGCCGCCGGTGGGGCGCTCGATGGCTTCGACCTCGAGCCCGCCCATGGTCAACACGTCGGCGAGCTGCTCGGCCGACAAACCAGGGTCGACGTACTCGGTCAGCCACGACAGCGGGACGCGCACGGCTGGTCTCCTCGTATGGGTCTCGGGGCTCAGGGGCTGGGGGCTACAAGCTCGGGGTGACGGCTACAGGCTTGGGGGGCGGCTACAGGCTCGCGGCCAGCGGGCTACAGGCTTTGCAGGAAGCGCAGGTCGTTCTCGATGAACAGTCGCAGGTCGGCGATGTCGTGACGCAGCATCGCCATCCGGTCCACGCCCATGCCCCACGCGAAGCCCTGGTAGCGGTCCGGGTCGTAGCCGCCGGCTGCGAGCACATTGGGGTGCACCATGCCGGCGCCGAGCAGTTCCATCCACCGCCCTGCGTAGAAGGCGTCGAGCTCGCACGACGGCTCGGTGAACGGGAAGAAGTGCGGGCGGAAGCGCAGGGCCACGTCCTCGCCGAGCAGCGCCTTTGCGGCGACCTCGAGGCTGCCCTTCAAGTCCGCGAACGACAGGTCGGTGTCGACCGCCAGGCCCTCGATCTGGTGGAACATCGGCAGGTGCGTGGCATCCGGCGTGTCGCTGCGGTACACCCGGCCCGGCACCGCGACGTATAGCGGGGGCTGCGACGACTGCATCGCACGGATCCGCATCGGCGAGGTCTGCGTCCGCAGCAGCACGCCGGTCGGGCCGTCCTCGGCCAGCTGCGTGGAGCCGTCGAGGCGGTGGACGTAGATGGTGTCCTGCAAGCTGCGCGCCGGATGGTCCGGCGGGGTGTTGAGCGCGTCGAAGTTGTGCCAGTCGGTCTCGACCTCGGGGCCCTCGGCGACCCGGTAGCCGAGGCCGGTGAGCACGTCGAGCATCGCCTCCATGGTCTCATGCACGGGATGCAGCCGCCCCCTGGCCGGGGTTCGCGGGGGCAGGGTGACGTCGATCGCCTCGGCCGCCAGCTGCACCTGGTCGCGCTGGGCCTCGAGCTGTGCGCGGCGGGCCGCTTCGGCCTCGGCCAAAGCGGTGCGGGCGGCGTTGATCGCCTGCCCGCGCTTCCGGCGCTCGTCAGGGTCGAGCTGGCCGAGGGTGCGCTGCAAGGCCGCGAGACCGGAGCGCTTGCCCAGATGCCGTGTGCGCACCTCGTCGAGCTCGTCGAGGTCGCGCGCGGACGCGATCGCCTGCAGGGCCTCGTCGCGCAGACGGTCGGGCTCGGTCGCGTGGGTGGTGCCGCCCTCAGCATGGCTCATGGTCGTTCATCCCGGTGGTCGGCCGGCGTGATGCCGGCGAGTTCGAGTCCCCCTCGGGGGAGCTCAACGTGGAACAAGGTGCCGCGGTCGGGTGCGCTCTCGGCCCACAAGCGCCCTCCGTGAGCCTCGACGATGCCCTTCGAGATGTACAAGCCGAGGCCCGTCCCGGTGTGCCGCTCACCGGCCCGACGGTAGAACTTCGCGAACAGGTGCGGCAGGTGCTCGGCCGCGATCGCCCCACCCTCGTCGGTCACGCTGACGCGGACGACGTCGGGCCCAGCGACAGCGTGCACGCCGATCTTGCCGGCGCCGTACTTGACGGCATTCTCGACGAGGTTGGTCAGCACCTGCTCCATCTTGTCCTCGTCGGCGTACACCTCGGGCAGGTCGGCGGGCACTGCCACGTGCAGCTGGACCGAGGGTTCGCCCGCGGCGAAGCGGCCGGCGACCCGGTCGGCCACCGGGCGCACCGCGAGCATCCGCCGACGCAGCTGCAACCGGCCGGCGTCGATGCGGCTGACATCGAGCAGCTCGCCGAGCAAGCGGGTGACGCGATCCGCGTCGGCGTTGACGGTGGTCAGCATGTGCCGCTTCTGCTCGTCGGTGAACCGGTCCCACTTGACGAGCAGGGTCTTGGTGAACCCCTTTACCGCGGTCAGCGGCGACCGCAGCTCGTGGCTGACGGTGGCCACCAGGTCGGAGCGGCCGGCGTCGAGGCGCCGGCGGCGGTCGGCGCGGCGCAGCGACAGGACCAGCCAGACACCGTCAGACCGCGGGACGCGGCGTCCGGTCAGGATCACCGGGCGCGACTCGGCGTCGGTGGACAAGACCAGGTCGCGCTCGGGGATCCGGGGGAGCAATCGCGCGTCGGCCTTGGTGGGGCGCTCGGCCTTCCACCAGTCGGTGCCAGCCTCGTCGGCCATCCGCAGCGACCCGGCCGCGGCAGTCCCCGTCGGGTCGCGCCCGACCAGGCGAACGGCCAAGGAGTTGGCAGCCACGACCACCCCGCCGGGGTCGACGATCACCACCGGGTCGGGCAGCACCTCCAGTGTCTGCGGAGCGGCGAGGACCGCGTCCACCGCGTCTGCGGTCACTGGTGCACCCTCCCGGTCATCGTAGTCCCCGCTGGCGCGCGGCCTCGAAGCACAACACGGCGGCGGTCGCAGCCACGTTCAGGGATTCGGCTGCCCCTCGCCACCCGGGCCGGTCGCCGCCGGCCATCGGCACGCGCACGGTCAAATCGCATGCCGCGGTCACGGCTGCGGGCACGCCGTGGGCCTCCCCGCCGAGCACCAGCAGCACCGGGCCGGCGAGGTTTGCGTCGGTGTGGGCGACGGCCCCGCCAGCATCGGCGGCGACGGCGGTCAGGCCGCGCTCTGACGCCGCGCGGACGGTCGCCACGGGGTCGACGCCGTCGACGACGGGCAGGTGGAACAGGGAGCCGGCGGACGCCCGGACAGCCTTGGGGT